>NZ_JAGINT010000001.1:632128-948192 GCF_017876295.1 Kribbella aluminosa | reverse complement strand
TTGCACGCGCCTACTCGCCCAGCCGGGTGTGGATGCCGTGGAAGTGGGACTTCATGGAGGTGGCGTAGCTGGTGGGGTCGGCCGTTTTGAGGGTGTTGAGGAGGTCTCGGTGCCAGGCGGCGGCGTCTGCGGGGGTGTAGCGGGCGCCGGGGAGGCGGGCGTCTACCTGGGCGAAGGTTCGCCAGAAGACTGACAGCAGGTCTATGACGAGGGCGTTGCCCAGGGGTTCGTAGAGGGCCTGGTGGAAGGCCCAGTCCTCGTCGGGGAAGTAGTTGCCTTCGGCAGCTTGGGCTTCCATGCGTTCGACGATGGGTTCCAGGGTTTCGTAGCCGTGGTGTTTGAAGTGTTCGACGACGTCGTCGGCCAGGCCTACTTCGATGGCCTGCCGGACCTCCAGGACGTTCTGGACGTCGCGGAGGTCGCCGGCCATCGACTGGGACATGCGGAAGGCCAGCCCGTCCTCCAGGGACTGGAGGTTGACCTCGCCGACGTACGTGCCGTAGCCGTGCCGGATCTCGATGATCCCGACGGCCTGCAGTGCCTTCATCGCCTCGCGGAGCGGGTGCCGGCCGACGCCGAGCTGGGCCATCAGCTCCTGCTCGTTCGGCAGCGGATCACCCGCCTTCAGTCCGCGCTCCAGGATGTACGACTTCATCGCATCCCGGATGAAGGACTGGTTCCCTGCCGCACCGCGTGCCCGGCTGAGCCCACCCGTTGTCACTGCCGGCCTCCCTTGAAGTAGGACCGCTCAGTGTAATCCGGCGCGGTCCAGTAGCGGTCGGACAGCACCGATCTCCGTGTCGTTCAAAGGAATGCAGGGGTACGCCGTGACCGGGCAGTCGATCACACCCAGCAGGTAGAGGCCTGCCTTGAACGCGCCCAGCGCCGAGGAACTGGCGCCCATCCGGGAACGGTCGGGAACCTTGATGATGTCGAAAAGGCGGAACAGGCGGTCCTGCTCCTCCCGCGCAGCAGCCGCATCACCACCCACAGCGGCCTTGAACAACCGCGCGTACCCAGCGGGGTCCACGTTGCCCAGCCCGGGTACGACGCCGTCCACGCCGAAGGCCAGCGCGGAGTCGACGGTTACCTCGGAGCCGGTCATGATCGTGAAACCATCCAGAGCCTTTTCGCGGCGGGAGATGACCAGCTCGCGGAGTGAGGTCTCCTGGCCGGACGAGTCCTTGACGCCGGCAATTACACCCTGCTCGCCGAGAGACATGACCAGGGAGGCCGGGAGCTTCGTACCTGCTCGCGGTGGGATGTCGTACGCGTAAAGCGGCACTCCCTCAGCCTGAGCCGCCAGACGCTTGAAGTGGCGCTCGATCTCGGCGGGGTGAGTGGCGGCGTAGAAGGGTGCTGTGGCGACCAGTGCGTCCACGCCGGCCTTCAAGGCGGCTGACACGTGGGCGGCGACCCGCCCGGTGGACGTGTCGATGACACCGGCAAGAACTGGCACCTGACCGGCAACCTCCGCGACAGTCGTCTCCAGCACGACCTGGCGCTGCTCGTCCGTCAGGAACGTCCCCTCCCCGGAGGTGCCGAGCACGAACACCCCGTCCACACCCCCGGCCAGCTGGTACTGGATCAGCCGGGCGAGCGACGCGGTGTCGACGTCGTACTCAGGGGTGAGCGGGGTGACGAGCGGCGGTACTACTCCGGTCAAGCGGGCGGACTCGGTCAAGGGGTCTCCCAACCTCAAAGGGCGAATGTGGCGAAGCGCAAGGTCGCGAACGAGGAGGTCTCACCGGCCTCGTAGAAGATGCCGACGGAAGCGTCCGGAAGCAGCACCAGATCGGAGTACCCGGCCATGCCCTCGTGCACGACCAGGGCGGGCTTCCAGGACTCGCCGGCGTCCTCGGAGACGAAAACGGTCAGTTCCCGGCGGGACGACGGGTGCACCGGCGTGGACAGCAGCAACCGCCCGTCCGGCAGGCAGAGCACGCTGCCCTGGATACCGGGTGCGGTGATCTCGGGGATCCCGGCGTACGGCGCGTCCAGCGTCTGACCCCCGTCCGACGACCAGGCGTGGATGCGGGCCGGTCCGGTGCCCTGGTGGTTGCGGGCGTTGAAGTAGAGACGCCCGTCCGGGAGCTCGGCGACGGCGGTCTCGTTCGCGTTGATCTCCGGGCCGTCGTTGCGGTCCACGAACCCGACCGACCAGGTGGCACCGCCGTCATCGCTGTAGATGCAGTGCCCGCCGTTCAGCCGGATCAGGTCGTCCACAGGCTCGGACGGCACCGAAGAATGATTGGCCGGTACGACGAGCCGTCCGGTACGCAAGGTGATCCCGTGACACGGCCCGGTCGCGTACCAGCCCCAGTCGTCCGGCTTGACCTGCGCGGTGATCTCCACCCCAGGCGACCACGAAGCGCCGTCGTCGGACGATCGCTGCACGAACACCCGCCGTCCGTCGACCGGATCGGTGCCCCGGGCAAGCGACAGCTCGACCGCGTCCGCGCCGTTCTGCACCGTCACGAGCACGATGTCGCCGGTCCCCGGATCGATCACCGGCACCGGGTTCCCACAGGTCTTGCCCCGCGCCGCGGACACCACCTGCAGCGGCAGCCAGGTGCGCCCGCCGTCGAGCGAGCGCCGCAGCACGACCTCGATCTCGCCGGCGTCGCCGGCCCCGTGCCGCCGGCCCTCGCAGAACGCGAGCACCGACGAGCCAGGCGCCAGCACCGACGGGATGCGGAACGTGTGGTACCCGCTGCCCGCCGGATCGAAGATTTCCGAAGCGCCGACTCTTGAAGACATAGGACGTACTATGTCATGGTGTGGCCCTCCGATGGAAGTGAGGCCTCATGCCGGTCAGCAGAAGAAGTTTCCTCGGCGGCGGCCTGGCCGCCGCCGCTGTCGCGGTCACGGGTACGCCGCTGCTGGCGGGGTGCGCGTCCGGCAAGAAGAACAGCGCCGCGGCGAACGCGGCCGTGAAGCTGCCGACGTACACCAAGTACGGCGAGATCAAGCCGGACCTGCCCGGCACCGACGTGGTGCTGGACGGCTTCCTCAAGTACCCGGCGAACCCGGTGAAGGCGATCGCCGACGCCCCCGGCGACGGCAAGCCGATCACGTTCATGACGAACATCCCCGGCGCGATCCCGCCGGCCGCCGACCAGAACCAGTTCTGGCAGGAACTCGACAAACGCCTCGGCTCCGAGCTGCAGATCAGCATGGCGTCGAACGACGAGTACAAGGACAAGTTCGCGACGCGGATCGCGGGTGGCGATCTGCCCGACATCCTGAACATCCCGCCCGACACGCCACAGATCCCGGGCCTGGTGAAGTCCAAGTGCATGGACCTGACCGAGCACCTGTCCGGCGACGCCGTGAACAAGTACCCGTTCCTGGCGAACCTGCCGACCGAGTACTGGAAGGGCTGCGTCTTCAACGGCGCGATCTACGGCGTCCCAGTACCGCGCGGTATGTCCCGGACGTCGCTCGCGCTCTACCGTGAGGACCTGCTCGCGGCGAAGGGCATCAAGGACCCGGCGCCGAAGAACTTCCAGGAGTTCTTCGACCTGGCGAAGGAGATGACCGCGGCCAAGCAGAACAAGTGGGCCTGGACTCGGGTGCCGATGTCGACGATCCGGATGATGCTGTCGATCCCGAACGTGTGGAAGGAAGACGGCGGCAAGTTCACCTCGATGTACGAGCACGAGGCGCAGGAGCAGGCGCTCGAAGCCGGCCGCAAGATGGTCGCCGCCGGCGTGGTGAACCCGGATGCCTTCAACGACAAGGCCAGCGCCCGCAAGCAGTGGTTCAACGGTGGTATCGCGGCGTTCGACTACGACAGCTTCGTGGCCTGGAACCAGTACTACTCCGACAACACCGCCGGCCCCGCGTTCGCGGTGAACATGCTCGACGTACCGGGCTTCGACGGTGGTGAAGGTGCGCCGTGGATGGGTTCGGCTCTGAACAACCTCACGTCGTTCAGCAAGAACAGCAAGCACTCGGCCGAGACGTTGCTGAAGATCGCGAACTGGATGGCCGCGCCGTTCGGCACCGAGGAGTACCTGTTCCGCAAGTACGGCGTCGCCGGCCGGCACTACACCCTGCAGGGCACGGACCCGGTCCCGACGAAGACCGGCACGGTGGAAACGGGCATCGGTCTGCAGTACATCAGCGACTCCGCGCTGGCGCTGTACTGGGCCGGCAAGCCTGACGTGCCGCAGAAGCAGCACGCGATCCAGGAGAAGGTCGCGAAACGCCTCGCGTACGACGCGTCGTACGGCCTGTACTCCGACACGGTGTCGAAGAAGCAGACCCAGCTCAAGAAGACCATGGACGACCTGGAGAACCAGATCGTGCAGGGCAAGAAGCCGGTGTCCGACTGGGCCGCGGCGGTGCAGACCTGGAAGTCGTCCGGCGGCGACAAGATGCGCGCCGAGCTCGAGCAGGCGCTCTCCGACACGGCAGGGAAGTAATGCTGCAAAGGACTTCGAAGCGGTCGCGGGAACGGCTGAGTCTCGGGCGGCGGCTGGTGCGGGACCGGGTGCTGCTGCTGTTCGCGTTGCCCGGGGTCGCGCTGATCATCGCGTTCCACTACGTGCCGTTGCTGGGCAACATCATCGCGTTCAAGGACTACCAGCCGTTCCTCGGGATCGGTGGCAGCGACTGGTCGGGCTGGGAGAACTTCAGCGTGATCTTCAACGGCGACCCGGCGTTCCTGCGGGCGTTGAAGAACACGCTGATCCTGACCAGCCTGCAGTCGGTGTTCGTGTTCCCGGCGCCGATCCTGCTGGCGTTGTTGCTGAACTCACTGTTCTCCGAGCGGATCAAGCGGATCGCGCAGAGCATCCTGTACCTGCCGCACTTCATGTCCTGGGTGATCGTGGTCGCGCTGTTCCAGCAGATGCTCGGCGGCAGCGGCCTGCTGAACAACTACCTGCGCTCGCACGACCTGTCGACGATCAACATCATCGGGAACTCCGAACTGTTCCACGTGCTGCTGACGTCGCAGATCATCTGGAAGGACACCGGGTGGGCCACGATCCTGTTCCTGGCCGCGCTGTCCCAGATCGACTCGCAGCTGTACGAGGCGGCGAGTGTGGACGGCGCGACCCGGATGCGGCAGCTCTGGCACGTCACGCTGCCCGGGCTGCGCGGAATCATCATCCTGCTGTTCATCCTGCGACTCGGTGACTCGCTCACGGTCGGGTTCGAGCAGATCGTCCTGCAGCAGCAGGCGGTCGGGCGGGACGTCAGCGAGGTACTGGACACGTATGTCTACAACAACGGCGTACTCGGCGGGGCTTGGGGTGTCGCGGCGGCGGTCGGCCTGGTGAAGGGCGTTGTCGGCGTGATCCTCGTGCTGACCGCGAACAAGGTCGCCCACATCTTCGGTGAGCAGGGGGTGTACCAACGATGAGCCGCAAGATCGTTCAGGGTGTACCGATGCCCGGCTGGCCGATGCGGGCCTTCAAGGGCCTGGTCCTGCTGGTCTTCTGCGCGGTCGTGATCCTCCCGTTCGTCGGGGTGATCTCGACCAGCGTCGCGCCGAACAAGCAGATCAACGAGTCCGGCGGCCTCGTCCTCCTGCCGAAGTCGATCAACCTCCGGGCGTACGAGTCGCTGTTCGCCGGCGGCGTGGTGACCCGGGCGCTGTTCGTCAGCATCTTCGTGACGATCGTCGGCACGCTGCTCAGCCTGACCGTGTCGTGTCTGCTCGCCTACGCGCTGTCCCGGCCCGGGTTCTCGGCGGGCCGGCCGATCCTGATGATCGTGCTGTTCAGCATGCTGTTCTCCCCCGGGATCATCCCGCTGTACCTGACGGTCAAGGGCGTCGGGCTGCTGGACAGCCTCTGGGCGCTGATCGTGCCGACGATGATCAGCGCGTTCAACGTCGTCGTACTGCGGGCGTTCTTCATGAACCTGCCGAGCGAGATCACCGAGAGCGCCCGGATCGACGGCGCGGGTGAGCTGATGACGTTCTCGTACATCGTGCTGCCGCTGTCCAGGGCGGTGCTGTCGGTGATCGGCCTGTTCTACGCGGTCGCGTACTGGAACGCGTTCTTCTCCGCGCTGCTGTACCTGAACGACTCCAAACTGTGGCCGTTGCAGCTGGTACTGCGGACGTACGTCATCAACGACACGCAGCTCGGCAGCGCCGAACTCGGCACCGAACTGCTGCCGCCGCAGGCATCGATCCAGATGGCGATCCTGGTGGTGTCGATCGTGCCGATCCTGATCATCTACCCGTTCCTGCAGCGGCACTTCGCGAAGGGAGTCCTGACCGGCGCGGTGAAGGGGTGAGAGGGCGTCCAGGCGCAGGGCGCTCGGACGCCCTCTTAATTCGGTTCCGTGACGCATGGTGGTCAAGTAACGTGGCTGGGCTCCCCACACTCGCCGGAGGTTCCAGCATGCCCGCAGACACGTCCGACACCCTTCAGGCGGAGCAGGACTACCTGAAGAGCTCCCGGGCCGCGCTGGCGCTGATGCGGGAGAAGACCGGCTCGCTGGAGATCCACAGCGCGGACCGGGTCAACCAGGAGTTCCTGCAGGCCGCGATCTTCCGGCGGATGAAGGAGCTGGAGGACGACCCGGACGTGCCGTTGTTCTTCGGCCGGCTGGACTACCTCGAGCCGACCGACGAGACGTTTCACATCGGCCGCCGGCACGTCAACGACGAGCTCGGCGAGCCGCTCGTGGTGGACTGGCGGGCCGACATCTCGGTGCCGTTCTACAGGGCCAGCAAGACCGAGCCGATGGGCGTCGGCGTCCGGCGGCGGTTCGGCTTCACGCATGGCGAGATGACCGCGTTCGAGGACGAGGACCTGACCGCGAGCGGTGCGGCCGAGCAACACAGCGACATCCTCGATGCGGAAATCGAGCGCCCGCGCTCCGGCCCGATGCGCGACATCGTCGCCACCATCCAGCCGGAGCAGGACGTGATCGTCCGGGCCGGCGTCGGCGAGACCATCTGCGTCCAGGGCGCGCCCGGGACCGGGAAGACCGCCGTCGGGCTGCACCGGGCGGCGTACCTGCTGTACGCGTACCGGGACCAGCTCAGCCGCGCCGGTGTGCTCGTGGTCGGCCCGAACGCCAGCTTCCTGCGCTACATCGGGGACGTCCTGCCGGCTCTCGGTGAGATCGAGGCGAAGCAGACGACGGTCGAGGAGATGGTTGCCCGGGTCAAGATCGCCGGGCCGGGTCCGGCGCCGGTCGACGTCCTCAAGGGCGACGCCCGGATGGCCGAGCTCCTGCACCGCGCGGTGTGGGCGCACGTGAAGCAGCCCGAGGAGGCCCTCGTCGTACCGCGGGGGGCGCACCGCTGGCGGGTGGCGACGTACCAGGCCGAGGAACTGGTCGACGAGCTCCGGACGCGCGGCATCCGGTACGGCGCCGGCAGGGCGATGCTGCCGCAGCGGCTGGCCCATGCGGTGCTGCTGCGGATGGAGGCGGCCGGGGACTCGCCGGACGACCGCGTGCAGGATTCTGTCGCCAGGAGCCGTCCGGTCAAGCAGTACGCCGAGGCCCTGTGGCCGGCTGTCGACCCTGCGAAGCTGCTGTTCCGCCTGTTCACCGAGCCGGACCTGCTGGCCGAGCACGCGGACGGCATCCTCACCGCCGAGGAGCAGGCGCTGCTGATCTGGGACAAGGTGCCGCGCTCCCCCGGCGCGGCCAAGTGGTCCGTTGCCGATGCCACGCTGATCGACGAGATCGCGGACCTGGTCGACCGTACGCCGTCCCTCGGCCACGTGGTGCTCGACGAGGCCCAGGACCTCTCGGCGATGCAGCTGCGCGCTGTCGGCCGCCGCTGCTCCACCGGGTCGATGACTGTGCTCGGGGACATCGCACAAGGCACCACACCGTGGGCCACACCGTCCTGGGACGAGGCCCTGATGCATCTGGGCAAGATCGGCGCTCACACCGAGGAGCTGACCGCCGGCTTCCGCGTCCCCGGTCAGGTGATCGAGTACGCCGCCCGTCTGCTCCCAACGATCGCCCCGCACCTCAAACCGCCGACAGCCGTACGGCGGGCCCGTGGTGAGCTGACGATCACCCGCGTACCGGACAGCCTCGCCGCTGCGGTCACCGCCGTACAGGAGGCGTCCGAGCGGCTCGGGTCGATCGGGCTGATCGTTCCGGACGCTCTGGTCCCGGCGACCCGGAAAGCCTTGCAGGGCATGGCTTTCTCGGTGCTGGGCGACGAGGACGACGTCGACGCCCACCTGGACGTCGTACCGGCCTCACTCGCCAAGGGCCTCGAGTTCGACCACGTAGTACTGGTGGAGCCGGCCGGCATCGTGGCGGGCGAGGCCGACGAGCGGACCGGCCTCCGCCGCCTGTACGTCTGTCTGACTCGTGCCGTCACCTCACTGGTCGTTTTGCACAGTGAGGACCTCCCAGAGGTACTAGAAACCGCCTGACCCTCCTCAGTCAGCGGCTGCTGTCACGTAGACGTCCTCGTCACGCTCGAGCTGTTCCACCTGTCGCAGGGACGGGTCGCGCCACAGCAGGTAGAGCAAGCCCAGCACCACCAGGGACAGTGCAGCCGCCAGTACGGGCAGGTACCCGACGCCGAGCGTCTGGATCACCAGTCCGCCGACCACAGCGGACAGACCGGCGCCCAGGTAGATCGCGGAGGCGTTGAGAGAGATCAGCAGACCCCCGCCCAGCTCCAGCAGGAGGTTCTGGATCGGCGGGTTGAAGGCCCAGGTCAACATGCCCCACACGACCAGAGCGAGTCCGGCACCCAACTCTGTGGTCAGTGTCAGGTCGAGTGTGGCGAGAACAGCGGTAATGCCGAGCATCAGGACGACCAGCGCGCGCAGACTGCCGAACCGGTCAGTGATCCGGCCGCCGAGGAAGTTGCCGATCACCGCGCCAACGCCGTACAGCACGAGCAGCAGGCTGGTTGCATTG
Organism: Kribbella aluminosa; assembly: GCF_017876295.1. Classification (NCBI taxonomy): domain Bacteria; kingdom Bacillati; phylum Actinomycetota; class Actinomycetes; order Propionibacteriales; family Kribbellaceae; genus Kribbella; species Kribbella aluminosa. Next base: position 939,321 of record NZ_JAGINT010000001.1, on the reverse strand, counting down.
CCGCTCAGACCGGCGGTGTGCTTGAGCAGCGGGACGATGTAGATGTACACGCTGAACGCGGCGAGCACGGCGACCACAGTCATCGCCAGGACGATCTGCACGCGCCGGTCGGTGACTCCGGCGAATCGTTCCCGCAGGCTGACCGCGGGTGGCGCGTCGACCTTTGTGAGCGCGGCACGCTCGACAACGGCGACCAGCACGGTGACTGCGGTGATGAGCGCGAAGACGCCCTTGTAGCCGAGTGTCGGACCCAGCAACGTTCCTGCTGGAACGCCGAGAACCAGCGCGAACGAGAGGCCGCCGAACACGATGGCCACTGCCCTGCCGCGTTCCTCGGGCGGCAGCAAGCTGGTGGCGAAGAGTGTGGCGGCCGGGGTGTACGCGGCGGCGCCGAACGCGGCCACGATGCGGCCGACGATCAGCAGCGGGTAGTTGCCGGCCACTGCGGCGATCAGGTTGCCGAGCGCGGCCAGGACCAGTGCGGCGATCAGGAGGGTACGTCGCTCCCACCGGCCGGTCAGCGTGGACAGGATCGGCGCACCGATCGCGTACGACAGCGAGAACGCGGTGGCCAGCTGGCCCGCGGCGGTCAGCGAGACGTGCAGCTCGGAGCTGACGTCGGGCAGCACCCCGGACACGACGTACGCGCTGGTGCCGACCGCGAACGCGCCGGCGCCGAGCAGGTAGATCCGTGCGGACATGACGACCTTCCGGAGACATCGGATAGTAGTTCGACGGTTATCGTACTACGAAGATCATCGAACTTCGACAGGCGTCGTACTATGGACCCATGGCCACCAAAGTCCTCCCGCAGCCGGAGCGGGGTGAGATCCGCGTCGAGGCGGTTCTGCAGGCGTTGGGCGAGCCGGTCCGGCTGACCATCGTCCGGGCGCTCGCCGACCACCCGGCCGGCATCTGCTGCGGCGAGATCGAGCTCCCGGTGACGGCGTCCACACGCGCCCACCACCTGAAGATCCTCCGCGAGGCCGGCGTGATCTCCACCCACACCGACGGCACCCGGCGAATCAGCCTGCTGCGCCGCGACGACCTCGAGGGCCTGTACCCGGGCCTGCTCACCGGGGTTCTGTCGGCCCAGCAGTAACCAGGACCTAACCGCAAGGTGGCGGTGGGGTGATCGTGGGCTGGTTGCAGTAGTGCTGCTGGCAGACTGAAGCGGTGGTGGAACTTCGGGCGCGCTGGGATGACCTGCTGCCCGGGTCTGCCTCGCTGGCGGACGACCTGGTCGCGCGGTACGTCGACCGCACCCGCCGCGCGTACCGCGACCAGTACCTGAACATCGTGCTGACCGCGCTGGATTCGCTGATCCAGCTCTCCACCGATCCGACCAGCGTCCGGCTCGCGGCCTGGTTCCACCGGGCGGTCCACGAGCCCGGCGGCACCCCGCCCGAGGACGCCGAGGCGTCGGCCCGGCTGGCCGAGCAGCGGCTCCCGCAGTACGGCGTACCGTCCATCCGGATCGCCGAGGTCGCGCGGCTGATCCGTCTGACCGGGGACCTCGCCGCGCCGCCGCCGGACTCCTACGCACCGCCTCGCCGCGACGCGAACGGCGACGTACTGCTCGACGCCGTGAACGCCATCCTCGCCTCCGATCCCACCCGGTACGCCGTGCACACGGCCGAGGTACGCCGTGACGCGGGCGAGCGGAAAGCCGCCCTCGAGCACCGGTACGACGACGTACGCGACCTGCTCGACGGGCACCTGTACCGCACGCAACTGGCGCGTCAACGGCTCGGCCAGGTCGCACGCCTGAACCTGGAGTCAGAGCTCGCCGGACTGGACACTGAGCTGCCGGCACCCTGGCGTGGCTGGCAGCAGGCCGGGCTGACGGCTACGGCCACGTTCGGCGCAGTCGCGGCCGCCGTGGTCGCGATTGCCGCCTCTGGCGCGTCCTGGCAGATCCCAACCGCCGACGACGAAGTCGGGTGGCCTACGGTCGCGCTGGCCGTTCTCTCGTTCTTCAGCGCCCCAATGCTGTTCCGCTGCGCCCGCAGTGCCAGCCAGCGCGCACGCCTGATCGCGGGCACAGTACTGGCGATTGCAGTGACCGGCCTGCTCATCGCCTGGGCCCAGACACCAAGAACCAACCCCGCCACCGGCGTAGGCCTCCGTGTGCCGCTCCTGATCTCAGCGTTGATCCTGCTGCTCGTAGCAAGCGGAGCCGGGCTGGTGGCGTCCCTGCTTCGCACCCGGACCGCCCGTTATCTCCCGGCGCGCAACTTGGGCCAGCAACTCGCCTGGCTCGTCGTACCGGTTGCTGTTGCCCTCGTGCTCCTGCTGATCGTCCAGCCGTTGTCACGCAACTACGTGCTCTCGTCCAACGAACGCCTCGAAGGCTCCCCACAGCAGGCCGGTGTGGCCACCCCGTCCGTTCTCAACGGAAGCGTCGCCTGGGTCAGCGAGTCGGTCGCCGGTACCGGCGCGGAGGAAGCGATCGGCACACGCTTCGGCGTAGCGATCCCCCGCCCGGACGGCGTGGTGGAGATGCTCGACGCGGCCACCGGGGCACTGCGCTGGCGCTACAGCCGCTCGGACTCCGACGAGAAGCCGGTCATCACAACCACCGGCAACGGCGAGTACGTGCTCGCCCTGTTCGCCGGCGTCGGGTACCTGCTGCTCAACGCGGACACAGGCCGCCGTGAGGCCGCGTGGCCCGGCCGGACGCGGGACAGGTTCATCCAGCAGTCCCAACCGCTCCTGACGGGCGAACGCAGCGGCAAGCTGCACGGCGTCGACCCGAGCGGGCATGAGCGCTGGACGTACGAGTCCGGCAACTGCACAGACCTCGGCGCGATCGCCACGGCCGAGACGGTGCTCGCCTTCGTCAGCCACACCTGCGACGATCAGCCGGACCAGATGACCGCGCTGGATGTCCAGACCGGCAAGAAGCTGTGGACCAAGACCTCACCGGACAGCTACCGGCGGCCGGTCGTCGTGGCCGGTCTGGTCGTGGTGGCCGAACCCGGCGGCGACACCGACGTACCGGTTGCGCTGACCGCGATCGAGCCGAGTACGGGCGACATCCGGTGGCGCTGGGACGTGCCGAAGAGCTGGGCCTGCCGCACGCTCCTGAACGCCGCAGGGAAGTACCTGATCGTCGTCGACTGCCCGGGGCCGAGCACTGTGGAGAGCCGCCGGACCGTGGTCACCGCCATCGACGCGAACACCGGGCTGACCGCCTGGCAGACGGTGGCACCGGTCAGCCCGCGGGCGAAGGTCACGGTGACCGCGGACGGCCGGGTGGTCTCGCTGAGCCGTTCGGGCACCGGCTGCGTCGCGAACGTGATCAACCGGGCCGGCCTCCGCCAGGTCCGGCTGCCCAGCGGCATCGTCTGCGCCCGGGACCCGCGGGCGGTCGGCAATCTCGTACTCACCTCCGGCCCGAACACCGTGATCGCCCTGCGTTAGTGACTCCCGGTAGTCGATGGGTGTCAACCCCCCTCTCGTTGACGGCGGAGTGTGACCTGTACCGCACTTCCTGGGGGTCAGGTGACGAGCCGATAACCCTTTGGCCACGGACCGATTCGGGAATCCCGGATCCGTCCGTCCGGACTCCCAACGGGTGCCAGACTCCATATCCATGGACCTGCGCGACCAGTGGAATCGCCTGCTGCCGCACGCGCAGCCGTTGGGCGACGATCTGCTGGCTCGTTACGCAGAGCAACATCGGCATTATCACGACCGGCAGCACCTGACCGAGGTACTGGCCACGGTCGACGAACTGGCCGAGTACGCCGACGACGCGGACACCGTCCGGCTGGCGGCCTGGTTCCACGACGCGATCTACGACCCACAGGCCGACCCCGGTGAGAACGAGGAGGTCTCGGCCCAGCTGGCCGAGCTCGAGCTGGCCGCGTACGGCGTGGCCGCCGACCGGGTCGCCGAGATCGGGCGGCTGGTCCGGCTGACCGCCAAGCACGACTGCGCCGCGGACGACCGCAACGGCGCCGTGCTGTGCGACGCCGACCTGCGGATCCTGAGCCTGCCGAAGTCGCGGTACGACGAGTACGCGGCCGGGATCCGGCAGGAGTACCAGCACGTCGCCGACCGGGACTTCGCCCGCGGGCGGATGTCGTTCCTGCAGGCGCTGAGCGAGACCCGGCTCTATGTGACCCCCAGGGGTCACGAGGAGTGGGAGAGGCCGGCCAGGGAGAACCTCACACGGGAGGTCGAAGCCCTGGGCCCTAGGGCAGCCCGACCGATCGGCGGGCTGATCCCGGTCATCTACTTCGGCGCCGCACTCGGTGCGGTGGTCGCGTCCTCGGTCCTGCTCGGCCGTGGTCTCGGCGCGGCGGCCAAGTGGCCGGCCGAGCCGTCCGACGTCAGCGGTTTCCCGGTCTGGGCACCAATCGCCGGTACGGCGGTAGCGGCCGCCCTGACCTGTGCGTGGTTCCGCAGGACGCAGCGGCGTCTCGTGACCGTCCCGGCGATCGTCTTCGCTGCCGTCGGGCTGATCGCGGTTGGCGTGTGCTGGTGGCGCTGGCCGGCCGCTCAGCCCGGCGCGGCCATGTCGGAGCGCTGGCCGTACCTGCTGATCGCGTCCGCGGCACTGGTACTCGCAGGGGCGCTGCTGGCGTTGGCGCTCCGGCTGCGGCTCGCACCGGCGTACGCGCAGGCTCCTCCGCGCTGGATGGGCGTTGGCGCCACGGCTGTCTGTGGAGCGCTGCTGGCGTGGGTCGTGGTCTCTGCTGGTGAGCCTTTCGTACAGGCTCGGCTGGAGACCGCTAACACGGTCAGCACGACCACGACGATCCAGCCGACCCAGCAGCCGGTGCAGCTCGACGGGACGCTGGCGTGGAGCCGTGAGGTCCCGGCAACGGGTGCCATCACCGGTACGGCGGGTGGTGTCGCGGAGCTGCGCTCGGACGGTGTGGTGATGTCCGACGCGGCCACGGGTCAGATCCGGTGGCGCTACTCGCGGGCCGACGTACAAGACGCGGCGTCCAGCGGCTCACGGGGTCTGGTGGTGTCAGATGACGGCCAGGTCCTCGCTGCGCACCTCCCCCGGGCCCAGTACGGCGAACCCACGGGCATCAAGCTGCCGACGTACGCCGTACTCGACGCGGTGAGCGGGAAGGTGCTGACCGAGGTCGACTCCGACGGTACGGCGCTGGCTGTCGACTCGGACCAGTTGCTGGTGGCAGAGGGCAACTACGTCGTCTCCCACGGCGTGAGCAACCCGACGCACTGGCGGGCGCAGGTGCGCTGCAATGTGACGCAAGGCGCGCTGGTCGGCGACCAGGCGGTCGTCGTCGACGCCTGTGCCGGCAACGGTGCAGTCGTACGCGGACTGGACCTCCAGACCGGTGCCCAGAAGTGGGAGGTCAACCTGGGCGCCCGGATCGACCTGAGCGCCGAGTTGGACCCGTCGACCTGGGTCGGCCAGCTGGTCTCCGTCCCCGACACCCGTGAGATCTCCGGGCTGATCTGGACCGGCGCTGCCGGCGGCACGCTCTACCAGTGGTCCGTGGACACCAGCACGGGCAACCTCCTCTGGACGTCACCAGTGCCAGGCACTCCACGCCCACGGCTCGGCTCCTCGTCCTGCGACGCACAGCTCGCCGCCACGCACGCGTCCCTCGTACTGATCACCTGCCGAACCGGCAACGACTCAGGCCAGCCGCAGACGTACGACGTGTCCGCGTCGAGCCCCGCCGACGGTACGCCGCAGTGGCACCACCTGCTGCAGGTACCGCCCAAGCTGCAGCACCCGGAGTACCCGCGCGACGGGTTCGGGCTGCTGCCGGACGGACGGGTCGTCACGCTGATGCCGCAGGCCAACGGCAGCTGCTCGCCGGTGCTGATCGGCTCCAACGGCATCCAGGCCCGGCCGATCCTGGCCGGCTCCAACACCCAGACGGTGGCCAAGTCCGAAACCGTCACCTGCGACGAGCCAGCTGTCACGGTGGCCGCCGCCCGCCCGATCTTCTCCGACGGAACCCGGCTCTTCGCGCTCAACTGACCCCCGGGGAATTCTGTTGCCCCGGACTCCGTTCATACCTACCGTGATCCCCATGTTCCGCGTGGTTTTCGAGTTCGACCTGTCAGGCCAGTGCCTGACGGGCGCTCCCACGTGGGCTGCATCAGTCGATTCGGCCACTCGAAGCTGACCCTCCTCCTGCTGAGCAGGACCCGCGGAGGAGGGTGGCTGGCTACCGGCCCCCTCACGCGGTGACAGCGTCGTGCGGGCTTGCCGGAGGGTCCTGGCTCTGTCGAATCTTCTGAACAGCAAAGGAAAACTCATGGCCAAGAGCCAGTTCGTGCGGACCAAGCCGCACCTCAACATCGGCACGATGGGGCACGTCGACCACGGCAAGACCACCCTGACCGCCGCCATCACCAAGGTGCTCGCCGAGCGCGACCCGGACGTGAACCGCTTCGTCGCCTTCGACGGCATCGACCGTGCGCCGGAGGAGCTGCAGCGCGGGATCACGATCAACATCTCGCACGTCGAGTACGAGACCGCGACCCGGCACTACGCGCACGTCGACATGCCCGGGCACGCCGACTACGTGAAGAACATGATCACCGGCGCCGCTCAGGTGGACGCCGCGATCCTGGTCGTCTCCGCGCAGGACGGCGCCATGCCGCAGACGCGTGAGCATGTCCTGCTCGCGCACCGGGTGGGCGTGCCGTACCTGGTGGTCGCGCTGAACAAGGCCGACACCGTCGACGACCCGGAGCTGCTCGACCTGGTCGAGCTGGAGGTCCGCGAGCTTCTCTCGGAGTACGGCTTCCCGGGTGACGACGTACCCGTGGTTCGGGTGTCCGGGCTGAAGGCGCTCGAGGGCGACCCGCGGTGGACGGCCGCGGTCGGCGAGCTGCTGGACGCGATCGACGACTACGTGCCGGTGCCGGACCGTGAGCTCGGCGAGCCGTTCCTGATGCCGATCGAGAACGTGCTCACGATCAGCGGCCGCGGCACGGTGGTCACGGGTGCTGTCGAGCGCGGTTCGCTGAAGCTCGGCGACCAGGTCGAGGTCGTCGGCCTCGGCCCGACGGTGGTCAGTACGGCGATCGGTCTGGAGACGTTCGGCAAGTCGCTGGCGTCCGCGGACGCCGGCGACAACGCGGCGGTGCTGCTGCGTGGCGTGAAGCGCGACGAGGTCCGTCGCGGCCAGGTGGTGGCACTGCCGGGCAGCGTGCGGCCGCACCGGAAGTTCCGGGCGAACCTGCACGCGCTGTCCACGGCCGAGGGCGGCCGGCACACGCCGTTCGCCGCGGACTACCGGCCGCAGTTCTACTTCCGGACCACGGACGTGTCCGGCGGGATCGACCTGGGTGAGATCACCCTGGTGATGCCCGGCGACACGATCGAGCTCGGAGTGGAGCTGGAGAAGGCGGTCGCGATGGACGTCGGCCTCGGCTTCGCGGTCCGCGAGGGCGGCCACACCGTCGCCGCCGGCACCGTGACCGAACTGCTCGACTAGAACGAAAAGGCCCTCAACCTGTTGAGGGCCTTTTCCTTTGCCTCAGGCCTGACGCGATCAGCCGCTCCACCAGCTCTCGGCTGGAGACCTGTACTGCGCCGGCTTCCACCAGGTCGTCGTACCGGTCGCTCGGTACGTCGTAGTGGTCGCGGTCGAAGCCGCGGGCCGGGATCCCTGCGGACTTCGCGAACGTGTGCAGTTCGTCGTAGGACTCGTCGCTGACCAGGTGCGACCAGATCCGGTTCCAGGCCGGCCAGGCGGGCGGGTCGATCAGGATCATTCGCGGGCGTCCTGGGCGTCGAGCAGGTTGCGCCAGGAGCGGACGAAGCGGGAGTTCACGTACGCCTTGGTCCACGACCCGTCCTGGCGGACCGACGTACCGACGTGGAAACGGCGTACGCCGCTCTGGTACAGCCACGGGACGTGCTCCGGCTGCAGGCCGCCGCCCGCCATCATCACGCCGGCCACGGCCGGGTCCTCCTTCGCGAGCCTGCACAGATCGTCCAGCCCGTGGGCGACGCCGATGGACGAGCCCGCGGTCAGTACGCAGTCCAGCCCGGGCAGGGTCCGCAGCGCGCGCCAGGCGGGCTGCTGCTCGAGCACTGCGTCGATGGCCCGGTGGAACGTCCACGGCGTACCGGCGAACGTGCTGACCAGTTGGCCGACCGACTCGCCGTCCACCTGGTTGTCCGGGGTCAGGAACCCGAGCACGAACCCGTCCGCCCCCGCGGACAGGAACGACTGCGCCATCGCGGTCAGCCGGTTCAGGTCGGCGCCGTTGGTGGTGAACGAGTTCTCCAGCCGCAGCATCACCCGCAACGGCAGGTCGGTGACCCGCCGGATCGCGCTGACGGTCGACACCGACGGGCACAACCCGTCCGCCTCCATCGAGGCGCACAGCTCCAGCCGGTCCGCCCCACCCTCCTGCGCCGCCTCCGCGTCCGCCGGATGCAACGCGATGATCTCCAGCAACGAACCCATGCCGTACATCCTCTCGCACTCCCGGCGAATTCGGGTTGCACTCGCCAGCGAGCTTCTGTATCGTTTTTCTAGAACGATTTAGAAGAACGATACAGAAGAGGTGTACAAGATGGCCGGGGTGACGCTGAAGACCGTGGCGAAGGCCGTGGGCGTGTCGCCGTCGACGGTGTCGAACGCCTACAACAAACCCGACCAGCTCTCCACCGCGCTGCGCGAGCGGATCCTGGCGACCGCCCACGAGCTCGGGTACTCCGGACCGGACGCCTCGGCCCGCGCGCTGCGGAGCGGGAAGGCGGGCGCGGTCGGGGTGCTGTTCACCGACAAGCTGGCCTACGCGTTCTCGGATCCGTACGCGGTCGGCTTCCTCGCCGGGCTCGCGGAGGTCGCCGAGGAGTTCTCGACCAGCCTGTTGCTGATGCCGCTGAGCTCCAAGGACATCGCCGGCGGCAGCAACGCCGTGCAGCAGGCGGCGATCGACGCGGCCGCGATCTTCTGCGTACCGGGCGGACACCCGGCGCTGGAGATCCTGGCGAACCGCGGGATTCCCGCGGTGTCGACCGATCGGGGCGACCACCCGGACCTGTCCTGGGTCGCGATCGACGAGGTCGAGGCGGCCGCGCAACTGGGCGAGCACCTGGCCCGGCTCGGGCACCGCGACGTCGTCGTACTGGTCGACAACGCGCAGGCGGCCGGCGGGCGGCCGATGGAGCTGACCGTCGACGAGGTCGGGTACACCGACTGTGAGCTGCGGATCCGCGGCCTGCAGAAGGCGATGCCGGACGCCCGGCTGCGGATCGTCTCCGGCGGGCACAACGCGATCGCCTCCGGGCTGCGCGGAGCGGAGTACGTCCTGGACTCGCAGGACCGGCCGACCGCGATCGTCGGGCTGAGCGACGTCCAGGCGCTCGGCGCGCTGGAGGCGATGAAGGTCCGGGGGCTGACCCCGGGTCGCGATCTGTCGCTGGCCGGGTTCGACGACATCCCGGCCGCCGCGGCCGCCGGGCTGACGACGGTCCGGCAGCCGATCAAGGACAAAGGCCGCGCGGTCGGACGGATCCTGCTGGACCCGGCGACGACCGAACGGCAGCAACTGATGCCGACCCAGCTGATCGTCCGCTCCAGCAGCGGACCGGCTCCGCGGCCCTGACAACCACACAACCTTCCCCGGAACCGCTCGGTTCCCGGGGCGACCGACCACGCTCTCAGGAGGGAGCAGCACCATGACGTACTTCATCGCCGGCACCACCGCTGTCGAGAACGCCCGCAGCCTCAGCCAGTCGGCACTCCCGAACGCTCCCCAGCAGCCGTACGACGTGCCGCGCACGTCCGTCCGCTCGCGCATCGGCGCCGTACTCCGCGCCGCCGCCGACCACGAGGTCCGCCTCGCCAACCGCATCGACCCCACCCCCACCCCCGGCTGATCCAACCCCCTCACTTTGGGCAGCCACCAACCGTTTCGGTCGCCGGAATCCGGTTGGTGGCTTCCCAAGGTGCTCGCCGGTCGGCGGGCGTGGGTTTTGTCGGTGGGGTCTGGCACTCTGAAGGGCGATGAACGAGCCAGGGGTGTTACTGACCGCGCGGGCGCTGGTGCTGCATGACCTCGCCGCGCGCGGGTTCGACGATGCGGTGATGGTGTCGTTGCTGGAGGATGCCGTCGCCGATCGGCAGTGGTGGCTGGATCAGTGGCCGGACGGCGCCGAGCACATCGCCGGCCTGGTCGCGCAGGACGTCCAGGACCGCCTCGTCGACTCCGGCAGCCGCTGGCCGCGCTGCACCGCCTGCGACGACCTCCACGACCACGAGCTCCGGATCGAGCCGGAGCTCGGCCCCGACCCGTACTGGGTCTGCGAACGCGCCGGCATCACCGTCTCACCCCTGGGAGGCCTGACCTGACCCTCCGGGCGATACCTGATTGATCTACATGTAGCCAGACTACTATTGTCTGTCTACATGAAGGTTCTCTACGCACTACGGGCTGCGGCCGGGTTACACGCGGTGGCGATCTGCCTACAGCCGGTGTTCGCCGGGGTTTATCTGAACGGCTCCCCGGCCGGCATGCGGCTGCACGAGCCGACCGGGCTGGCGCTGGTCTTCCTCGGCATCGCGCAGTTGCTCGCGGCAACGTTCTGGTGGCGGACCGGCGGCCGCTGGACGGCACCCGCGGCGAGCCTGCTGATCACCGCCGGCGAGGTCGTGCAGGTGACGATGGGTTACCGCCGGCAGCTCGCGATCCACATCCCGCTCGGCGTCGCGCTGGTCGCGAGCACGGTGGCGTTCGCCTTCTGGATCAACCGGAGGCCGGCATGATCACGGTCGAGCCCGAGCCACAGCCACAGCCCCGGGCCGACGTACGGCGCCCGCGCGTCAGCCTGTACGCGCTCCGCGGCGCCCTTGTCCTGCACGCGATCCTGATCGTCGCGCAGCCGATCGCCGCGGGCTACTTTCTGTCCGGCAACGTCGACGCGATGACCAACTTCCACGCCATCATCGGCGGGTCCGTCTGGATGATCGCGCTCCTGCAGACCGTCGTCGCCGCCTGCTACACGATCGCCGGCCACGGCCGGATCTGGCCCGCGATCCTGTCGCCGGTCCTGGTGGTCGCCGAGTTCGTCCAGCTCACCTTCGGCTACCTGCAGAACTTCGCCGTCCACATCCCGCTCGGTACGGCGATCGTCGGCACCGTGCTGTGGATGACGGTCTGGTCGTTCCGCCGGACCGCACGCGGTAATCGCCGGGAGGCAGTACAACGAGGCCGCCGGGAGGCGATGAAATGACCATGTCCCGCCGCGGGTTCCTGGCCGTTGCCGGAGGCACCGGTACCGCGCTCACGCTGACAGGTTGCGGCCAGGCGGCGAGCCCCGCGCAGGCCGGAGAACTCCTGCGCAGCAAGGCGAAACTCCCCGCGCCGTTCCAGGTCCCGCTCCCGATCCCGCCGGTCAAGAAGCCGCTCCGCTCGGACGCGAAGGCCGACTACTACCAGGTCGTCCAGCGCGCCGCGAGCCTGGAGATCCTGCCCGGCCTGAAGACCGAGATCATCGGGTACGACGGTCTGCTGCCCGGACCGACGTTCGACGTACGCAGCGGCCGCACCAGCGTGATCGAGCAGGTCAACCAGCTCGACGTGTCCACCGTCGTCCATCTGCACGGCGGCCACACGCCCGCGCCGAGCGACGGCTGGCCGGTCGACCTGATCATGCCGGCCAACGGCGGTCATGACATGACGGGCGGCCACCAGATGATGGGCGGCGACATGACGATGGGCAAGCGCACGTACACGTACCCGAACGCCCAGCGCGCCGCGACCCTCTGGTACCACGACCACACGATGGACTACACCGCTCCGCGCGTCTATCACGGACTGTTCGGCCTGCACATCATCCGCGATGCCGAGGAGGACAATCTCCCGCTGCCGAAGGACGATCGGGAGATCCCGCTGGTGATCGCGGACCGCGCCTTCGACGCTGACGGTTCGTTCCTGTACCCCGCATCGAAGGACGGCCCCGGCGTCGAGCCGGCGTACATGGAAGGCGTCGTCGCGGACGTCACGCTGGTGAACGGCGCGCCGTGGCCGGTGCACGAGGTCGACGCGGTCCGGTACCGCCTCCGCATCCTGAACGCCGCGAACGCCCGCCGGTACGAGCTCGCCTTCGACAAGGGCCCCGCGAGGTTCGTGCAGATCGGCAGCGACGGCGGCCTGCTCGACACCCCGATCGAGCACACCACGCTGGTGATCGCGCCCGCCGAGCGGTTCGACGTGATCGTGGACTTCTCGCAGTACCGGCCGGGTGACGAGGTCACGGTCGTCAACAAGCTCGACGGCAACGCGAACGTCATGCGCTTCAGGATCGCCCGCAAGGCCGCCGACGACACCCGGATCCCGGCGACGCTCTCGACGTACGCCGTGACACCCCGGCCGAGCGGCGTCGTCCGGCGGGAGTGGCGGTTCCGGCGCGGGAACGCCGGCGACCACCGCGGCTGGACGATCAACGGGAAGGCCTTCGATCCGCAGGTGATGCAGGCGCAGGTGAAGCTCGACCAGTACGAGATCTGGACGTTCGTGACCGACGTACACCATCCCGTGCACGTCCATCTCGCGCCGTTCCAGGTACTGACCCGGGGCGGGAAGAGCAAACTCTCGGAGTACGACCACGGCTGGAAGGACACCGTGGACATCCGGCCGGCCGAGGTGGTCGAGGTACTGGTCCGGTTCAGCGCGCACAAGGGCAAGTACCTGATCCACTGCCACAACCTCGAGCACGAGGACATGGCGATGATGGCGGGCTTCGAAACGATCTGAGTCCCTCCTTGACGACGGCGGCAGCCTGCTCCTATAGTCAACCCATCGGTTGATCAAGGGAATGGTTGATAAAGATGATGGTTGACGACGGTCAGCTCGACCGGTCGTTCGCGGCGCTGGCCGACCCGGTCCGGCGGGCGATGATCGCGCGGCTGTCCCGCGGCCCGGCCACGGTGAACGAGCTGGCCGAACCGTTCCCGATCACCAAGCAGGCGGTGTCGCGGCACATCCAGGTGCTCGAGGCCGCCGGGCTGATCACCCGGACCCGGGACGGCCAGCGCCGCCCGTGCCACCTGGTGCCGGCCGCCCTCGAGGCACTGACGAGCTGGATCGACGAGTACCGGCTCGAAACCGAACGCCGCTTCCGCCGGATGGACGAGCTGCTGCGCGGCGCGCAAGAGCAAGAGCAATGAGAGAGGGAGCAACAATCATGAGCGGCACCACGATCAACACCCCCACGGGCACCCCGTTCGTGGAGGTCATCCGGGAGTTCGACGCCACCCCGGCGCGGCTGTTCCGGATCATGACCGACCGCGACCTGGTCGCCCAGTGGCTCGGCCCGCGCGAGCTCGAGGCGACGGTCGAGGAGTACGACGTACGCCCCGGCGGCAAGTACCGCTACATCCACCGCGACGACAAGGGTGAGTACGCGTTCCGCGGCGTCTTCCACGCCGTCGAGCAGGACAAGCTGGTCATCCAGACCTTCGAGTGGGAGGGCGCGCCGGGCGAGGTCTGCCTGGAGAAGCTGACCCTGGAGCCGACCGAGAAGGGTGTCCGGCTGCACCAGCAGTCGGTGTTCCCGTCGGTCGAGGCCCGTGACCAGTCGATCGAGCACGGGATGGAGTACGGCATCAACGACTCGATGGACCGGCTCGCCGAGCTGCTCGCGAAGGAGAGCTGATCATGAGCCAGGTGGTCGTCGACATCTCGGTGTCGCTGGACGGTTACGTCACCGGGCCGAACGCCGGCGTCGGCAACGGGCTCGGTGACGGCGGCACGGCCGTGCACGACTGGGTCTTCAACGGCAACGACGCGGACCGTGCCGTCCTGGATGCCGCGTTCAACGCCAGCGGCGCGGTCGTCCAGGGCCGGAACCTCTTCGACGTCATCGACGGCCCGGGCGGCTGGAGCGACGAGATGGGGTACGGCGCCTTGCCGACCGGCGAGGTCAACCCGCCGATCTTCGTCGTCACGCACACACCGCCGGAGAAGACCCGGCTCGGGGACCGGTTCCGCTTCGTCGGCAGCCCGGCCGCGGCGGTCGCCCAGGCGCAGGAAGTTGCCGGCGGCAAGGACGTGTACGTGATGGGCGGCGGCCAGATCTGCCACGCGGTGCTCGCCGAGGGGCTGGCCGACGTACTGCGGCTGCACGTGGCGCCGATCGTACTGGGCGACGGCACGCGGCTGTTCCCGGCGGAGGCGTCCGCCGGCTTCGGGCTGGAGCTGGTCGAGGCCGTGTCGACCCCGGCGGCGCAGCACCTGACGTACCGGGTCGTGAAGTAGCCATGGGCAACGTCATCGCGACGGCGGCGGTGTCGCCGGACGGGTTCGTCGCGGACCCCGAGGACCGGGTCGGGCCGCTGTTCGACTGGTACAACAACGGGCCGGTCGAGGTGTACGGGACAGACCCGGGCCGGGCGTTCCATCTCGGTCCGGCGAGCGCGTAGTACGTCCGGTCGACGTGGCCGAAGGTGCGCACCTGCATCATCGGACGGCGGCTGTTCGACCTCACGAACGGCTGGAACGGCTCGAACCGCGTACCGTCCAACGGCGAACGCGTCTTCGTCGTCACCCACGAACCGCCGACCGACTGGCCGTTCCCGGACGCTCCCTTCACCTTCGTCAACGGCATCGAAGAAGCCGTCGCGCAGGCCCAGGCGTTCGCCGACGTCAGCATCACGGGCGGCAACATCACCGGCCAGGCGATCGCCGCCGGACTGGTCGACGAGGTCGCCTACAACCTCATGCCCGCCCTCCTAGGCACCGGCATCAGGTTCTTCGGCGAGTATGTCGGCCCCGAGTCCTCCTCGACCACCCGCGCGTCGTCGAAGGTGACCGTGTCACACATCTGCACTACCGCGTCAGCAAAGGGTGATCGGCGATCACGGTCTTCGAACCGGGGGCTATTTCGGTGAAGCCGGCGTCCTGGACTACGGGGAGGGTGGTTTTCAGGAGGGCGGACCAGTGGGCGGGGGTGGCGGTTCGGACGGACAGCCGGAAGCTGGATGACTGCCAGTCCTTGCGGGCGGCGTCGGGGAGGGACCACCAGGCGAGCTGGGCTGCGTGACCGCATTGCGCCATCGCCTTGCCGCTGGACATCTCCAGGGCCGGGTTGATCCACAGGACTGGTACGCCGGGTTCCAGGGGCGGGAGGTCCGCGGTGTCCTCGAAGTCGGTGCCGCTGACCTGGAGCTTGACGAGCTCCGGCGGTACGTCGTCCACCCCCGTCGGCGGAAACACCCGAACCTCAGCCGGCACACCCCCCTCGCCCCGGCTTTCGCCAGCCCCCTCGCCCCGGGCCTCGCCGGCTCCCTCGCCCCGGCTTTCGCCAGCCCCCTCACCCCGGGCCTCGTCGGCTCCCTCGCCCCGGGCCTCGCCGATCCCCTCGCCCCGGGCCTCGTCGGCTCTCTCGTTTCCGCCGGCGCCTACTCCGGTTCCGGTGATGGTGATGCCGGGGAGGGCTTCGGCTCGGCGCCACTCGATGCCGCGGGCGCGTTTGGTGATCTTGCGGATGCGGTTGTCCTGCCAGGCGCTCATCGCCTCCGCCCACTCCCCCTCGCCGTACGAACGCTCGTCGGCCAGGATCGCGAGCACCGCCCGCGCCGCCGTCTCCAGCGCGTCCGTCTGAGACGGTCGCGCCTTCTTCTCCACCCGCACCACGAGCGTCAGCACCTGTTCCACGCCGCGAGTCTGCCAGAGTGGATCTGCACGCACGCAGAAGTCCCGATTCCGGCCGCGACACGCCTCGGCGAGGGCAGTTCTGCCTGCATGGGGGTCCGCTTCCGGGTGTTAGCGTGGCGGCATGCAGCAGTACCTGGATCTTCTGAGGCATGTGCTGGACAACGGGGCTGAGAAGGGCGACCGCACGGGTACGGGCACGCTGAGCGTGTTCGGGTACCAGTCGCGGTACGACCTCCGCCAGGGGTTCCCCGCGGTGACGACGAAGAAGCTGCATCTGCGGTCGGTGATCGGCGAGCTGATCTGGTTCCTCAGCGGCTCCACGAACATCAAGTGGCTGCACGAGAACAACATCTCGATCTGGGACGAGTGGGCCGACACCGACGGCGAGCTCGGCCCGGTGTACGGGTACCAGTGGCGCTCCTGGCCGACGCCGGACGGCCGGCACGTCGACCAGATCGCCAAGCTGATCGAGTCGATCAAGAAGAACCCGGACTCCCGCCGCCACATCGTCAGCGCGTGGAACGTCGCCGACGTCGACGACATGGCGCTGCCGCCGTGCCACACGATGTTCCAGTTCTACGTGGCGGACGGCCGGCTGTCCTGCCAGCTGTACCAGCGGTCGGCCGACGTCTTCCTGGGCGTGCCGTTCAACATCGCGTCGTACGCGCTGCTCACCCACATGGTCGCGCAGCAGACCGGGCTCGAGGTCGGCGACTTCGTCCACACCCTCGGCGACGCGCACCTGTACCTGAACCACCTCGACCAGGCGCGGCTGCAGCTCACCCGCGAGCCGCGCCCGCTGCCGACGCTGCGACTCACGAAGCGCGACTCGATCGACGGCTACGAGATCGCCGACGTCGAACTGGTCGGCTACGACCCGCACCCCGGCATCAAGGCGCCCATCGCGGTATGACGATCATCCTGATCGCCGCGGTCGGCCGCAACGGCGTGATCGGGCGGGACAACGACCTGCCCTGGCGGATCCGCGAGGACCTCCAGCACTTCAAGCAGCTGACGCTCGGTCACACCCTGATCATGGGCCGCAAGACCTACGACTCGATCGGCCGCCCGCTCCCCGGCCGCCGTACCGTCGTCGTCACCCGGCAACCCGACTGGTCCGCGGACGGCGTCGACGTCGTCCACACCCTCGAGGACGCGTGGAAGTACGACGGCACCCTGTACGTCGCCGGCGGCGGCGACATCTACCGCCAGGCCCTCCCGTACGCCGACGCCCTCGAACTCACCGAAGTCGACCAGTCACCCGAGGGCGACGTCACGTTCCCGAAGCTCACCCCAGCCGACTGGACCGAATCCGCCCGCGACCCGCGCGACGGCTTCGCGTTCGTTGGTTATCGCCGCAGCTAACAACGAGTAGGCAACGGGCGTCCCGCGGGGACCTGGAACCGACTAGATTGGGCGCGCGTCACGGAGGAGACAGCGCGCGGCGAGGGGACGCCTCGCGGAGGCCACCGGAGGGGAACGACGATGACCGAAGCAGACAACGCAGCAGGTGGAGCAGGCGCGGCGGGAGCACAGCCCGCACAGCCCGCAGCGCAGGCGGCGATGCCGCTGCAGCCGCCGACCGCGACCGCGCCGGGGCTGATACTGACCGCGCCGCCGCCGTCACAGCCGGTGGCCGAGACTGCTGCGCCGAGTATGGCGCCGGCGGTCGACCCGGCCGCGCTGCCGGGGCTGGACAGCAAGGTGGACGCGTTCCTGACCGGGTTGATGGCGGCCGAGCCGCGGTCGCCGGAGTTCGCCACCAAGGCGGGTGACGTGCGCAGCATGGGCGACGTCGACATCCGGTCCGCCGCCGAGAGCTCGAACCGGCTGCTGCAGTCGCCGGTCCGCGCGCTGCAAGAGGGCGGCCTGTCCGACGGTTCGACCGTCGGCAAGACGTTGCTGGAGCTGCGTCGTACCGTCGAGGAACTGGACCCCAAGGAAGCCACCGGGGTGAAGAAGTTCCTCGGGATGATCCCGTTCGGCGACAAGATCGAGGACTACTTCCGCAAGTACCAGACCGCGCAGAGCCACCTCGAAGGCATCCTGCACGCGCTGCGGAACGGCCAGGACGAGCTTGGCAAGGACAACGCCGCGCTGAACCTGGAGAAGCAGCAGCTCTGGGACGCGATGAGCCGGCTGAACCAGTACGTGTACGTCGCCGAGCGCCTGGACGCGCGGCTGTCCGCGGCGATCGCCGAACTCCAGGCGACGAACCCGGACAAGGCGAAGGCGTTCCGCGAGGACGTGCTGTTCTACGTCCGGCAGAAGCACCAGGACCTGCTCACCCAGCTGGCCGTGTCGATCCAGAACTACCTGGCCATCGACATCGTGATCAAGAACAACATCGAGCTGATCAAGGGTGTCGACCGGGCGTCCACCACCACGGTCTCGGCGCTGCGTACGGCGGTCATCGTCGCGCAGGCGCTCGGCAACCAGAAGCTCGTACTCGACCAGATCACCGCGCTGAACAGCACCACCAGCGGGATGATCGAGCGCACCTCGCAGATGCTCAAGGACAACTCGGTGGCGATCCAGCAGCAGGCCGCGTCCGCGACCATCGGGCTGCCGCAGCTGCAGGCCGCGTTCGCGAACATCTACGCGACCATGGACGCGATCGACACGTTCAAGGGCGAGGCGCTGGACAACATGGCCGCCACGATCGGCACGCTGGAGAACGAGGTGACCAAGTCGCGTTCGTACCTGGACCGGGTCGCCCAGCAGAACCAGCAGGTCGTGCACGGCAGCCTCGATCTGAACCTCGGTCGCTGAACCAGCTCTGACGTGGGGGAAATGCATGGCTCTCGGTGCCATCTTCTCGAAATTGACCGGTTTCGCGCGGCTGACCGGTCGCAGGGAGGAGCCCGAGCCTGCCCCGGTGCCGGCGCCGCCGACGAACGACGACCTGCTGGCGGCGCTGGTCCGGGTCGAGCAGCTGGTCGCGGGTGGCGCCGTACCGGCGGTTGTGGCGTCGCGGGTCGGGCGGGTGGTGCGCGTCGTACGGGAGACGATTCCGCGGCTCGGGAACCTCGGCGGGAGTGCGCAGGCGTACTCCGTGATGGCGACCTGCACGGACTATCTGCCGGATGCGATCGGCGGGTATCTGCGGTTGCCGCGGCAGTGGGCCGACACCCGGCCGGTGGACCGTGGCAAGACGTCGCTGATGCTGCTGATCGACCAGTTGGACCTGTTGGCGGCGACGATGGACAAGGTGTTCGACGCGGTGAACCGGGCGGATGCGGCGGCGCTGATCACGCATGGCAGGTTCCTGCAGGAGAAGTTCGGCACCGGCTCTACCGGCGGAGGCTTGGCGCTCGGTCCGACCGAGTCGACCCCACCCCCGGACCCCGGAGCGGGCCCGGCAGGACCACTGTCACCACCAGCTGGACGAGGAGGGTCATGAGCGGCACGGGGGGAGGCTCTCTGCAGCAGGCGTTGTCCGAGCTGCTCACGGTCGCCGACCGCGCCGGGGTCCCCGAGGATTCCGCACGGGCCGAGGCGCTCGCCCTCGCGGCCGCGCTCGCTGAATCAGCTCCGGGTGCACCTGCTGCTTGGGCTGAGGCAGTCCCGGGCGGAACAACTCAGTCCTTCTTCGACGCAGCCGTCCGTGGCCGGCGCTGGCGGGGCGCTCCTACCGCCGTACTCACCGAGCTGATCGCCCGCAACTCGAAGGAGAAGGCGGCGTACGCCGAAGCCCTCGCCGAGGTGGCGTCGGCAGCCTGCGCCCTCGGCGAGCCCACCATGCGAGTGGTAGGAAACGCCTCAGTCGCGGCAGCCGCACAACTCCAAGCTGCCGGCGTACGAACGCTGCAGGTCGCCGGCGCTCAGCCGAGTACGCCGGCACAACCCAAGCCAACCGAAGATGTTGAGGAAAAGCTGGCTCCTGAGCCCGAAAAGACGGTTGAGGAGCTGCTGGGGGAGCTTGATGAGCTGACGGGGTTGGCTCGGGTCAAGCGGGAAGTGCATCGGCAGGTGGCTGTGTTGCGGGTGGAGAAGTTGCGGGCCGAGGCTGGGCTGAAGAACGCGACGATCACTCGGCACCTGGTGTTCGTGGGGAATCCGGGGACCGGGAAGACGACGGTCGCGCGGCTGGTGAGTGGGATCTACAAGGCGCTCGGCCTGCTGTCGAAGGGGCAGCTGATCGAGGTGGACCGGTCGGAGTTGGTCGCCGGTTATCTCGGGCAGACCGCGACGAAGACCGCCGAGGTGGTCGAGTCCGCGGCCGGTGGCGTGCTGTTCATCGACGAGGCCTACAGCCTGACCGCGGGTGACAACGGAGCCGACCAGTACGGGCGCGAAGCCGTCGACACGCTGGTGAAGGAGATGGAGGACCGGCGCGACGACCTGGTGGTGATCGTCGCCGGGTACCCGGAGCCGATGCAGGCGTTCATCGCCGCGAACCCCGGGCTGGCGAGCAGGTTCCGGACCACGATCGAGTTCGAGAACTACAGCGACGAGGAGCTCACGGACATTCTTACCGGGCTCGCCGGCGCCGCGGACTACGAGCTGGTTCCGGAGGCGATGGACGACTTCCAGGAGATCCTCGCGGGTACGGCGCGGGACGGCTCGTTCGGGAACGGACGCTTCGCGCGCAACGTCCTGGAGGCCGCGATCGGCCGCCAGGCTTGGCGCCTCCGCGACGTGACGGCACCGACAACCGACGAACTGCGTCAGATCCTCGCCGAGGACCTCACCGACGAACCGGTCGACTCCCCAACGTCTTCGGACGTGACAGAGCAACAGCAAGGAGAAGACGCGTGACCCAGATTCAGAGTGCGCCGTCGGCCACCCTGGCGCCGGCCGCGCCATCCGGTACGACGTTGTCGGCGCCGGCCGCGCCGACCCCGAGCAGGCGCGGGGCGGTCGCCCAGTGGTTCGACGGTACGCCGGGCCGGATGCGCGCGTTCCTCCTGCTGGCCGCGGCGATGAGCGTGGTGTTCGGGCTCGCCGCCGCGCAGGGGTTCAGCCAGTCCGACGGCGCCCTCGGCCGGGCGCAGGCGAACGCCGCCCAGCTGGTCCGGATCCAGGCGATCCACACCAACCTGGTCAGCGCGAACGCCGACGCCACCAACGCCTTCCTGGTCGGCGGTCTCGAACCCCCGGACCGGCGCCAGCACTTCGTCGACTCGCTCGCGGCGGCCGCCGGGCTGATCGCCGAGGCCGCGACCGCCCAGCCCGCCGACCGCGACGTACTCGGCGCGTTGAACAAGACACTGATCACGTACGAAGGCCTGATCGAGCAGGCCCGCGCCAACAACCGCCAGGGCCTGCCGATCGGTTCGCAGTACCTGAAGGACGCGAACTCGGTGCTCCAGGACGACTCGCTGCCGCTGGTGAAGGCACTGGTCCAGGCGAACGAGAAGCGCGTCGACACCGAGTTCGACGGGATCAGCTACGGCACGATCTGGGTGGTCGTCGGCGGTCTGCTCAGCCTGCTGGTCTTCGGCGTCACCCTGCGCTGGCTGGCCCGCCGTACCCACCGCTACATGAACGTCCCGATCGCCGCGGGCGCCGTCCTCGTACTGCTCACCACCGCCGTCGGCGGCATCGCGCTGGCCGGTGCGACCAGCTCCGCGAAGAACACCCGCAACTCGGAGTACGAACGAACGCTGGCCCTGTCCCGCGCCCGGATCGCCGCGTACGACGCCCGCTCCAACGAGAGCCTCACACTGATCGCCCGCGGTTCCGGCGACCAGTTCGACAAGGCGTACAACACCGCGGCCGCAGAGGTCGACAGCCAACTCAGCAAGCTCGGCACCACCGGCGCCGCACTGCAGAACGCCTGGTCCAGCTACAAGACCATTCACGGCAAGGTGCGAGACTCGGACGCCAACAAGGGCAACTGGGACGGCGCCGTCGCGATGGCTGTCGGCAAGGACAAGACCAACAGTTCGGTCGACACGTTCGGCGCGTTCGACTCCTCGTCCAACCAGCAGCTGACCACGACGAGCGCGGCGGTGCAGTCCAAGCTCAAGGACGCGCGCAACGGACTACCGCCGATCGGCTGGCTCGGCGTACCGATCGGCATCGCGGCCGCTCTGCTGGTCGCGTGGGGCATGTCGCAGCGCCTGGAGGAGTACCGATGAAGAAGCTGATCCCATTCGCCGCCACCGCAGCCCTCCTCCTGACCGCCTGCAGCTCCGGCAACTACGCAACCACCCAGCTCCCGGCCGAGCCGGCGCCCACGACAACCTCGGCTGCACCGCCGGCGGCGGCGTCATGCGACAAATCCACTGAGCTGCAGTCGTACGCCCCACAGGGTCCGCTACCCACGCCGATGCAGATGCCGACCGGTACGACGATGGCGAAGATCCAGAGTCGTGGCCGGCTGATCGCGGGGGTGTCCGCGGACAGCCTGCACCTCGGCTCCCGGAACCCGATCAGCGGAGAGATCGAGGGTTTCGACATCGACATGCTCAAGGCCGTCGCCAGGGCGATCTTCGGCGCCTGGAAAGGTCACCTCGAGCTCCGGGTGATCTCCAGTCCGCAGCGCATCCCGGTGCTGCAGAACAACGGCGTCGACATCGTCGCGCGGAACATGACGATCAACTGCGAACGCTGGAAGCTGATCGCGTTCTCGGCGGAGTACTACCGCTCGGGCCAGAAGACGCTGGTACCGCTGGACGCCAAGGAAACCAGCGTGATGCAACTGTCCGGCAAGACGATCTGCGCTCCGGCCGGATCGACCAGCCTGACGAACCTGATGAAGAAGAACCCGGCGGTCAAGCCGATCACGGCGGACAGCGACACCGGCTGCCTGGTCCTCTTCCAGCAGGGCAAGGCGTACGGGATCTCCGGCGACGACACCGTGCTGGCCGGAGACGCCGCGCAGGATCCCTACGCCAAGGTGATTCCGAAGGAAAGATTCAGCGAGGAGCCGTACGGTCTGGGCATCAACAAGGCGAACGTGGACTTCGTCCGGTTCGTGAACGGTGTCCTCGAGCAGATGAAGCAGCCGAAGGCCGGCGGGAAGAAGTCCGACTGGATGACCTCCTATGACACGTGGCTCGGTGGCGACCTCGGCGTGCTGAAGGCTCCCCCGGCACCCGCCTACGGCCGGACCCCATGACCGTTCGTACGCCGACAGTGTCGGCGCCGGTGTCGCCGGGGAAGATGGGGAGCAGTGTTCCGGCGACGGAGTTGCTGCCGTTCCTGAGTGCGCTCGGGGAGTGGCGGGATCGGCGGAAGGCGGAGCTGGACGAGTTGGATCAGGCTGCTCTGCATTCGCCGGACGGTGATGCGCTGAGCGCGGACGTGGTGCTCAGCATGACGGTCTGGAAGGCGGTTTCGGACCGGTACGAGCTGATCCTCGTGACCTGGGACTCCGGTCGGGTCGGGCAGCAGGAGATCGAGCGGATCGCGTCGCTGATCTGGGGCGGGCTGGATGCCGGTGCCGCGGGCGGTTCGCTCGCGGTTTCGTTGCCCGAGGCATGCAAGCTGTCGGATGCGCTGGCATCCAGCCTGCGGGCCAAGCTGGCACTCGACCCCGCCGACGCCGACCTGGCCGCGCGGCTGCGGGAGCTGCGCGCCCAGGTGGAGCGGATCGGCGACCTGGTCAAGCAGGAGCCGGCAGGAGTCCGCAACGACGCTCTCGCCAAGCACCACGACCTGGACCGCCGGCTGACGGATCTTGCCGACCGCAACAAGCGCGGTGCGGACATCGGCGGCATGATCGGCCCGCTGGAACTCGACACCGCCAAGGCCGAGCGGGACCTGATCGTCGGCGCCGCCACCCGCAAGGAGCGCGCCGCCGACGTGGCCCGCGCCCGCACGGTGCGCGGGGAGCTCGAGGCCCAAGGTACGGCGGTCCGCGCGCTCGCGGACAAGGCCGTCAGAACGGTCACCCCGGCCCCGCGGCTCGCCGTACCGGATGTGACCGCGCTCGGCCCGGTGCCGAACACGCCGGCCGGGCTCGCCCAGTACCTGACCCGGCTGGACGCTGTACGGCGGGCACTCGGGCAGGCGCAGGCGGCGTACGGCGCTGCGCTCGGCCGCCGGGACGAACTCACGCAGCTGCTCGACGCCTATCAGGTGAAGGCGGCAAGTGTTGCCGCAGGCAACGAAGATCTCGCCGAGCTGTACCGGCGCGGCCGCGCCGTGATCGACACCGAGCCGGTGGACCTCGCTCGGCTCGGTGCATTGGTAGCGGCCTACCAGGCCTACCTGGAAGGAACGAGATGACGACCTGCACCCAGCCGGGCTGTACCGGCTCGATCGTGGACGGGTACTGCGACGTCTGCGGCTCCCCCGCGGTCCAGAGCGCCCCCGCCGCCGCGACTGGTGCGTGTACCCAGCCCGGCTGCACCGGCACGTACGCCGACGGGTACTGCGACGTCTGCGGATCGCCCGCGCCCTCCAACGCCAGGACGGCCCCGGACTCCGACCCGATCAGCTCGGTGTCGACCGTGTCCCGCGCGTCCAACCGGCTGGCGTCCACGCCGCTCGGCTCGGCCCGCGCCGCTCAGGTCGGTTCGAAGCTGACCCGCAAACTCGGTACGTCGTCCACCCGGCTGCGCGGCGCCCGGCTCGGCGCCGGCCTGACGAACGTCCCGTCGATCCCGGCGATCGACGCGAGCAAGGCGATCCTGGCGAACCCGATGGTCCCCGAGGACCGGCGGAACTGCCCGAGCTGCGGCAACGCGGTCGGCCGGTCCCGCAACGGGCAGCCGGGCCGTACCGAGGGCTTCTGCCCGAAGTGCCGCAGCCGGTTCTCGTTCGCGCCGAAGCTGCAGGACGGCGACCTGGTCGGCGGCCAGTACCTCGTCCGCGGCTGCCTGGCGCACGGCGGTTTCGGCTGGATCTACCTGGCCCAGGACCAGAACGTGTCGAACCGCTGGGTCGTCCTGAAGGGCCTGCTGAACTCCGAGGACCCGGACGCGGTCGCCGCGGCGATCGCGGAACAGCAGTTCCTGGCCCGGGTCGAGCACCCGCTGATCGTCGAGATCTACAACTTCGTCACGCACGACGGCGCCGGCTACATCGTGATGGAGTACGTCGGCGGTACGTCGCTGAAGTCCCTCCTCAAGCAGCGGATGGAGGCGAACAACGGCCGGTACGACGCACTCCCGATCGACCAGGCGATCGCGTACATGCTGGAGATCCTGCCGGCGTTCTCGTACCTGCACGACCTGGGCCTGGTGTACTGCGACTTCAAGCCGGACAACATCATCCAGGTCGGCGACGCGGTGAAGCTGATCGACCTCGGTGGCGTCCGGCGGATCGACGACCTGGACTCGGCGATCTACGGCACGGTCGGTTTCCAGGCGCCCGAGGTGGCCGAGGTCGGCCCGTCGATCGCGTCCGACATCTACACCCTCGGCCGGACGATGTGCGTGCTCGCGATGGAGTTCCGCGGGTACCAGAGCCGGTACGTCGCGTCGCTGCCGCCGGTCGACGAGGTGCCGCTGTTCCAGGAGTACGACGCGGTGTACCGCCTGCTGGCCAAGGCGTGCGCGCCGTCCCCGGCGGACCGTTTCCAGTCCGCGGACGAGTTCCGCGTGCAACTGCTCGGCGTACTGCGTGAGGTCGTTGCGGAGAAGCAGGGTGTCAAGGCGGCTCAGCACTCGGCGTCGTCGCTGCTCTTCGGGTCCCCTGGTGACAGGGCCGCCGGGCTGGGCGACGCAGCCGCGCCGTGGCAGCAGCTGCCGTCGCTGGCGCCGGACGACGGCGACAAGATGGCCGGCTGGCTCAAGACCGTCAGCGTGCCGGACCCGGCGAAGCGGCTGGAGCTGCTGGTCGACGCGCCCGAGCAGTCGGCGCAGACGCTGCTGGAGGTGGCGCAGGCCGCGCTGGAGGTCGGGCCGGAGCGGTACGACATGGTCGATACCGCGGTGAACGACCTGCTCAGTGCGGACCCGTGGGAGTGGCGTGCGGTCTGGATGTCCGGACTGGTCGCACTGGCCCGCGGTGACTTCAAGGCCGCGCAGTCGGCGTTCAACGCCGTCTACGGCCAGGTGCCTGGCGAGCTGGCGCCGAAGCTCGCGCTGGCGATCGCCTGTGAACACAGCGGCGAGTTCAACGTGGCCGAGGGCCTCTACCTGTCCTGCGCGCGGACCGACGCCAACTACATCGCACCGTCCGCGTTCGGTCTGGCCAACATCAGAACCCAGCGCAACGACCTCGACGGAGCGCTCAACGCCGTCGACCTGGTGCCGCGAACCAGCGGCGAGTACGTGCGTGCTCGTCGCCAGCGAGCCGGACTCCTGGCAGGATCGGGGCGTGGCCTTCCCGCGCTCGCCGAGGCGATGAACAGCATCGCGACGCTGACCATCGACCCGGCGGACCGGGCCAACCTGGCCGCGAACGTGTTCCGGACCGCGCTGACCGAGGTCCAGCAGACCGGTCCGCAGGAAGCTCTGCGGATCGACGGGCGGGCAGCCACCGAGACGTCCCTGAGGGACGGGCTCGAGGCCACCTACCGGTTGCTGGCCGGTCAGGCACAGACCCGGACGGAACGGATCGCCCTGGTCGACCAGGCCAACGAGGTTCGAGGATGGACGCTGCGATGACGAGTACGACCGACACGGCCTGCCCCAGCTGCGGCGGACCGGTGGCCGAGGCCGACCTGTTCTGCGAGGCCTGTGGCGCCGAGCTGAAGCCGGGCACCCCGGCAGCCGCCGCACCGGGTACGCCGGCCCTGGACACCGACACCGAGCCCACCGTGGAGATCGACGCGGTCGGCAGCCTGGACGGCGGTCCGGTCGGGCCGTGCGCGTCCTGCGGCGGCACGGTCGGCACCGACGGGTACTGCGAGACCTGCGGTACGAAGGCCGCGAAGCCGCGGGACCACTTCGTGGAGCAGCCCGCTCCGTGGGTGGCCGGCGTGTGCGACCGCGGTATCCGGCACAGCCGGAACGAGGACGCGATGGCGCTCGGCGCGGACCCCGAGCCGGGCAGCCGCGCGCTGCTCGTGGTCTGCGACGGCGTCAGCTCCTCGCTCGACTCCGACGTCGCCTCGCTGGCCGCGGCCCGGGCGGCACTCGAAGTACTGGTGGCCGACCACGCGCACGGGATCGGTACCGAGACGTCGCGGGCCGGGGCGATCGCGGCCCGGCTCAAGGCGGCGGCCGACGCGGCGAGTGACGCCGTACTCGACAGCACCAGTCCGGACAGTCCGAACCCGGCCTCCTGCACGTTCGTGGCCGCGGTCGTCGAGGACGGGCTGCTGGTCGCGGGCAACATCGGCGACAGCCGGGCGTACTGGTTCCCGGACGTGGGCGAGCCGGTCGGACTGACCACCGACGACTCGTGGGCCGCCGAGCTGATCGCCGGCGGCGTGCCCCGCGAAGAGGCCGAGTCCGGTCCGCACGCGCACGCGATCACCCGGTGGCTCGGCAAGGACGCCCCGGACCACACGCCGCGGACCACGACCCTGGAGGTCGACGGTGCCGGCTGGCTGCTGGTCTGTTCGGACGGCCTGTGGAACTACTGCTCCGAGGCGGCACCGCTGGCCGACCTCGTACGTCAGACAGCTGCGGACAACAACGGTGAGCCGAAGGCCACCGCGTCCGCCCTGGTCGACTGGGCCAACGCCCAGGG
This sequence comes from Kribbella aluminosa, assembly GCF_017876295.1. NCBI lineage: Bacteria > Bacillati > Actinomycetota > Actinomycetes > Propionibacteriales > Kribbellaceae > Kribbella > Kribbella aluminosa. Next base: position 912,156 of record NZ_JAGINT010000001.1, on the reverse strand, counting down.
TGGCCAGGACAACATCACCGTCGCGCTCGCGCGCGTTTGAGGAGGAACCCGAGATGGCCGACTTCACCGCCACCGTCTACCAGAACGAGTTCCTGCCGGACGGCGGGACCGACGTACACGCCATCGTCACCGTGACCTGTACCGGAGCCGGTGCCGCCGGGCAGACCGGGAGCGGGGACGCGGGCGAGATCATCATCGTCGACACCTCCGGCTCGATGGGCCGGGACGGCGTGCAGGCCGCGGCGTACGCCGCGCAGACCGCGCTCGACCAGATCCTCGACGGTGTCTGGTTCGCGGTGATCTCCGGCAACGACCGCGCGCAGCTGGCGTTCCCGCCGTCCGCGGAGCCGGTGATGGTCAAGATGGACCCGTACACCCGGCAGGCCGCCAAGGACGCCGTGTCCCGGTTCTACGCCGACGGCGGTACCGCGATGGGCACCTGGCTGCGGCTGGCGTCGCGGGTGTTCGCGACCGTGCCGTCGCTGTCGCAGAAGCACGCGATCCTGCTGACCGACGGCGAGAACCAGCACGAGACACCGGAGGCGCTGACCCAGGCGATCGAGTCGGTCACCGGTCAGTTCCAGTGCGACACCCGCGGTGTCGGCGTCGCGTGGCAGGTGGACGAGGTACGGCGGATCGCTCAGGCCCTGCTCGGTACCGTCGACATCATCCCCGCGCCGGATCAGCTGGCCGCCGAGTTCGCCAAGATCATCCAGAACGCGATGAGCCGCGGCGTCGCGCAGGCCGACCTGCGGGTGTGGGCGCCGCAGGGTGCCGAGGTGCTGTTCGTCCGGCAGGTCGCGCCGACCGTCGAGGACCTGACGTCGCGTCGTACGGCGGTCAACCCGCTGACCGGGTCGTATCCGACCGGGTCGTGGGGTGACGAGTCGCGGGACTACCACGTGGCGATCCGGCTGGCCGCGAAGGCGGTCGGGCAGGAGCAGCTCGCGGCGCGGGTCCAACTGGTGCTCGGTGACCAGACGGTCGCGCAGTCGCTGGTGAAGGCGCTGTGGTCGGCGGACGACGCGCTCACCACGCGGATCAGTCCGGAGGTCGCGCACTACACCGGCCAGACCGAGCTGGCGCAGGCGATCCAGGACGGTCTGGCCGCGAAGGCCGTCGGCGATACGGCGACCGCGACCACCAAGCTCGGCCGTGCGGTGCAGCTCGCCGCCGCGACCGGGAACGAGGAGGCGACCACCCGGTTGCGGAAGGTTGTCGACATCGACGACCAGGAAACGGGTACGGTGCGGCTCAAGCGCACCGTCGAGAAAGCCGACGAGATGGCACTCGACACGGCCTCCACCAAGACGACCCGGGTACGCAAATGACCGTGAACTGTCCCAGCGGACACCCCACCACCTCCACCGACTACTGCGACGTCTGCGGCCTCCCCCTCCCCTCCGACGCCGCCAGTACACCTGGCGACGCCGGCGGGCAGCAGCCAGCACCTCCCCAGGCAGCCGTCCCGCCTCCTGACGCAGGTGCTGGGCAGCTGTGTCCTAACTGCTCTGAGCCCGCCTCTGCAGACGCCCTGTTCTGCGAGAGCTGCGGCTACGACTTCACCACCGGCACGATGCCCCGCCCGGCCTCCCCGCTCGACCTGTCCGGTGGCCCGGCTCCCACCACCCCGCCGGCACCGGCAGCACCGGCGGCAACAGCCGAGTGGGTAGTGGAGCGGTGGGTCGACCCCGACTGGTACGCCGTACAGCAAAGCGACGACCCCTGCCCGTCCCCCGGCCTCCCCGCGATCATCCCGCTCGTCGAGAAGAGCCTGCTGATCGGCCGCCCGTCCCGCAGCCGCGGCATCTCCCCAGAGGTCGACTGCGGCGACGACACCGGCGTCAGCCGCCGCCAGGCCCAGCTGACCACCGACGGCCAGCGCTGGTGGGTCGAGGACCTCCAGTCCTCCAACGGCACGTACGTCGCCTCCGCCGCCGGCCCGCTCCCGGAAACCCCGATCGTCCCCGGCCAGCGCCAGGAGCTGAACCCCGACGACCGCATCTACGTCGGCGCCTGGACTCGCCTCGTCGTCCGCAAGGCCACCCCGGAAGAACTAGCCGGCCAGGCCTAACCGGCGCCGGGCTGGGCCTGCCGGGTCCAGCCCTTCGCCGGGTGTACGCACAGCCATTCGATCAGCGCCGTACCGACCACGATCGGGATCGCCCACGCCCACGGACGCACCGGTAGACCGACGATCGCGATCGCCGTCCACAGCGCGATCCACCCGCCGCCGTACCCGCGCAGCACCCCGCGGTACCACAGCCCGCCCGGCGTCTCGGCCGCGCGCTGCCCGAAGTACACGAACAGGTACGACGCCACCGTGATCGGCCAGAAGTACCAGAGCCGGCCCCAGTCGTACGGCACCATCACCAGCGCGGTCAGGCAGACCAGCGCGATCGCCCAGTGGTAGATCTCGCCGGCCCAGTTCAGCCCACGGCGGCGCAACGTGAGCGCGATCGCCACCGGGCCGAACGGGACGGCCACGACCCCGGCGAGAACATGCAGGATCAACGCGATGTCACGCATCGAGCTCTCCCTAAGCTCTCTGACATGTCAGGGAGCTTAGGGATTCCCGCCCCGCGCGTCTCTACCTCGTGCGGCTCAGTTCTCTGGGAACGACAGCACCCGGCGTACGGCGAACTTCCGGTACCCGAGGCGCTCGAAACTCCTCGCCATCGGCACGTTCCCGAAGTCGGTGTCGGCGCGGATCTGCTCGGCGCCGGTCTCCGCGAGCAGATGCGTGATCTCCGCCAGCAGGTCGTCGCTCAGCCCGCGCCCGCGGTGCTCCGGTACGACGCCGAGGTACCCGACGACCGGCCCGCCCGCGTTCGCCGACGGCATCGCGAACCCGACCAGCTCGGCACCGTCGTACGCGACCCGCCACAGCCCCCGGTCGCCCGGCATCGACTTGTACATCGCGAGCTCCTCGCGGGCCGCTTGTTCGACGCCCAGCCGGGCGATCTCCCGCGCCGTCGAGGCGTCCAGGCTGCCCTGACTGACCCGCATGAACACGTCGACGAACGCCTCGTCGTCGGCCGGCTCGAACCGCAGCCGGGTGGACCGCTGCGGCAGCCCGTACGCCGGCTTCCACTCGTACCGCAGCCGGTCGGTGACGCTGGTCATCCCGACCGCGGCGGCCGCCTCCATCCGCGGCTCGAGCGCGGCGACGACGTCCGGCTCGTTCTCCCAGTCGCTGTCCAGGAAGAAGTGGTACTCCGGTGGCTCCTGGCCGTCCGGGCGGGACGCGACGGCGTGCTTCAGCAGCTCGGTCCACACCGGGACCTGGTCGTCGCCGCCGACGTAGTACAGGCCGTCGATGCTGTACGGGTGCTGCTCGTCCGGGACGCCCCACCAGATCGCCAGCGCCTGGATCGCGCCGTTCTCCTCGGCGACCCAGCTCCAGTCGTGCTTGTAGTAGCCGGCGGCGACGTACTCGCGGTACCGCTCGGCGGTGACGGTGTTGACGGACTTCTGCTCGATCAGAGCAAGGATGGTGCCGAGGTCGGCCTCGACGGTGGTGCGGATGTTCACGAATCCTCCAGCAGGAGGCGCGCTCCGCTCAGTGCGAGCCGTGCGAGCGGTCAGGACGCGCCGGGAAACAGGTCAGTGTGTTCATCGGTCGCTCCTTCCGCTCCAGGACGTACTCGCCGCGCCAGACTTTAGGGGTACGCCGGGGTCATAATCCACCTGTTATTCACAGCTGGGATGTACCAGCGTCGTTCAAGCGGGGAATGAACCGAGCATGAGAACCCTCATCGCTGCCGTGACCCTGGCGACCACCGCCGCCTTCGGGTCCACGGCATACGCCGCCCCAACCGCCCCGACTTCTTACGTAGCCCCGACCTCGTACGTCGCGCCGTACAGCGCAACTGCGATCGGCACCTGCGCGCTCAGCTCGCTGCCGTCGCAGGCCGCCGACACCCTCGGCCTGATCCACTCCGGCGGGCCGTTCCCGTACAAGCAGGACGGCACCGTCTTCTCGAACCGGGAGGGCATCCTGCCGTCCCAGTCGTCCGGCTACTACCACGAGTACACCGTGATCACGCCCGGCTCCCCCGACCGCGGCGCCCGCCGGCTGATCGGGGGCGGCGCGAAGACCACGCCCGCGCACGTCTACTACACGAGCGACCACTACGCCTCGTTCTGTGAGGTCGACGAGAAGAGCTAGTGGTCCTCCGACTCAGGACACTAAAGGTAGTGTGATCGGCACGTTGAGTGATCTGGAGGATTGTTCACGATGCCGACTCTGCGTCCCGTGGCCGCCGGCCTGTTGCTGACCGCCGCGCTGCTCGTCTTCGGCCGGCCCGCGTCCGGGCTGGCCGAAGCGACCGGCGACCCACTGCAGCTGACCGACGGCCTGTACGTCGATCCCGCCTCGGACGCGGCGGCCTACGTACGGCGGCATCCCGAGGACACCGAGCTCGCGTCGAAGATCGCCGGTCAGCCGTCGGCGCGGTGGATCGGCGCGTGGAGCGGCGACGTGCAGGCGGGCGTCACGGCGTACACGACCGCTGCCGCCAAGGCGGACAAACTGCCGGTGCTGGTGACGGACAACCTCCCTGGGCGGCAGTGCGGGATCGGCGGCGGGGCCGCGTCGGATGCGGCGTACCGGACCTGGATCTCGGCGGTGTCGGACGGGATCGGGACGCGGCCCGCGGTGGTGGTGCTGGAGCCGGACGCGCTCGCACGGCTCGACTGCTACCCGACGTCGGAGTGGAACGCGCGGATCGCGCTGCTGAAGTACGCCGTCGGAGTGCTGGCGGCGAAGAACCCGAACACCTGGGCGTACCTGGACGCCGGGAACGTGACGTCGGGTGACGCGAAGGAGATCGCCCGGCGGCTGCGGCTCGCGGACGTCGGGAAGATTCGCGGGTTCGCGCTGAACACCGCGAACTACTTCACCACCGAGCAGTCGATCTCCCGCGGCACCGGCATTCTGGCGGCGCTCGGCGGCGGCTCGCACTACGTCATCGACACCAGCCGCAACGGCAACGGCTCCGACGGCAGCTCCTGCAACCCACCCGCCCGCAGGCTGGGCATGCCCCCGTCGCCCGCCCCCACCCCCGTCGACCTCCACCTCTGGCTCCGCACCCCCGGCGAATCCGACGGCCCCTGCGGCCTGACGCCGGATCTCCCGGTCCGGGTGTTCTCGCCAGTGCTGGCGCACCACCTGATCTCCGGCACCTGAGCTCCGGCACCGGGCGGCCGGAAGTGGGGGCCGGGCCGGCGCGCCGGGGTCTGTGAACAGGTAATAACGGGTGCCTAGCCCTCAGTTCCTGTTCACGGCCCCTGGAGCTGGCATGCGAGCGGCCCCGAACGTGTGTTCGGGGCCGCCCTGGGTACTGCTGTGTGCTGTCGGACTACTGGATCAGAAGTCCATGCCGCCCATGTCGGGCGCGCCACCCGGACCGGCTGCTGCCTTCTCCGGCTTGTCGGCGATGACGGCCTCGGTGGTGAGGAACAGGGCCGCGATGGACGCCGCGTTCTGCAGCGCCGAGCGCGTCACCTTGGCCGGGTCGATGATGCCGGTCTTGATCAGGTCGACGTACTCACCGGTCGCGGCGTTCAGACCGTGACCCGGCTCGAGGTTGCGGACCTTCTCCACCACGACGCCACCCTCGAGGCCGGCGTTCACGGCGATCTGCTTCAGCGGCGCCTCGACGGCCTTGCGCACGATCTCCGCGCCGGTCGCCTCGTCACCCTCGAGCTCCAGCTTCTCGAACGCCGCCACGGACGCCTGCAGGAGCGCGACGCCACCACCGGCGACGATGCCCTCCTCGACGGCCGCCTTCGCGTTCCGAACGGCGTCCTCGATGCGGTGCTTGCGCTCCTTCAGCTCGACCTCGGTGGCCGCGCCGACCTTGATCACCGCAACGCCACCGGCCAGCTTGGCCAGCCGCTCCTGCAGCTTCTCGCGGTCGTAGTCGGAGTCCGACTTCTCGATCTCGGCGCGGATCTGGTTCACCCGGCCGGTGATCTGGTCGGCGTCGCCCGAGCCCTCGACGATGGTCGTCTCGTCCTTGGTGACGACGATCTTGCGGGCCTGGCCGAGCAGCTCCAGGTCGACGGTGTCCAGCTTGAGGCCGACCTCCTCGGAGATCACCTCGCCGCCGGTCAGTACCGCGATGTCGACCAGCATGGCCTTACGGCGGTCACCGAAGCCCGGCGCCTTGACGGCGACGGCCTTGAAGGTGCCCTTGATCTTGTTGACGACCAGGGTGGCCAGGGCCTCGCCCTCGACGTCCTCGGCGATGATCGCCAGCGGCTTGCCGGTCTGCATGACCTTCTCCAGCACCGGGACCAGGTCCTTGATGCTGCCGATCTTGCTGTTCACCACCAGGATGTACGGGTCGTCGAGGACGGCCTCCATCCGGTCGGTGTCGGTCACGAAGTACGGCGAGATGTAGCCCTTGTCGAAGCGCATACCCTCGGTGAGCTCGAGCTCGAGGCCGAAGGTGTTGCTCTCCTCGACGGTGATGACACCTTCCTTGCCGACCTTGTCCATCGCCTCGGCGATGATCGAGCCGACCTGGGTGTCGGCGGCCGAGATGGACGCCGTCGCCGCGATCTGCTCACGGGTCTCGACCGGCTTGGCCAGCGCCAGCAACTGCTCGCTGACCGCCTCGGTGGCCTTCTCGATGCCCTTCTTCAGGCCCATCGGGTTGGCGCCGGCGGCGACGTTGCGCAGCCCCTCGCGGACGAGGGCCTGGGCCAGCACGGTGGCGGTCGTCGTACCGTCACCCGCGACGTCGTCGGTCTTCTTGGCAACTTCCTTGACGAGCTCGGCCCCGATCTTCTCGTACGGGTCCTCGAGCTCGATCTCCTTGGCGATGGAGACACCGTCGTTGGTGATCGTGGGGGCGCCCCACTTCTTCTCCAGCACGACATTGCGGCCCTTCGGGCCGAGCGTCACCTTCACGGCGTCGGCGAGGATGTTCATTCCCCGCTCGAGGCCGCGGCGCGCCTCTTCATCGAAAGCAATCAGCTTGGGCATTCTCCGCGAGTCCTCCCGCGTCGAGTCTTGGTGGTTCAGCCGGCTCCGATGCCCGCGACGGACGGCACCTGGACCGCGACGCTCATGTCCCGCCGCTGCCCGGCACCTCATCGAGGCCGTCTTCTTGCACACCCGGCCGGGCGCGAACACTTATCACTCTCGCCCTTGGAGTGCTAACCAAGTATTAGCACTCGCCCCAAACGAGTGCAAGCCAGGCCCGGTGGCGGTCAGGTGTCCAGCTGGGCAATCAGGTACTTCGGAGCCGTCAGCCGCCAGGCCTCCGTGACAAGCTCACCCAGCTCCTCCTCGTCGGCCAGCTCCAGCCGAACCAGGACCCACGCGAACCGCCCGCCGTCCCACGACGGCGCATAAGCCTCCGGATCCTCCGCGACCAGCGCCTCCTGCTCCTCGCGGAGCGCCTTCAGGTGCATCCGCGTCTGGTCCTCGGACAGGTACGCAAAACTCTTGTTCCGCACCTTGAACACCGGCTGCCCAGCCCACCCCTCCTGCTCCTCCACCCCCGGCAACCCAACCATCACCTTCACCACCGCCGCCACATCCATACCCCCAAACGCTAGGCGGTCCTACCGACAGTTTCCCTACTTCGCAACCGTCACCGTCACGATCGCCCCGACCGGCAACATCGTCCCCACCGCTGGCGAAACCCCGAGAATCGTCCCGGCCGGATAGCTGAGCGACTTCACCGGCTTGGAGTGTGCCTTCAGCCCGGCGGCCTTGAGCACCGGCGTGTAGCCGGCAACGAGCGGCCCGGTCGGCGCGCCGCCGAGCGACGAATAGCTGGGTACGCCGGGCCGGCCCTGCACGATCTGGATCCGGCTGAGCATCCGGTCGACCTCCTGGGCGCTCGTCGAGGAGTCGGCCCGGAACCACACCGTGAGCGATGGGATACCGACCGCGCCGCTGCAGAGCACCGAGTCGGACGTCGGAGAGTGCGAGGAGGTCGAGCAGGTCGTGTGCTGGCGCTCGGCACGCACTCCGTCGATCTCGAACGCCTCGTCGGCGTGGAAGTCGAGGGAGCGCCGGCCGCTCAGCTGAACGCTGTCCACGCCGTCCGGCCGGCGGGCCGAACAGAAGTGCGTCGCGCTCGGGTCGTCGATCAGGACCGTGTCCTGCTGGGGTGTACCGCAGGCGGCCTTGTTGGTCAACCAGTCCGCCGGTACGGCGATCGCAGCGTGGCCGAAGCCGAACAGGCGGGTCGGCGGCGGTGCGGCAGGCGTGGTCTGCGGGTGCGGGGTGAGGAGGGTCGTCGCACCGATGGCGGCCGCGACGACGGCAGCTCCCCGTGCCAGCGGCGTCTGCGGGAGGAGCGGAAGCAGTTGACCAGTACGCGGTGCACGTACGCGTCCCTGTCCTCCGCCATGCGCACCCGGTTCCACTTGAGCAGGCAGCGCTCCAGCGCGGACTGGACGAGGTCCTCCGCCTCGGACGGCGTACAGCCGAGCAGGACCGCCGACCGGACCAGCGTCGGCCAGCGTGCGGTCACGTACTCGGTGAACTCGTCCATTCCCCCTCCTCACCCTTAGAGACAGGCTGGCGGGTGACCCGGGTTCCACGAAAGTCGTCGGGGTCGGGTCAGGGGTCGGTCGGTACCGATCCTGATGTGCGGAGGGGTGCCGGAACGGGACAGTAGAGCCATGACGAACTCCAACGCACCGTTCCAGAACCTCTCCGGCAAGGTCCTCCGGCGCTCCGCGAACCAGCGGATGCTCTCCGGCGTCTCCGGCGGCATCGCCGAGTACCTGAACGTCGACGTGACCCTGGTCCGCCTCGGCTGGGTCGGCCTTACGCTGATCACCGGTGGCGCCGCGATGATCGGCTACGCGGTCGCCTGGATCGTGATCCCCGAGTCCGACGGCAAGGCCGTCTGGCAGAACGTCCAGCACTCGGTGAACCTGCACCAGAACCAGGACTCCACCGAGCAGGACATCGCCTCCCGCATCTACGACGACACCAACACCAAGCCCCCGGCGGCGTGACAACGTCTGCGCCCGCCGGAGGCGCAGGACCCCAGGCGGGGTGACCGCAGGCAGCGGTTACCCCGCTGCTACACGTTCAGAGCCGACTTACGCAGTACTGCGACCGCCTGGTCCGGGTGGTCGCAGAAGACGCCCTGCAGCCCCAGTGCGGCGAAACGGGTCAGTTCGGTCGGGAAATCGGTAGCTGTCGGCAGGAAGCGCCGCTCGGCGCGGAACGTCCACACCTGGACCGCCAGGCCAGCACGGTGCGCGTGGTCGACCAGCCTGGTCGGCTCCCCGAGGCAGCCGTCCGCGGTACGCGGTACGACGAGGTCCTTGTGGGGCGCCAGCACCTGCGCGTACGTCGCCACCTCCCGGAGCCCCCGCGGCTCGATCAGGTCGGCGTACGTCCGTCCGTCCCCCGTCCGCAGGAAGTCGTTCGGCGCGCTCTCGGCGTCGATCAGCTGCACCAGCGGCACCTGGGTCATCACCGACAGCCGGCGCAGGCTCGTCGGCTCGAACGACTGCACCATGATCTCCTCGGGACGCAGCCGGAGCGCCAGGATGCGCTCGGTGAGCAGTTCCTCGAGCGGCAGACCGAGCCGCCGGAAGTACGCCGGGTGCTTGATCTCCGGGATCACCCCGATCGGCCGCCCCAGCCGCGCCGACTCCCGGCGGGCAAGCCGGACCACGTCGTCGAAGGTGGGAATCTCCTCCAGCCCGTCGTACGCCGTGTTGTTCGCCCGGAGCGCGGGCATCCGCTCACGGGCCCGCAGCGTGCGCAGCTCGGCGTACGTGAAGTCCTCCACGAACCACCCGGTGACGGCGGTCCCGTCGACGATCTTGGTGATCTTCCGGTCCGCGAAGACCGGGTGCTCCGCGACGTCCGTCGTACCGGAGATCTCGTTCTCGTGCCGGCAGACCAGGACGCCGTCGAGGGTGGCGACCAGGTCCGGTTCCAGGTAGTCGGCTCCCTGGGCCGCGGCCAGCCGGTAGGCCGCCGGAGTGTGTTCCGGGCGGTAGCCACTCGCTCCCCGATGCGCGATCACCAACATAGATCCAGGACAGGGGCCCGACATTGCACGACGGGAACCCGTTGCCCAACGCAAGGTGAAGGTCTACCGACTGTCACCACGCAGCAGACCACTCGACAGCAGGTACTGCGCGACGCAGTACGTCGCCATCACCAGATAGTCGCGCGCTGTGAAGTCATGTCCTGCCATACCCGCGCCGATGAGCCCGTCCGAGATCAAGAACAGCGCACCGCCCACACCCGCGCGCCAGCCGTTCCAGCCGCTCGTGACAGCCGTAGCCGTGACCAGTAACGAGTAGACCGCTACGGGGATCTGGTTGTCGCCAAGACCGGGCCACAGCAGCACCAGAGCCCCCAGCCAGACCACACCGTACGCCGCTACGAGCAAGAGCGACCGCTTACGAGCACGGCGGGCGAACAGCACCACGTAGCAGACATGCGCCACCCCGAACGCCAGCATGCCCGGTAGCAGCTGGTCCACCTGCAGCAGGACGTCCCCGGCCAACGACGCAACCAGAGCGACCAGCAACGTCACCGGGCCACCGTTCAGCCGCGCCCACACCGCCAGCGTCGGCATCAGCAGCACCTTGGTGATCAGCTGCGACCACGTCTCACCGATCGCGATCGTGACCAGCTGCGCCACCGTCAGTACGCCGTACCCGATCAGCCAGCCCCGTCCCCTCGTCATGTCCTAGATGGTGCCGGTTCAGGGGGTCCACAACTGCGATTAATTCGCATGCGACTGTCGGAGCCGGGACCTAGCCTGAACGGGCCATGAAACAACTCCCCCTCGCCGACCCCGGCCTCCCGAACCATCGCTCGCCGGCCCGCTACCTGTGGTGGGTCGCCCGCGGTCAGTCCCGCACGCTCGCCGGTGGCATGACGTTCGGCATCCTGTGGATGGCCGCCCAGGCGTTCATCCCGGCGATCCTCGGTCGGGCCATCGACGAGGGCATCGCGGCGCTGGACGGCGAGCGACTGCTGCGCTGGACCGCGCTGCTGTTCGTGGTCGGGGTCGTGCAGGCGACGGCCGGCATCATGCGGCACCGGTTCGCGGTCACCAACTGGCTGACCGCGGCGTACCGGACGGTCCAGGTCGTGACCCGGAAGTCGGCCGACCTGGGCGCCACGCTGCCGAAGCAGCTGGCCACCGGCGAGGTGGTCAGCATCGGCGCCGGCGACCTGTCCTACATCGGGAACCTGATGGAGATCTCGGCCCGGTTCGCGGGCGCGATCGTCGCGTTCTTCGTGGTCGCGGTGATCCTGCTGTCCTCGTCGACCGTGCTCGGGCTGGTGGTGCTGATCGGCGTACCGGTGATGCTGTTCGCCCTCGGCCCGATGCTGCGGCCGCTGCACAAGCGGCAGTCCGCGCAGCGCGAGGCGGTCGGCGAGCTGAACTCGCTGGGTTCCGACATCGTCGCCGGGTTGCGGGTGCTGCGCGGCATCGGCGGCGAGGAGTCGTTCTCCAAGCGGTACCGGAGCGAGTCCCAGCAGGTGCGCAAGGCCGGTGTGCGGGTGGCCGGGATCCAGTCCGTGCTGGACGCGGCGCAGGTACTGCTGCCCGGCATCTTCGTGGTGCTGGTCGTCGGCCTCGGCGCGCACTTCGCGTTGCGCGGTCAGCTGAGCGCGGGGTCGCTGGTCGCGTTCTACGGGTACGCGACGTTCCTGGTGCTCCCGCTACGGACGGCGACCGAGTTCGCGAACCAGCTGATGCGGGGGCTCGTGGCCGCGAGCCGCGTGATCCGGGTGCTGAAGCTGGAGCCGGACATCATCGAGCCGGAGACCCCGGTGCGGCTGCCGGAGCACGGCGACCTGGTCGACCCGGCCTCCGGCGTCCGCGCCCGCGACGGGTTGCTGACCGCGGTCGTGTCCGCCGAGCCGGACAGCTACGGCACGCTCGCAGACCGCCTCGGGAGGTACGACGACACCAGCGAGGTGCGGTACGGCGGCGTCACGCTGGCCAGCGCTACCCGGGCTGATGTCCGGGAGCGGATCCTGGTCAGCGACACCGGCTCCCAGCTGTTCACCGGTGTACTGCGCGCGGAGCTGGACCCGACCGGTCGGCGTACCGACGACGAGCTGCTGGCTGCGATGCGTACGGCGTCCGCCGAGGACGTGCTCGTGGCGCTGCCGGACGGGCTCGACTCCGAGGTGGAGGAGAAGGGCCGCTCGTTCTCCGGCGGCCAGCGTCAGCGGCTGGTGCTCGTGCGGGCGTTGCTCGCCGATCCGTCGGTGCTGGTGCTGGTCGAGCCGACCTCAGCGGTCGACGCGCACACCGAGGCGCGGATCGCGGACCGGCTGCACGAGCACCGGGGCGGCCGGAGCACCGTCGTAATGACCGCGAGCCCGCTGCTGCTGGACCGCGTCGACGAGGTGATCTTCGTCGCCGCCGGCCGTGTCGTTGCCACCGGCAAGCACCGCGAGCTGCTCGCGTCCACCCCGCAGTACCGCCGGACCGTCACCCGTCAGACCGAAGCAGAGGAGGCCCTGCGATGAGGCAGATCCTGCCCGTGGCCGGGTCGGCCGAGATCCGGCGGCACGCCCGGCGGCTGGCGCGCCGGCATCCGCGCACGTTGCTGGCCGCGTTGCTGCTGCACGCGCTCGCGGCGGTGTCGGGACTGGCGGCGCCGCGGCTGATCGGTGACCTGGTCCAGGACGTCCAGCACGGCACGACCGCGGCCAAGGTGAACCTGGTGATCGCCGTGATCGCCGGGTTCATCGTCGCGCAGTCGCTGCTCACCCGCTGGGCGCGGTACAAGTCGTTCGCGCTCGGCGAGCAGGTGCTGGCCGAGCTGCGCGAGGAGTTCGTCGACAACGCGCTGGCGCTGCCGATCGGCACGGTCGAGCGGGCCGGCACCGGTGATCTGTTGTCCCGGACGTCGCGGGACGTGGACACGCTGTCGCGGACGGTGCGGTTCGCCGTACCGGAGACGATCGTCGCGATGGTCACGGTGCTGTTCACGGCGATCGCGACGCTGCTGGTGGGCGTGTGGGTGCTGGTGCCGTTGGTCGCGATGGTGCCGCTGCTGTTACTGAGCACGAGGTGGTACCTGCGGCGGGCGAAGGACGGGTACCTTCGCGAGAACGCGGCGTACGCGCAGATGACGAGTTCGCTCGCGGAGACGGTCGAGGGGGCGCGGACGGTCGAGGCGCTCCGGCGGTACGACGACCGGGTGCGGCGCGGTGACGAGGACATCCGTGGTTCGTTCAACGCTGAGCGGTACACGTTGTTCCTGCGGACCGTGTACTTCCCGGCGGCCGAGCTGGGGTATCTGGTGCCGGTGGTCGGGACGCTGCTGTTCGGCGGGTGGCTGCATCTCAACGGGCACGTCTCGCTGGGGGCCGTGACGGCTGCGGTGCTGTACGTGAACCAGTTGATCGATCCGGTCGATCGGTTGCTGTCCTGGCTGGACGAGCTGCAGTCCGGTGGTGCGGCGTTCGCGCGGCTGCTGGGTATCAGCGACGTACCGGATGATCGGACGCCGTCGGGTCAGCAGCCGGACGGCGAGCTGGTCGAGGCGCGGGACGTGCGGTTCTCGTACGTCGACGGGCGCGACGTGCTGCACGGCGTGGACCTGACGATCCAGCCGGGCGAGCGGATCGCGATGGTCGGGCCGTCGGGTGCGGGCAAGTCGACGCTGGGTCGGCTGGTCGCGGGGATTCACCCGCCGCGGACCGGGTCGGTCACGGTTGGCGGTGTCGGAATGACAGACCTGCCACTGGACGAGCTCCGCAAACAGGTCGCGCTGGTGACGCAGGAGCACCATGTGTTCGTGGGGACGCTTCGCGACAATCTGTCGATGGCGCGTCCGTCCGCCTCCGATGCTGAACTGCTGGACGCGCTCGGTGCGGTGGACGCCCGCGAGTGGGCCGAGGGACTGCCTGCCGGGTTGGACACTCGGGTCGGCTCCGGCCAGCTGTCACTCACGCCTGCGCAGGCCCAACAGTTGGCGCTGGCACGGCTGGTCCTGGCCGACCCCCACACGCTGGTCCTCGACGAGGCGACGTCCTTGATCGACCCCCGGGCAGCACGCCACATGGAGCGCTCCCTGGCCGCAGTACTCGAGGGCCGAACGGTGATCGCCATCGCCCACCGCCTCTACACAGCCCACGACGCCGACCGGGTAGCCGTAGTAGAAGACGGCCAAATCACCGAGCTAGGCAGCCACGACGACCTAGTAGCCCGCCAAGGCCCCTACGCCGCCCTCTGGACCTCCTGGCACGGCTAACCGCCCCCACGCGGCGGACCCGACCGAACCACCCAGGCGAGCTTGGCCGTGAGTGCCCGCACGCGGTGGACGCGACTGAGCCGCTCGCGGGGTGGGCTTGGTTCCTTCCCCCGCCCCGAGCGGAGCGAGGGGGCGGGGTTCTTTCAGCGTTTGCGCAGTACCAGTACTGCTGAATCGACATGGGGTGGTGGGGTGAAAGCCTTGCGGGGAAGGCGTAGACCGATCGACGGGTCGTAGTAGCGGAACCACCGGTTCGCCCCCGGCACATCGCCGCGTACCCACCGGTTCGCCACCTGCCGCTGCAACACCAGATCCGCCGACACGAGCCGAGAGCCCTGTGCCAGCAGGCGTTTCAGCAACAAGGTGGAGATGTTGTACGGCGGGCTCGACACCACCCGGAACGGCCGCGACGGCAACCTGAGGTCACCGGCATCGGCACGAACGACCGTCACCGGCGCGTCCGCGAACCGCCGGCGCAACCGGTCGGCACGACCTGGATGGAGTTCGACCGCGACCACGCGGGCGCCGGCCCGGACCAGCGGCGCGGTCAACGCACCTAGGCCGGCCCCGACATCGAGGACGAGCTCGCCGGGTGCGATCCCGGCCGCGTCCACAACCCGTTGGGCCCAACGACTATCGAGCGGATGCCATCCCCAGGCACCCCGCGCCTGCCCGTAGGCGGGCACGACGGACCATCACGAAGTACGTATTCATGCCGCCGACCCTAAACGCACCTTCCCCCGCGATTCAAAGCATTTTCGGCAAAACACCCAGCGCCGTCACGGTCTACGCCGCGCCGTGTCCTTCGCGAGCTCCCGCCGTACGCCGGGAACCCGCACCGGCAGGTCATCCGTCATCAACAGCGGCGCGTACTCCACCCCGGTCCGCCACCCGTTTCCCATCCGCGTGAACGTGAACCGCGTCAGCAACCCGTCCACCTTCCGGCTGTCCGGCTCGCATCGCCCAGGCTCCCCGCCCGTACGCGATCCACTTGCCGTCGATCTCCTGCATCGGCTGGACGACGTGCGCGTGATGCCCGATCACCAGCTCGATGTTGCTGTCAGCAAGCAATTGCCGGATCGACCACGCGCTGCAGATCATCCAGCCGGCCGGAGTACTCCATCCCCCAGCGCCAGCTGACGATCACCAGTTCCGCGCACCGGTCGTGCGCTTCCTGCGCCTTGAGCCGGATCGCCTTCGTACCGATCTTTGACAGCCCGCCACGTCTCCCCGTCCGAACACGGCAAACCGTCGAACCCGAACGTGAAGCTCAGCGACACGACCCTCACCCCCGCGGACGTCGACGATCGTGAGCTGTGGTTGCCGGCACCCGGGGTCTGCTCGAGCCCGGTCGCGATCTGGGCGAGCCTTGGACGAGCGGGTTGTCGTGGTAGGGACCGCGGGGATTCGCGAGCGGGGTATTCCGGTGAGCGATGGCGAGACTCGCCTTCTGCACAAGGGAGCTCACGCTGCTCATCAGCGAGGCGAGGTCCCATCGGCCGTCGGTGCCGTCACGTTTCGCGGTGGTCCAGAGACGTTCGTGCAGCAGTACGTCGCCGGTCGCGATCACCGTGATGCGCTCCGGTTCGTGCTTCGGCGTTGCCGACGGCTTGGCGTTCGTCGTGTCGGTGAACGTGTCCGCCAGCCAACCGGTGGTCGCCGACGCGACGGCTCCGGCGAGCATTCCTCCGAGTACTGCGCGTCGTCGTACGGCCGTCCCCACCCCCGTTGCGTTGGCGGTGAGGACGCAGGGTCCGGGCGCTTGGTTGGGACGGAGAACCTATCGTGCCCGCGGCGGTGTGGTAGTAAGTGGAAGCATGGTCGAGCTGAGGACGCCGGCGGAGATCGAGCAGATGCGCGCGGCCGGGCGAGTGGTCGCGAACGCGTTGCAGACCGTGAGGAAGCACGCCGCGGCCGGCGTCTCGCTGCGCGAACTCGACGAGGTCGCGCGGGACGTACTGCGTTCGGCCGGGGCGGTGTCGCTGTTCGACGGGTACCAGCCCGGGTTCGCGACGACGCCGTTCAGCGGCGTGATCTGCACGTCGGTGAACGACGCCGTGCTGCATGGTCTGCCCAACGACCTGCGGCTGCAGGACGGCGACCTGCTGAACGTGGACTGCGGCGCGTCGATCGACGGCTGGTGCGCGGACTCGGCGATCAGCTTCTGCGTCGGTACGCCGCGCGCCGCTGACCTGGAGCTGATCGCGACCACCGAGGAAGCGCTCGCGGCCGGGATCGCGGCCGCCGTGCCGGGTCACCGGATCGGCGACATCGGCGCCGCGATCGGCCGGATCGGCAAGCGCGCCGGCGTCGGCACCAACCTCGACTTCGGCGGCCACGGCATCGGCCGCCGGATGCACCAGGATCCGCACATCCCGAACGACGGCCGCCCCGGCCGCGGCCTCAAACTCCACACCGGCCACGTCCTCGCCATCGAGCCCTGGTTCTGGTCCGGCCCCGGCTCCGCCTACCACATCGACCCCGACGACTGGACCCTCCGCTCCGCCGACCGAACCCGCGGCGCCCACGCCGAACACACCGTAGCCATAACCCCCGAAGGTCCCCGCATCCTCACCCTCCCGTAAGCGTTCAGAACAAGGGGTCTTGGGGTGGTGCTGGTGGGTGCGTGCCGCGGATGGGTTCGGAGCGGTGGGAGGTGCGGGTGGCGAAGCCGTGTTTGGCGAGGAGGGGGCGGATCTTGGTGGTGAAGGCGCGTTGGTAGCTGGGGGCTGCGTAGGCGCCGTGGGCGTACAGGGACTCGTAACGGCTGACCAGCGCGGGATGGTCGTACGCGAGCCACTTCATGAACCACTCCTTCACGCCGGGCCGCAGGTGCAGCACCAGCGGAGTGGCGCCGGTCGCGCCGGCGGCGGACAGCGAAGTCAGGAGCTCGTCCAGCTGGTCCGTGGAGTCGGTCAACCACGGGAGAACGGGAGCGACCATCACGCCGCACGGTAGCCCGGCGTCGCGGATCGCGCGGATGAAGTCGAGGCGGCCGCGGACCGACGGTACGCCGGGCTCGAGGCGGCGGCGGAGTACTTCGTCGCCCAGGGCCAGGGAGACGGCGATGCCGACGGAGACGTCAGCGGCGGCCTCGGTGAGCAGGGGCAGGTCGCGGCGGAGCAGGGTGCCCTTGGTGAGGATGGACAGCGGCGTACCGGAGGAGGCGAGCGCGTCGATGATGCCGGGCATCAGGCGGTAGCGGCCCTCGGCGCGCTGGTACGGGTCGGTGTTGGTGCCCAGGGCAACCGGTTCGCGGGACCAGGACGGGCGGGCGAGCTCGCGGCGCAGGACCTCGGCGACGTTGGTCTTCACCACGATCTGCCGGTCGAAGTCCTGCCCGGTGTCGAGCTCCAGGTACGCATGGGTCGGGCGGGCGAAGCAGTACCGGCAGGCGTGGGTGCAGCCGCGGTACGGGTTGACGGTCCAGTTGAACGGCAGCGCCGAACCGGGAACGGAGTTCAGCGCGGACCGCGCCAGCACCTCGTGGAACGTGATCCCCTGGAACTCCGGCGTCGTCACCGACCGCACCAGCCCCGCGATCGACCCGAGCCCCGGCAACGTGCCGGGGGTCTCGACGTCGATTTGCTGACCCGCCCACCTCATGCGCTATAGTCGAACACATGTTCGATCATCCGTCAACTCCAGACGCCGGCAGCCGCCTCGACCCGCGCACGGTACGCCGCCCACCAGGCCGCGTCCTGCTCCGGCAGGTTGGAGTTGCTCGGGCTCATCCCGACCGCCCCGTCGAGCTGCTCCCGCAGGATGTCCGCGTGCCCCGCGTGCCGGTTCGTCTCGGCGATCATGTGCACGAGGATCGCGTGCAACGTCGTCTCGGGCTTCCGCCACCACGGCACGACGCCAGGCGCGTCCAGCGGCAGCGCCTCGATCGTGGCGTCCGCATGCACCCAGACCCGCCGATACAGACCGACGATGTCCTCCCGCGTCTCGTCCGCCGTCGCCCACGAGTCGGCGTTCGGGTCCGCGTCGTCGTCCCACCAGGACATCGGATCCGGGAACGGCCGGTCGAACGTGTTGCCGAAGTACCAGGCCTCCACGCTCGCCAGGTGTTTGATCAGCCCGAGCAGGTTGGTCCCGGTCGGGGTCAGCGGCCGGCGTACGTCGTACTCACTGAGTCCGTCGAGCTTCCAGACCATGGCTTCGCGGGCCTTGCGGAGGTAGTCGTGCATGAGATCCTTCACGCCCGCGATCATGCCAGTCAGCGGAAGGCGTCGGCGTTCGTCTCGGCCCACTCGGCGTACGTGACGCCCGGGCGGCCAGTGATCTCGAGGACTGCCGGTTCGGGTTTCATCGGCCACTCCGCCATCATGCGGAAGCCGTCGAGGAGCCACTGGGCCGTCTCCAGGCCGACCGCGGGCGCCAGTGCCGCGAGGTACTCGTCCGGGGTCTGCTCCTCGAAGCGGACCTCCTTGCCGAGCGCCGTCGCGAGGTGGGCGACCTGCTCCGGCGGGCTGATTCCCTCGGGACCGCTCATCGTGATCTTCTGCCCGTCGTACCGCTCCGACTGCAGCACCACCCGCGCCACCGCCGCGATGTCGGCGAGGTCGATCGGCGTCTGCACCGCGGTCCCGTACGGCGCCCGCACGACGCCCTCGGCCTTG
This sequence comes from Kribbella aluminosa, assembly GCF_017876295.1. NCBI lineage: Bacteria > Bacillati > Actinomycetota > Actinomycetes > Propionibacteriales > Kribbellaceae > Kribbella > Kribbella aluminosa. Next base: position 893,299 of record NZ_JAGINT010000001.1, on the reverse strand, counting down.
ATCGACGGCGCCCAGCCGAGCGTGTTGCTCATGAACTGTCCCGGCCGCAGGAACGTCCACGTGAACCCGCCGGCCTCGATCGCCCGCTCCAGCCGGTAGTAGTGCCAGCTCGCCGGATCCCCCTGCGCCTCGTACTCCGCCGGCTCACCCGACAGTACGACGACCCGCCGCACGCCGGCGTCCCGCGCGCAGCGGACGAAGTCGTCGACGTACGCCGGGAGCGGCGCCAGGTACACCGTGTCGACGCCCGCGAGCGCCGCCGGCAATGTCGCCGGCTTCCCGAGATACCCGCGCGCGACCCTCCACGCCCTCCGGCAGCGCCGCGCGCACCGGATTCGCCGTCAGCGCCCGCACCGGCGCGCCCGCCGCGGCCAACTCGTCGACCAGCAACCGCCCCACGCTCCCGGTCGCGCCCGTCACCAGGATCGTCATGTCCGTCTCCTCTCGAAGGATGAATTCCCGTAGGGTATACGAGAATTCGACCGAGCGCCTATCGTAGGCCGGGTGAGTGAGCGGCGAAGTGGCGAGGGGCAGCCGGACCGGACGCTGGCGTTGCTGTGGCGGAACCAGCGTCAACTGCCCTCAGATCCGCAGCGGAAACGCGGCGCCGGGCGGCGACCCTCGCTGACCGTGGACGACGTCGTCCAAGCAGGTATCCGGCTCGCCGACGAGCAGGGCCTGGCGGCCGCGTCGATGGGCGGGCTGGCGAAGGAGCTCGGCGTCGGCACGATGACGCTCTACACGTACGTGCCGTCGAAGGAGGAGCTGCTCGACCTGATGGTCGACCAGGTGCTCGGGGAACGTCGCCTCCCCAGCCCGGGTGCGCCGCGGCCGGAGGACTGGCGCGAGCAGGTGGAGATCTACTCCGTGCAGACGCGGGAGATGTTCCAGCGGCACCTGTGGCTGTCGCAGGTCTCGACGATCCGCCCGCCGGTCGGTCCGGGCATGCTGGCGGGGCGGGAGTACCTGCTGTCCGTGCTGCTCGACCTCGGCCTGACCCCGACCGAGACGAACACGGCGGCGCTCGCAATCACGACGTACGTCGACTCGGCCGCCAGCCTGGAGGCGGAGAGCCTCCTCGTCGAGCGGACGACCGGTCAGACGAACAACGCCTGGTGGTCCGAGCGCAACGACCTGTGGGAGACGTACTTCGACGTCGAGCAGCACCCCGCGATGACGACCATCTGGCACGCCGACGGCTACAAGTCGACCGCTCACGACGCCTACCGCTACGGCCTCGACCGCCTCCTCGACGGCATCCAGCCCTAGTCGATGTGCAGGCTCGACAGACATCCCAGGAGCTAAGGGTGTCAAGCTGCGAGCAATTCGGCCTGTTGTGACCAGGCGGTTGTTTCGTTGTAGGGGGTGCTGGTTTTGAGGCAGCCGTGGAGGATGCCGACGAGCCGGTTGGCGAGTTGGCGCAGGGCGGGGTTGTGTTCGGCTCCGCGGGCTCGTTGTTTGTCGTAGTAGGCGCGGGCTCCGGGCGAGGTGTTGAGCGCGGAGAAGGCCTGGGTCATGAGGGCGTCGATGAGCCGGTCGTTGTGCACGTAGCGGGCCAGGGCGACCTTCTTCTTGCCCGAGGAGATGGTGATCGGGCTGGTCGCGGCGTAGTTCTTGCGGGCTTTGGCCGAGGCGTACCGTTCGGGGTCGTCGCCGAACTCTGCGAGCACCCGGGCGCCGAGGATCGGTCCCAGCCCGGGCTGGGACACGATGATCTCAGCGGCCGGGTGCCGGCCAAAATGTGCCTCCACCTGGCCCTGCAGCGTCGTGACCTGCTCATCGAGGACGACCAGGACCGCGACCAGCGCGCGGGTCGAGGCGGCGTAGGCGGCAGTCACCACGGCAGGCTGGCCGAGGTGCTCGGCGCGCAGCGCGGCCCGGATCCGCGCGGCCCTGCCGTCGATGCCGTCGATCTTGCGGCGCCGGGCGTGTTTGAGCGCCGCGGTGATCTGCGCGGTGGTCAGCCGGGCCGCAGACGCCGGGTCGGGGGCCTTGGCCAGTAGTTCGAGGGTGTCGGGCGCGTCGAGGTCGGCGAAGGCTTCCAGCGCGGCGGGGAAGTACTCGCGCAGCGCGTGCCGCAGCCGCTGCGTGGTGCGGGTCCGTTCCCAGATCAGTGTCTTGTGCATCCGGGTGACGACCTTGATCGCCTCGGCCCCGGCGCTGTCACCGGCCACCGTGCGCAGCTGGTGGGAATCGGTGCGGACCATGTCGGCCAGCACGTGCGCGTCGCCCGCGTCGCTCTTGGCGCCCGACACCGCATGCCGTTTGCGGTACGCCTTCGCCTGCAACGGGTTCACCGCGAACACCTGGTAGCCCGCGGCCACCAACGCGGCCACCCACGGCCCCCGATCGGTCTCGATCCCGACCACCACCTCGACCTCGTCCAGATCGGCATCGGGATCAACAGCGGCGAACTGCTCGGCCAGCAGCGCGTGCAGCCGGGCCATCCCCACCATCCCCTCGGGCAGCCGCGCCTTGGCCAGCACCCGCCCGGCCGGGTCCATCACCTCCACATCGTGATGCGCCTCGGCCCAGTCATCACCCACGAACAACTTCACTAAGTTCTCCCGCTCTCGATCAAGCCAGTCACCCGCAGGCAAGCCGGTCGGGAGAACCATCAGCGACCTAATGAAGCAGTACTCACGGCAACCCACCACACAGCACGGCGGGGCCAGGCACGACATCCCATCAGCGATCAACTCTCCCGGTCACCGGCAGGGGCACGCTCTGTCGACAGGACTCAAAGTCCAGGACGTATAGAGTGCTCACCCACCGGCGGCCTACCAGCTACCGAGTCTGCCCGACGGCGACCCGATAACTCTCATTAGGACGTATACGTCCACTGCCGGCGCGGTCGCGCTCGGCCGAGCGACCGATCGGACGGGACGCGCCGACACCTCCTGTCGACCTTGCACGTGCTGGCAGCGGGTGCCCGACAGCGCCGAGTCAGCTGCTCCGACGGAGTCGCGGCGACCGCCGCCAGCCCCGCCTCGAGCCGGCGCTGTGATGGATCACTCCCACTCGATGGTGCCCGGCGGCTTGCTGGTGACGTCGAGCGTGACCCGGTTGATCTCGTCGACCTCGTTGGTGATCCGGGTCGAGATCCGTTCGATCACGTCGTACGGCAGCCGCGCCCAGTCGGCGGTCATCGCGTCCTCGCTGGTCACCGGGCGCAGCACGACCGGGTGACCGTACGTCCGGCCGTCGCCCTGGACGCCGACCGAGCGGACGTCGGCGAGCAGCACCACCGGGAACTGCCAGATGTCCCGGTCCAGCCCGGCCGCGGTCAGCTCGGTCCGCGCGATCAGGTCCGCGGCGCGCAGGATGTCCAGCCGCTCGCGGGTGACCTCGCCGATGATCCGGATCGCCAGCCCGGGGCCCGGGAACGGGTGCCGGTAGACCATCCTCTCCGGCAGGCCGAGCGCCAGCCCGAGCTCGCGGACCTCGTCCTTGAACAGCGTCCGCAGCGGCTCGATCAGGCTGAACTCGAGGTCGTCCGGGAGCCCGCCGACGTTGTGGTGGGACTTGATGTTCGCCGCGCCGGCACCGCCGCCGGACTCGACGACGTCCGGGTACAGCGTGCCCTGGACCAGGAACTCGATGTGCCGCTCGGCGTCCACCTTCCGCGCGGTCGCCTCGAAGGTCCGGATGAACTCGCGGCCGATGATCTTCCGCTTCTGCTCCGGGTCGGTGACCCCGGCCAGCGCGCCCAGGAACTGGCCCTCGGCGTCGATCGCCTCCAGCCGGATCCCGATCGCGGCGGCGAAGTCCTTCTCGATCTGCTCGGACTCACCGGCCCGCTGCAGACCGTGGTCGACGTACACGCAGGTCAGCTGGTCGCCGATCGCCTTGTGCACCAGGGCCGCCGCGACCGCGGAGTCGACGCCGCCGGACAGCGCGCACAGCACCTGCTTGCCGCCGACCTGCTCGCGGATCAGCGCGACCTGCTCGTCGACCACGTTCGTCGTGGTCCAGTCGCCCTTGCAGCCGGCGATCTCGTACAGGAAGTGCTCCAGCACGGTCTGCCCGGCCTGCGAGTGCAGGACCTCCGGGTGCCACTGCACGCCGGCCAACCGCCGGTCCAGGTCCTCGAACGCCGCCACCGGCGCGCCCTCGGACCCGGCCAGTACGGCGAACCCGGCCGGCGGCGCGTGCACCGCGTCACCGTGCGACATCCACACGTTCAGGTCCTCCGGGATGCCCGCGAGCAGCGTCCCCGCCGCGCTCACGGTGACCGGCGTACGGCCGAACTCGCGCAACCCGGTACGCCGCACCTCGCCGCCGAGCGTCTGCGCCATCGCCTGGAACCCGTAGCAGATCCCGAACGCCGGCACCCCGGCCTCGAACAGCCCGGACTCGACCCGCGGCGCCCCCTCGGCGTACACCGACTGCGGCCCGCCGGACAGGATGATCGCCTTCGGCCCCTTCGCCAGCATCTCCTCGACCGGCATCGAGTGCGGCACGATCTCGGAGTACACCTTCGCCTCGCGCACCCGCCGCGCGATCAACTGCGCATACTGCGCCCCGAAGTCGACAACCAGAACCAGCTCATGCTCCGCCACCGGGCAAGCCTATCGGTGCAGGTCAGCAGTGCTGTAATCCGTCGCCCGGAGCGGCTCGTTGGTGACCTTCAGGCCGGGGAAGCGGCGCCGCATCGCGGCCTCGTGGCGGGCGGCTCCTGCCGGTTCGCCGATGTAGTCGGCCAGCTGGTGCGGTCCGAACCACAGCCGGACGCGGTGGCGCGTTGGGAAGGTCACCTTGCAGGACGCTAGCCTCGCGAGTTGTCCGAGGTGTTACCGCGCGTTACAACCCGAAGACGCTTCGGGGCCTTGAACGACAGCAGGTCGATCATCGGTGGCTCTTCGATCGGCCGGACGCCGATCAGCAACTCCTGCGCACATTCCAGCGCGACTCGGCTTTCCAAGCGGGCGAGGCCGGCGCCCAGGCAGCGGTGGATGCCGATTCCGAAAGCCAGGTCGGCGGGGCCGCCATGGCTGGTCAGGCCGAGGAGAATCGGCGCCTGGGCGGGGAGGTCCACGGCGCCGAGGGCGGTCGGGGCGGCGGTGATTCGGCGCCAGGTGGGGACGGAGGAGGCGTTCCGGAGTACGTCCTCGACGAGCTCAGCTGAGTTGATCGGCTTGCCCAGCGCGTGGTGGAACGCGGTGGAGATGAGCTGGGTGGTGGTCTCCTGGCCGGCGATCAGCAGGAAGTAGCCGACGGCGCAGACCTCCTCGTCGGTGAGGCCGAGTTCGACCAGTACGCCGAAGAGGTCGTCGGCCGGAGCTTCGCGGGCGGCCGTCGTACGCGCACGGAGCCACGCATAGAACTCGGCCGCGCCGTGCGCGAGCTCCAATTGGCGGTCCTCGTCCGGCCGGCCCCAGAAGAGCTCGAGGGAGTCGAGGCTCCAGGCTTTCAAGGCCGGTACGTCGACATCGGTCAAGCCGAGCAGGTGGGTTAGGACGAGGGCGGGGGGCTCGGCGGCGATCGCCTGGACGAGGTCGACCACTTCGCCAACTGCCAGGCGGGCGGAGGCGGTTGCTACGAGGGAGGTGTTGAGGTCGCGGGCGAGCGGTTCTACGGCGGCGACGCGGGCGGGGCTGAAGAAGCGGGCCACGGCGGCGCGGATGGGGCGGTGGGACTCGCCGGCGTTGTTCGCCAGCGTCGGTGGAAGTGCGAAGCCGACTGCTGACAGGACGCGGAGTGCTTTCACGGAGAGCGGGGTGTGCGCGAGTACGGCGTTGTCGGGCCGGAACGTCTGCGGGTCGAGCAGCACCTCACGCGCCATCGCCGGGTCGTCGACCACCCAGTACCCGAGCCCCTCGTCGTACCGCGCCGGACAACCACTCATGTGAACCAACTGGGGGCGGTGGAGCGGAAGTGGTCTTGGGGCCAGGTGCCGACACCGGCGGGGATGCGGCCGATCAGGGGGACGCCGGAGGTGGCCGGGAGGTCGTCCAGGTTGCAGCGTTCGGCGAGGTCCGGCTCGGCCGGCCAGGAGCCGATCACCAGGCCCCCGACCGGCAGCTCGCGGGTCCGGAGCGCCTCGACGGTCAGGCCGGTGTGGTTCAGGGTGCCGAGCCCCGCGCGGGTCACCACCACGAACCGGAACGGGGACGTCAGGTGCTCCGCGAGATCCGCCAGGTTGTTGCCGTCGGCATCGAGCCCGACGAGCAGACCGCCGGCGCCCTCGACCAGCACGGTGTCGTACGTCCGGGCGAGGTCGTCGATCGACGCGGCGTACTCCTCGACCGACGGCAGCGCGATCCCGGCCCGCCGGGCGGCCGTCGTCGGGCCGAGCGGTTCCGGCAGCCGGACGCCTTCGTGCAACGCGGTCACGCCGCTGAGCCGACCGACCTCCGCGAGATCACCGGGCTCGTCGGGCGCGACACCGGTCTGCGCCGGCTTCACGACCGCGACCGACTCCCCCGCACACACCGCGAGCGCGGCCGTGACGATCGTCTTGCCGATGTCGGTATCGGTACCGGTGACGAAGGTGATCATGAGCGCCCGATCGCGTCGGCGATCACGGCGCAGGCGCGATCGAGGTCCGTTGCTGACAGTCCGGCGTGCGCGGTGAGCCGCACCCGGGAGATCCCGTCCGGAACCGACGGCGGCCGGAAGCTCCCGACCCGTACGCCGTTCTCCAGACACAGCTCGGCCGCCCGCACAGTCTCCCGCGGACCTGGCATCGGCACCGAGACCACCGCGCCCCGCGACGGCGGCACTCCAGCGGCGGCCGCCAACCGCGCCGCGGCGGCATGTACCGCGGCAGGGCGATCCGGCTCCGCCTCCAGCACCCGCAACGCGGCAAGGGCCGCCGCACACGCGGAGGGATTCAGCCCGGTGTCGTAGATGAACGGGCGCGCGCGGTTGATCAGGTGATCGCGCAACACCGACGGCCCGAGTACGACGCCGCCCTGCGACGCCAGCGACTTCGACAGCGTCATCGTGACCACGACATGGTCGAGCCCGGCGAGGCCTGCCCCGCGGACCGAACCGTGCCCGTCGCCGCTGACGCCCAGCCCGTGCGCCTCGTCGACCAGCAGTACTGCATCGTGCGCCAGCGCGACCGCCGCGAGTTCGGTCAGCGGGGCCTCGTCGCTGAGCACGCTGAACACCGACTCGGTCAGCACCACCGCGTGCGGCTCGTTGCGCTCGGCAAGTACTTTCTCGACGGCGTCGACGTCGTTGTGCGGGACGACCTCGACCCGCGAACGCGCGAGCCGGCAGGCGTCCACCAGCGAGGCGTGCACGTGCTCGTCCGAGACCAGCACCGTGCCCGGTCCGCCGAGGGCGGTGACGATGCCGAGGTTGGCCAGGTACCCGGACGAGAACGCGAGCGCGGACTCCTGACCCGCGTACGCCGCCAGCGCGGACTCGAGCTGCTCGTGGAGTTCCGTCGTACCGGTGACCAGGCGGGACGCGGTCGAACCGGTGCCCCAGGTCTCGACCGCCGCTGCCGCCGCCGCGATGACGCGGGGATCCCGGGCCAGGCCGAGGTAGTCGTTGCCCGCCAGGTCGATCAGGTCCTCGGCGGCCGCCCGCGCACGCAGCCGCCGGGTCAGCCCGCGCGCCTCCAGCGCGGCGGCCTTCGGAGCGAGCCAGTCGTCGAGCATCAGCCGACCTCCTCGACCGCGCCGGTGATCGCCGCGGCGATGGTGGCGATCTCGTCGTCGGTACAGACGTACGGCGGCATCGTGTAGACGAGGTCGCGGAACGGCCGCACCCAGACCCCACGCTGCAAGACCGCCTCGGTCATCCGCGGCAGATCCACGGGACCACCGAGCTGTACGACGCCGACCGCGCCGATCACGCGCACGTCCTTCACCGCCGGCAGGTCCCGCGCCCTGCTCAATCCTGCCTCCAAGCCGGCCGAGATCTGAGCAACCCTCGTAGCCCAGTCCTGGGAAAGCAGGAGATCCAGGGATGCGAGGGCGACCGCACAGGCGAGGGGGTTCGCCATGAAGGTCGGGCCGTGCATCAGGGCGGCACCCGGTCCGTTGGACACCGTCTGCGCGACGTCCGACGTACACAACATCGCCGCCAGCGTCAGATACCCACCGGTCAGCGCCTTGCCGACGCACAGGATGTCCGGGTCGACCCCCGCGTGCTCTGAGGCGAAGAGGGTTCCCGTCCGCCCGAACCCGGTCGCGATCTCGTCGAAGATCAACAGGAAACCGTGGCGGTCGGCGAGCTGCCGCAGTACCCGCAGGCAGGCCGGGCTGTACGGATACATGCCGCCGGCACCTTGGAGGATCGGTTCGACGATGATCGCGGCGATCTCGTCTGAATGGGCCGCAGCCAGCTCTGCCATTGCATCGGCCCAGGACTGCAGTTCGGGGTCAGCTTCGGTTCTGTCGAAGTCGGCCGGGGGCTGGGGGCCGAAGAGCTGGTCCTGGAGGGCGCCGGTGAAGAGCGAGTGCATGCCGTTGACCGGGTCGCAGACGCTCATCGGTGCGAACGTGTCGCCGTGGTACCCGCCGCGAACCGTCAGCATCCGGGTCCGCCCGGTGTTGCCGCGGGCAACCTGGTACTGCAGCGCCAGCTTGATCGCCACCTCGACCGAGACCGACCCCGAGTCGCAGAAGAACACGTGCCGCAACGGATCCGGCGTGATCTCCACCAGCCGCTCGGCCAGCCGGATCGCCGGTTCGTGGGTCAGCCCACCGAACATCACGTGGCTGAACTCGTCCACCTGCCGCTTCAGCGCCGCGTCCAGCACCGGATTCCGGTACCCGTGGATCATGCACCACCAGGACGCCATCGCGTCGATCGCCTCGACACTGCCTCCCGCCCCGTCGTCGAGCCGCAGCCGTACGCCGGACGCACCCCGCACCAGCCGCACCGGCGACGGCTCACTCAGCGACGAATACGGATGCCAGAGCAACTCCGCATCCCGCTGTTGCCAAGCACTGACCGACTGTGACACCGCTCTCCTCCGTCCTGAGGATTCACAACGGTAATCGCTCCACCTCCCACCCCGGCCCACAGATGGTCAGGATGTGATCAGTGCCCTAGTACGACGACGTCCCGGCCTTCGCCCTGTGCAACGTCAACGCGTCGGGGTGGACCCGCGACCGTCCCATCGCGTTCACCGCACGCGTGCCCTCGACCGCCTCGTCCCGGATCCACTGCACGGGCGCGACGAGCCCGAGCGGCTCGATCTGCGCCACGGCCTCCAGGAAGTAGCGCGACTCCAGCACGGTCCACGCGCGCTCCCGCTCCCAGGCGATCGCGTCCGCGGTCCGGGCCGGCTGCTGCCAACCGCCGTTGCCGTCGCGCTGGTTGCCGTACACCAACTGCCCGTCCGGCCGCAGTACGGCGACGCGGTCGGCCCACTCCGCCGCGTCCACCAGCTCCGCTGCCCGGACGACGCCCGCGTATCCGGCATCGTGGGCGCTCCGCTCGGCGAGCCTGCCGAAGCCGAACTTCTCCAGCGACCGGATGTGCCGCTCGAGGATGCCGAGCAGGCTGCGCGCCTCGTGCACCGCCAGCAGCGCGACCTCGACCTGGTAGCCGGCCGCGCGGAAACGGGCAGCCGAGGCCGCGAAGGCGTCCGGGTCGGCGAGCTCCGTTTCGACGATCACGTCGTACCGCTCCTGGATCGCCAGTTCCTCGGCCTGTGCGAGCCAGCGGAGGCCGTCGGCGGCGACGTACCGTCCGGCGGCCGGCGGTGTATCGGCGATCTGCTCGTAGAAGTCCGGGTGGTACGGCTCGTAGGTCAGAGCACTGAGGACGAGCGGACGGCCGCGGCGCTGCAGGACCGCCTTCGCCAGCGCGGTGATCGAGGCCTTGCCGTCACCCGGCTGGCCGCCGACGAACACCACGACAGGCTGCTCCTGCGGCACGCCGGCCAGTTGGTCCGGAACGATCCGGTCGCGGAAGATCCGTCGACTTTCAGCCTCGTCGAGCAGGTGCTGGTCGTCGTCGGCCGGCGCAGTCCCCCATGGAGCGGTCACGGTCGTCCCTGCGCCTCGTCATCCGTCTCGTCGTCATTGTCGTCGTCTTCGTCGTCGTCGTCATCCTCGTCGTCCTCGTCGTCGGCGGCGAGAAGGTTGTCGGCGTCGAGGGCGATGCTCTCGATCGAACGGCTGTCCAACGGGGTGAGTTCCTGCGCGCGCTTCGCCCAGGCCAGCTGTTCCGCCCGCCAGAGCTCGATCGTTTCGGTGTCGGGCTCGTCCGCCAGCTCGGCCGTCGCGATCAGCTGCGAGTAGAAGCCGATCGACTGCCGGACCCCCTCCAGCATGGTCTCGTACCCGACCCCGCGCGGCGATGTCCACGTCGCTGTGCCAAGCCCGGCGAGCACGTTGACAGCGGCGACATTTACCACGCATGAACCTTATCCGACCGTCTGGGTCAGGGATCCCTGGCCTGCCGATCCGCTGAACGGGAGGTGAACCCCCGGCGCGGTTATGTTTCCAAAACGTCGAACCGGAGGGGAACCAGTGACCGGTAGACGGCGTCTGCTTCAACAGGACGATCCGGAGCCGCCCGGCGGCTCGCAGCGAAGAGGGGCGATGGCGTGGCGTCGTACGGCAAGGGTGGCCAGGGCCAGGACGCTAGTTCGCTGCACGACCTCTGCTGACACACACACTCACACACGAGCCGGTACTGCGGCCGTGCCGGAAGGGGTAAACGATGGCTACTGGTAAAGACGGCAAGGAACGCGAGCACAAGGGCAAGGGCAAGAACACCGAGACCAAGCACCAGTACGGTCAGACTCGCAACAAGAAGGACCAGGAGCGGAACCCGAACCCCAACACCAGGGCCGGGCGGAAGGTCATCCAGCAGAACAAGGACAAAGGCAAGACCAAGTAGCCCGTGGAGCCTTCGTAATACCCGGGCCGGGGCAACCGCTGAACGGTTGACCCCGGCCTACTCACGCCCCACGCCGCCGCGACCCCCGCCGACCGGAGGCGCCGCCTGTGCGTTTGGCTGATTTGCTGCCGCCGGTGCGTTGGCCCGTTCCGGTTGACGGCCTTCCGGTCGTTCCGCCCGAGCCTGGTTTGGGGCGCTGTCCACCCTCACGGGGTGATTCGGGGGCTTCCAAGGTTTTCTTGACGGCGGCGAAAGCGTCGTCGGCGTTGCGGATGGGGCGGACGCCTACGAGTTTTCCGATGGCGGCGCGTTGGCGGCGGGTGTGGGTCTGGATGCGGTCGACGACGCGGGTGCGGACCTCGGCGCGATCGGACTCGTCGAGGTTCTGGACGGACTTGCCGCGGTCCAGGGCCACGTCGAACCACTCGGTGTACCCGTGCGTGTGGACGACCTGGTTCGGGGACTTCTGGCCGAGCCGGCGGTACTGCGCAAGTACGTCGTACCGCTCCTCCAGGCCGAGCACCTCGTCGCGCAGGGCCGCGAGCGACCTGGTGGTCGTACGTCGCGGCGACGCGCTGGTCGATGTCCGTGGCGGAGCGGTCGACGGCGAACACCACCTGCCGGGTGGCCGGTGCGACGGCGCGTTCGGGATCGTTGCCCATGGCCCGTGCCAGGGCGTTCACGATCGCGTCGTAGTTGTTCTCGTGGATCTTTCCGGCCGCCTGCGGGTCGAGGCGGGCGAGGACGGCGTACGCGTCCTCGGCCATGCTCCGCGGGAAGTCCCGGCGGATCGCGTTCCGGGCCTCGGCGACCGCGTCCACCTCCCAGCCCTCGAGCAGCGAGCGGACGTACACGCTCGTCCCGCCGACGATCACCGGGACGCCGCCGGACGTCCAGCAGTCCTCCATGTGCCGACGCGCCTCGGCGACGAACGTCTCCAGTTCGAGCTTCCGCACCGGCTCGGTGACGTCGATCATCGTGTGCGGGATGCCGCGCATCTCCTCCGGCGTGGTCTTGCTGGTGCCGATGTCCATGTACCGGTACACCTGCCGCGAGTCCGCGGAGACCACCATCGGCGGCAGCCCGAGCTCGTCCCGGATCCGCAGGCAGAGATCGACCGACACCGCGGTCTTCCCCGCCGACGTCGGCCCGTACAGGGCGACCAGCAGGCGCGGCGCAGCATCGGACATACCCCAACCCTAGCTGGCCCCGCCCCCGTTCACCCTGCCGTCAGTACGCCGTGCACCGAGCAGCGGGCGGTCCAGCCCATGGGGTGGACCTGGACGATCATCCGGCGCCGGCATTCCGCGCAGTACCGCGGGGGCTCCAGCGCGAGTGCCTGGGCGCAGGACGCGTGGTTGCCCTCGGTCAGGGTCTGGCCGCATCTGCCGCAGTACGTCACAGCGACTTCTGGAGTTCCTTGACCGGCATCTTCAGCTCGGCGAGGAGGTCGAGGTCGGCGGTCGCCGGGCGGCCGAGCGTGGTCAGGTAGTTGCCGACGATCACCGCGTTGATGCCGCCGAGCAGGCCGTCCCGGGTGCCCAGGTCGCCGAGGGTCAGCTCGCGGCCGCCGGCGTACCGAAGGACGGTCCGCGGCATCGCCAGCCGGAACGCCGCGATCGTCCGCAGCGCGTCCTTGCCGTCCATCACGTCCAGGTCGGCGAACGGCGTACCCGGGCGCGGGTTGAGGAAGTTCAGCGGGACCTCGTGCGGGTCCAGCTCGGCGAGCTGCGCGGCCAGCTCGGCGCGTTGCTCCAGCGACTCGCCCATCCCGACCAGGCCGCCGCAGCACAGCTCCATCCCGGACTCGCGCACCATCAGGCAGGTCTCCCAGCGCTCCTCGAAAGAGTGCGTGGTGACGACGTCGCCGAAGTACGACCGGGCCGACTCGAGGTTGTGGTTGTAGCGGTGCACGCCCCACGACTTCAGCTCGTCGACCTGCGCCTGGGTGAGCATGCCGAGCGAGCAGGCGATGTTGATCTCGACCTCGGCGTTGATCGCGTCGATGCCGGCCTTCACCTGGGACATCAGCCGCTCGTCCGGCCCGCGGACCGCGGCCACGATGCAGAACTCGGTGGCCCCGGTCTTCGCGGTCTCCTTGGCGGCCTCGACCAGCTCCGGGATGTTCAGCCAGACCGCGCGCACCGGCGAGGTGAACTGGCCGGACTGCGAGCAGAAGTGGCAGTCCTCGGGGCAGCCGCCGGTCTTCAGCGAGATGATCCCCTCGACCTCGACCTCCTCGCCGCACCATTTCACCCGGACGTCGTGCGCCAGCGCGAGCAGTTCCGGCAGCCGCTCGTCGGGCAGGCCGAGCACCTCGACCAATTGCTCCTGGCTCAGCCCAGCGCCCTGCCCCAGAACCTGCTCACGTGCCACGTCCAGGATGTCGCTCATAGTTCTCCTGCCTCATCAGAACGGTCGGGCTTCACAGTAGGTCAGAGGGGGACTCCGATACTGCGGTGGGCGTCACGTGGAACACCTCCGGCCGGAGTGCCTCATCGCCACTCTCCGCACTTCTCCGGAAAGTTTCTGGATTTTTCTGTGGAACCTCGTAACCCCCCGTAGATGGGCTCGTTGATGTGTGCAGAGGCGGTTACCGCAAGGAAGACCGCCACCCGGTTACCAAGAGCAACTGAAGCTGATCATTACAGTCAGCACGCAGAGTGGTCACAAGGCCTGGAGCTCGCGGAAATCGGAGGTAAGGTAGTAACCAAGAGCTCGGGTCGCCAGCTATGGCTGGCGATCCGATCCCAAAGCGCCGGGCGCCTCACCCCGGCTTGAGTGGGTCCCTCGGGAAACGATTTGGGCGGAAACGTTCCCGAGGGACCTGCTCCCTTTTCTGGAGCATTTAAGAAAGCCTCAGCAACTTACTGCTGAGGCTTTTTCATTTGCCTCGAACAACGACCTTCTGTTACGGCTCCGTCACAGACTGCTTCGGAAAGATCGGCAGCCGCAACGCCCCCGGAGCATCGTCCGGTACGACGGGATGCTCGGGCTTCACCGGCTGGATCCGCCGGTACTCCGTGCCGACCACCGGGCGCGGGTCGTCAGCGCCCTTGTTCGGCCAGAACGACAGCGCCCGCTCGGCCTGGGCGGTGATCGTCAGCGACGGGTTCACGCCGAGATTCGCGGAGATCGTCGAGCCGTCCACGATGTGCAGGCCGTCGTACCCGTAGACGCGGTGGTACGGGTCCACCACACCGGAAGCCGCCGAGTCCCCGATCGCGCAGCCGCCGATGAAGTGCGCGGTCATCGGGACGTTGAACGGCTCGCCGATCGTGCCGCCCGGGGTCCCGTTCATCAGCTTGGCCATCCGCCGGACGACCTCGTTCGCGACCGGGATCCAGGACGGGTTCGGCGCACCGTGGCCCTGCTTGGAGGTCAGCTTCCAGCGGCCCAGGCGGTCGCGCCTGCCGTACGTCGTGATCGAGTTGTCCGCGGTCTGCATCACCAGCGCGATCACGGTCCGCTCCGACCAGTGCTTCAGGTCGTACAGCCGGCGGATGTTCTTCCGCTGGATCCCGAGCTCGCGCAGCCAGGTCCGCCAGCGCGGCTTGTCGCCGTCGCCGTCGGTCAGCACGGTCTGCAGCAACGACATCGCGTTGCTGCCCTTCCCGTACCGGACCGGCTCGATGTGCGTGATGTCGTCCGGGTGGAACGAGGACGTGATCGCCACGCCCCGGGTGTAGTCGACGCCGGTCTCCCGAGAGATTGCCCCGAGCAACGATTCGGAGTTGGTCCGGGTCAGCACGCCGAGCCGGTCCGACAACCGCGGCAGCTTGCCCTCGTCGCGCAGCCGGTGCAGGAGCTTCGCCGTACCGAGCGCCGACGCGGCGAACACCACCTGCTGAGCGGTGAACCGGCGCGTGGACTTCTTGTTCGACGTACGGCGGGTGTCCACGGCGTACCCGCCGCCCGGGAGCGGCTCGACCGACGTGACGGTGGTCAGCGAGTAGACCTCCGCGCCGGCCTTCTCGGCCAGGTACAGGTAGTTCTTCGTGAGCGTGTTCTTCGCGTTGTGCCGGCAGCCGGTCATGCACTCGCCGCAGTCGATACAGCCGCTACGCCGCGGTCCGGCGCCGCCGAAGTACGGATCGTCGACCTCGACGCCGGGCTCGCCGAAGAACACGCCGACCGGCGTCGGGTGGAACGTCTCCCCCACGCCCATGTCCTCGGCGACCTGCTTCATCACCTTGTCGGCGGGCGTGAAGCCGGGGTACGTCGTGACGCCGAGCATCCGCTTCGCCTGGTCGTAGTACGGCGCGAGCTCGGCCTTCCAGTCGGTGATGTGCGACCACGCGCGGTCGGTGTAGAACGCGGGCAGCGGCTCGTACAGCGTGTTCGCGTACACCAGGCTGCCGCCGCCGACGCCCGCGCCGGACAGGATGATCACGTCCCGCAGCGCGCTGATCCGCTGGATGCCGTACATCCCCAGCCGAGGGGCGAACAGGAACCGCTTGGTGTCCCACGAGTTCTTCGCGTACGACGCGTCGTCGAACCGGGCGCCCGCCTCCAGCACGCCGACCGTGTAGCCCTTCTCGGTCAGCCGCAACGCCGACACCGACCCGCCGAACCCCGATCCGATGATCAGCACGTCGTAGTCGCAACTCACGGTCGGCCGATCTTCTTGAGGACCCGGAGTGCGCCGGTCATCAGCTCGGCGAACTTCTCGTCGGAGATCCCGTGCGACGCCGCGATCGGGATCAGCCGCTGGGTGGCGATCGACTGCGGTTCGACGTACCGGCGGATGCCCTCGACGCCCTGCCTGCGGCCGAGGCCGGAGGAGCGCATGCCGCCCATCGGGGTGTCGATCGAGCCGAACGTCGCGCCGTACCCCTCGTTGACGTTCACGGTGCCGGCCATCAGCTGCGCGGCGACCGCGCGGCCGCGGCGGCCGTCCCGGGTCCAGACGCTCGCGTTCAGGCCGTACTCGCCCTCGTTCGCGCGCTGGATCGCCTCGGACTCGTCGGAGAACCGGTAGATCGAGACGACCGGCCCGAAGGTCTCGTTGTCGAAGCACTCCATCGCGGGCGTCACCCCGGACAGCACGGTCGGCTCGTAGAACAGCGAGCCGATGTCGGGGCGCGGCTTCCCGCCGGCCAGCACGGTCGCCCCTCGGGAGCGGGCGTCCTCGACGTGCCGGGTGACGGTCTCGAGCTGCGCCTTCGAGATCAGCGAGCCCATGTCGACGTCCCAGCCGGTGCCGGCCGAGAGCTTGAGGTTCTTCACCCGGTCGACGAACGCGGTCACGAACGCGTCGTACACCTGGTCGGCGACGTACAGGCGTTCCATCGAGACGCAGAGCTGGCCGGCGTTCGCGAAGCACGCGCGGACGGCGCCCTCGGCGGCGCGGTTGATGTCGGCGTCCCGCAGTACCAGCATCGGGTTCTTGCCGCCGAGCTCGAGGCTGCAGCCGATCAGCCGCTCACCGCACTGCTGCGCGACCAGCCGGCCCGTCTTGGTCGAGCCGGTGAAGCAGATGTAGTCGGCGTTCTGGATCAGCGCGCCGCCGACGGTCGGGCCGTCGCCGTTCACCGCGAGCCAGGCCTCGCGCGGCAGGCCGGCCTCGTACAGCAGCTCGATGCCGCGCAGCGCGGTCAGCGGGGTCTGGCTGTCCGGTTTGTGGACGATCGTGTTGCCGGCCAGGATCGCCGGCAGGCCGTCGGAGATCGCCATCGTCAGCGGGTAGTTCCACGGCGAGATGATGCCGACGACGCCCTTCGGGACGAACCGTTCCTCGGCGCGGGTGAGCACCGGGAAGATCCCGAGCTTGCGCTGCGGCTCGAGCAGCTCGAACGCCTTGCGGCCGTAGTACCGCGCGGTCAGCGCGACGTGCGCGAGCTCCTCGAACGCCTGCTTCCGGGCCTTGCCGGACTCGCGGATGATCAGGTCGACCAGCTCGTGCCGGTGGTCGAGGACCAGGTCGTGGTACCGCAGCAGGATCGCGGCGCGCTCGGCGAGCGGCACCCGGCGCCAGGTCTGCTGGGTCTTCCGCGCGACCCGGACCGCGGCCACCACGTCGTCCGCACTCGACACCGGCAGGTCCGCGATCGGCTGCCCGGTCGCGGGCGCGTACGACGTCCTGGTGCCGGCCGTCGCGCGCAGCAGCCCGGACAACCGGCGGATGACCGACTGGTCGGTCGCGTACGACGCGGTCGGATCGAGCTCCGGATCTGCTGGAATCGACGTCTGCTCACTCATAACTGAAGGCTACCTGTCGGTAATAGGGACTGTCAGTATCAGAGAATGGTTAAGCTGATCCGCTGAAACCGGTGAAGGGGTGGAACGTACAGATGGTGGACAGCGGGGGGCTCTGGACGCCTCCTGAGGACGAGCTCAGTGAGGCGCTGCAGACAGCCCAGGTGCTGATCGAGGAAGGCCGGGCCGACGAGGCCGGACCGTACCAGCAGCGGGTCATCGAGCTGGCGAGGGAACGCGCCGAGGCGCGCCCGAACCACTACGAGGCCAAGCACCTGATGGCCGCGACGCAGTACGAGCTGGCCGGCTCGCTCAACGCCTCCGGCCGGCACGAGGAGGCACTGACCGCGCTGCACGAGGCGCAACTCGGGTACACCGAGCTCCAGGACGCGGGCGTCCTCGACGCCACCTGCTTCCTCGCGGACGTCCGCGCCCGGCGCGCGATGACGCAGGCGCACCGCGGTCACGGAGCAACCGCCGTACTGGAGATCGACGGGGCGGTGATCGCGTACGGCCGGCTGGTCGGCGGCGAGGACGGGCTGAAGCATCAGCCGGACTTCGCCCGCGTACTGGCGATGAACGCGCTGATCCTGCGACGGTACGGCGACCCCGCGCTGGCGGTCGCGTCCGCGGACGCCGCGACGCAGCTGTTCCTGCAGCTCGCGGACCAGATCAACGAGAGCCCGCAGTCGCTGTCGTACGCCCGCTACCTGTGTACGGCGACCGCCGTGTCCGCCGATGTCCACGCCGCCGAGGGGCGGATGGATCTCGCGCTCGAGGCGGACGAGATCGGGCTGACCACGGCCGACACGCTCGCCGACTCGGAGTCGACGACGGACATGCGCACCCTGGTCGCGGCCCTGGTTCGCAAGGGCAAGCACCTCGGCAGCGTCGGCCGCCTGGAGGGTGAGGCGTGCCTGCGGACGGCGTACGACACCGACCCCGAGACGGCGACCCGGGTGGTCGAGGAGCTCGACCGCGGGCTGCCGTTGACGCTGGTTGCCGCGCTGGAGAACGCGGAGCTCAAACTCGGGCCGTTCGAGCAGTACCACCGGCTGGTGGCGCTGAGCGAGCCCGCGCCCGGGATGACGCTGGCGACCGTGTCGGGCCGGACGGACCCGGAGTCGGCGGCGCTCCGCGCGACCGAGCTCGCCGAGCTCGTGCAGCCGTTGCTGACGCAGGACGGGGACGCCGCGCTGACGCTCGGTCTGGAAGCGCACTACCTGTTCGCGGTCTCGTCGGAGCGCGAGTCCCACCGGATGCGGTTCCAGACCGCGACGTACGTACCGATCTGGGCGCAGCTGCTGCTGGACATCTCCGAGGCGTACTTCCAGGCCGGCCGGACCGAGATCGCGCTCGACCTCGGCGGCTGGTGCGCGGAGGTCGCGACCGCGCTGATCCCGTACGCCGACGACAACGAGACGATGAAGGACCTGGCCGGCGCCTGCTACCGGCACCACGGCAACCTGCTCGCCGCGACCGGTGACGTGGCCGCGTCGCACCACGCCCACGAGGCCGCGGAACAACTCCAGCTCGGCCGTTGACAGGTCCCGCTGCTTGACGCGCTGTGTCGCGCGGCGGACGCTGACGCTGGGGGTACGGACATGGATGTCGTGGAGTTGCACAACCGCGCGGTCGCGAACTTCGCGGAACTGGTCTCAGGGGTGGCGGCCGATCGGTGGCCGGCGCCGACGCCGTGCCCGGACTGGGACGTCCGGGCGCTGGTGAACCACGTCGTCGGCGAGGAGCGCTGGACGCCGCCGCTGATGGCGGGCAAGACGATCGCCGAGGTCGGGGACGGCCTCGACGGCGATCTGCTCGGGGAGGATCCGGCCGCCGCGGCGTCGGCCGCGGCCCGGGAGGCGGAGGTCGCGGCGACCTGGTCGATCGACAAGGTGCACCTGTCGTACGGCGACGAGGATCCGCGGGAGTACCTGCGGCAGCTCGCGGCGGATCACCTGATCCACGGGTGGGACCTCGCCGTCGCGATCGGCGTACCGCCGCGGCTCGACGCGGAGCTCGTGGCGGAAGTCGGGGCGTGGTTCGCCGATCGGGAGGAGCTCTACCGGTCCGGCGGGATGATCGGCGGGCATCTCGCGGGATTCACCGATCCGGCCGACAGGTTGCTCGCGGCCTTTGGGCGCGATCCGCGGTGGACTCCGGCGCTGTCCGTGGTCGAGCGGTTCGGGAGTGCGTTCGGCGCGGGGGACCTGGACACGGTGATGTCGCTCGTCACCGATGACGTCGTGTTCGAGTCCACGTCACCCGCCCCGGATGGCGGGCGCTTCGAGGGCGCGGACGCCGTACGGGCGGAGTGGGCCAAGCTGTTCGCGGTTACCGCCGAGCCGCGCTTCGACGCCGAGGAAACCGTGGTGCTCGGCGATCGGGCCGTGGTCCGGTGGCGGTACTCGTGGGCCGAGCCTTCCGGTGCCCGCGGGCACGTCCGCGGCGTCGACGTACTGCGCCTGCGGGACGGCAGGGTCGCGGAGAAGGCGTCGTACGTGAAGGGTTAGGTCCTGTCTGGATTACCAGACAGGGCCTAGTCGGTGGGCTCGGCGCGGAGGACGCCGACGAACAGGCCGGCTTCGGCTTCGGTCATGCCGGTCTCGGAGACCACCAGGGCGGTCGCCTGGTGGAGTTCGCCGGCCGCCTTCAGGGCGCGGGCGCGTTCGGCGAGGTTGGTGTTCGGGCGGCGGACCACCGGGGTCCCGGTCGTCGGCGGCACGTACCGCCCGAGCCGGATCTCGTCCACCAGCTCCTTCGCGTGCACCAGTCCGAGACCGGTCCGCTCACGGACCAGCTTGACCGCGTTCACCAGCTTCTTCGTGGTGATCAGGAACCGCACCTGGTCGACATCGTCCGGGGACAGCCGCGCCCGCCCTACGGCAAGGGCAACGTTGTCCGTGTCCTGGCTGCTTCGTCGGCTGAACCATCCCATGCCGCAATCCTTCCAGAACCCACAAAACCGCGAGCGCCACCAGCAAGTCGCCCAGCATGCGGGCACTTCTCGCCTCGCGGCGAGCACCCAGTCCGCCCAGGCCGGCCCGTCAGCTCCCGGCAAGCACCCGCAGCACCTCCGCCCAGGCCAGTGCGCCGAGTTCCCGGTCCGCGGCCTCCACCCCACCGCGTGCCATCCGCTGCCCGGCGGTCTTCGGCTCCTCGCCCGGCAGTACGGCGCGATGCCCGGCCGCGGCGACCGTGACGACGTGGGTCGGGCGGTCGCCGCGCCGCCGGACGATCTCGTCCGCGAACTCGACCGCGGGCCACACCTGGTCGTCGCCACCGGCAACCAGCAGGACCTCGCCGCGGATCCGCTCCACGGGGATCCGCATCTGCTCCGTCGCAACCCGCAGGCTCTGCCGGTACAGCCCGGTGAAGCTCGGCGGGTCGGTGCCGGGCTGCCAGTCCCGGTCGAACGGCACGAACGGCAGCGGCTCGCCCCGCCACGTCCATGCGGACCGTTGGCTGCCGTCGGCCACGTTCCGGCCCCAGACGTACGCGCTCGGGGCGAACGCGATCACCGACTCGACCCGCTCGTCGAGTGCACCGAGCAGCAGCGCCGCCTCCGCACCCCACGAGCTGCCCATCACGATCAGCCGATCGTGGTGCGCCAACTCGTCCAGCGGGAACGACTCCAGCGGCACCTCGTACGTCACCGGCCACTGCGGCACGACCACGTCGTACCCCTCGGCCTCGAGCAGGCGAGCACGCTCAAGGTCCGGCGTACCGCTCGAACCGTGCAGGAGCAGTACGCCCTCACTCAACCGACGACTACCTCGACTCGCTGGAACTCCTTGAGCTCCGTGTAGCCCGTGGTGGCCATGGCGCGCTTGAGGGCGCCGACCAGGTTCATCGTGCCGTCCGGGACCCAGGACGGGCCGAACAGGATCTGCTCCATCGTGCCGGTGACGCCGACCTCGACCCGCTCGCCGCGGGGCAGGTCCTGGTGCCAGGCCTCGGCGCCCCAGTGGTACCCGCCGCCGGGGGCGTCGCTCGCGCGGGCCAGCGGCGAACCAACCATCACCGCGTCCGCCCCGCAGGCGATCGCCTTGGCCACGTCACCGGAGCGCCCGACCGAACCGTCCGCGATGACGTGCACGTACCGCCCGCCGGACTCGTCCATGTAGTCCCGCCGCGCCGCCGCCACGTCGGCCACCGCGGACGCCATCGGCACCGCGACACCGAGCACCTTGCGGGTCGTGTGTGCGGCGCCGCCGCCGAAGCCGACCAGCACGCCGGCCGCACCGGTGCGCATCAGGTGCAGCGCAGCCTGGTGGGTCGCGCAGCCACCGACGATCACCGGGACGTCGAGATCGTAGATGAACTGCTTCAGGTTCAGCGGCTCCGCCTGGCCGGACACGTGCTCGGCGGACACCGTCGTACCGCGGATGACGAACAGGTCGACGCCCGCGTCCACGACATGCTTCGCGAACTGCTTGGTGCGCTGCGGCGACAGCGCTCCCGCCACGGTCACCCCCGAGGCGCGGATCTCCTGCACGCGCTGCGAGATCAGCTCGGGCTTGATCGGCGCCGAGTAGATCTCCTGCAGCCGGTGCGTCGCCTGCTGCGCGTCCAGCTCGGTGATCTCGGCGAGCAGGTCCGACGGGTCCTCGTAGCGCGTCCACAGCCCCTCGAGGTTGAGGACGCCGAGCCCGCCGGCCTTCCCGATCGCGATCGCGGTCCGCGGCGACATCACCGAGTCCATCGGCGCCGCCAGGATCGGCAGCTCGAACCGGTACGCGTCGATCTGCCAGGCGACCGAAACCTCCTCAGGATCCCGCGTCCGCCGCGACGGCACGATCGCAATGTCGTCGAACGCGTACGCCTGCCGCCCCCGCTTGGCACGGCCGATCTCGATCTCGGTCATCTGGTGATTCCTTCGGTCAGGCAGTCGGGCGGTCAGCGGCCGGAGTAGTTCGGGGCCTCGACTGTCATTTGGATGTCGTGGGGGTGGGATTCCTGCAGGCCGGCGGAGGTGATGCGGACGAAGCGGCCGTTGTCCTGGAGCTCCGGGACGGTGCGGGCGCCGGTGTACCACATCGACTGGCGGAGGCCGCCGATCAGCTGGTGGGCGACCGCGGACAGCGGGCCGCGGTACGGCACCTGGCCCTCGACGCCCTCGGCGATCAGCTTCTCGTCGGAGGAGCCGTCGTGCTGGAAGTAGCGGTCCTTCGAGTACGACTTGCGGAGGCCGCCGGACGACATCGCGCCGAGCGAACCCATCCCGCGGTACGCCTTGAACTGCTTGCCGTTGATGAACACCAGGTCGCCGGGCGACTCCTCGCAGCCGGCCAGCAGCGAGCCGAGCATGACGGTGTCCGCGCCCGCGACCAGGGCCTTCGCGATGTCGCCCGAGTACTGCAGGCCGCCGTCGCCGATCACCGGGACACCGGCCGGCTTGCAGGCCAGCGACGCCTCGTAGATCGCGGTCACCTGTGGTACGCCGACACCGGACACGACGCGCGTCGTACAGATCGAGCCCGGTCCGACGCCGACCTTGACACCGTCCGCGCCCGCGTCGACCAGCGCCTGGGCACCCATCCGGGTGCCGACGTTGCCGCCGACGACGTCCACGCCGCGGGTCGCCGGGTCGGCCTTGAGCTTGCGGATGATCTCGATCTGCGCCTTCGAGTGCCCGTGCGCGGTGTCCACGACCAGCACGTCGACGCCGGCCTCGACCAGTGTCATGGCGCGCTTGTACGCCTCGCCGAAGAAGCCGATCGCGGCGCCGACCATCAGCCGGCCGGAGGCGTCCTTGGTGGACAGCGGGAACTTGTCGCGCTTGACGAAGTCCTTGAGCGTGATCAGGCCGGTGAGCTTGCCGGCCTCGTCGACCAGCGGCAGCTTCTCCACCTTGTGCTTGCTGAGCAGCGCCATCGCGTCGTCCGCGGCGATGCCCTGCTTGCCGGTGATCAGCGGCTGCCTGGTCATCACCTCGCGGACCGGCCGGGACAGGTCGGTCTCGAAGCGCATGTCGCGGTTGGTGACGATGCCGACCAGGACGCCGGCGTCGTCCACCACCGGGACGCCGGAGATCCGGTACTGCGCACAGAGCGCGTCGGCCTCGCCGATGCTCGCCTCCGGGCCGATCGTGATCGGCTGCGCGATCATCCCGGACTCGGAGCGCTTGACCAGATCGACCTGCTGGGCCTGGTCCTCGATCGAGAGGTTGCGGTGCAGGACGCCGAGGCCGCCCTGCCGGGCCATGGCGATCGCCATCCGGGCCTCGGTCACGGTGTCCATCGCGCTCGACACCAGCGGGATGTTCACCCAGACGTTGCGGCTCACCCGAGACCGGGTGATCGCCTCGGACGGGATGACGTCGGACTCGTTCGGCTGCAGCAGTACGTCGTCGAAGGTGAGGCCGAGGACGGCGAACTTGTCGGGAACTCCAGCGGGGGTGATGTCCATGGGGAAAACGTGCACCTTTGTACGGCGAGAACGGAACCCCATCCTATCCGCGCCGCAACAGAGCCCCGAATCCGCCGTCCACAGGCCACCGCCCGCCACGATTCGCGGCGGGCGGTCGGCGAGCGGCCGGTTACTTGTTCTCGAGCAGCGGCGTGTTCACGATGCCGAGGATCGTCAGCAGCACGGTCTCGTCGGTGGAGCCGTGCGTCTGGGCGATCGCGGCGTGCTTGCCCTCGGGATAGTCACCGGTGGAGTGCTTGCCCTTGGCGTAGGCCTTCCGGACCGAGCCGGTGCTGACCTTGCCGCTGGAGTGCTTCGCGGCCTTGGTCCCGGCGGCCGACTTGGCCTTCGCCCTGCCCTTCGCGGTCTTCGCAGGCGCGGGCTTGCCGGCGGCCGCCGACTTGGCGGTCGCGTCCGACTGGCCGAAGTACTGCTGGGCGCTGTCCAGCGTGGGCGGCTGGCCGGTCGGCGTCGGCAGTACGTCGACGGGCACGGCGCCGAGCGTGATGTCGAGCACGTCGCCGAGCACGTTCGGGACTGTCGTCGCGCCGTCACCCGGGGTGGTCGTCCCGGTCCCGGTCGAACCTGTCCCGGTGGAGCCGGTGCCGCCCGTACCGCTCGTGTCACCGGCCGGCGGCGTGGTGGTCCCGGTGCCGCCGCTGGTCCCGGTCCCGCCGGTCGTGCCGGTGCCGTCCGTCGCGCCGGCCGCGGGCTGACCCGTGCCGGAGTCGCCGGTCGGCGCGGTGGTCGGGTCCGTCGTACCCGTGCCGCCGGTGCCGGTGGACCCGTTGTCCACGTTCGCCGGTGGCGTCGTGGTGGTGGTGTCCGTCGGGGTCGGCGTCGGCGTACCGGTGGTGTCGGTCGGTGTCGACGGCGGATCCGTCGGCGTACCGGTCGGTTTGTCCGTCGGCGTACCGGTCGGCTCGCTGGTCGGCGTGTCGGTCTTGGTGTCCGACGGCGTCGTCGTCTTGGTCCCGGACGGCTCCGGCGTGGTCTTGATGCCGCCGTTGTCGGTGACCAGGTCCTGCGGCTTCTGCTGCTCAGGCGGCAGCGGAATCACCATCGGCTTCTCCACCAGCGGCAACGGCGGAAGCGTGACGTTGCCCCGCGCCTGCGGGGTGTCGTTGCCGGAGTTGTCGCCGGTCCCGTTCGAGCCGGCGTGCTCCACCCTGACCTTGGCCTGGAAGTCCTTGCCGACCTTGACGATCTTCTGCCGGTCCATTACTGGCAGGCCGTCCAGGTCCTGCTTCGGGAAGCTGGTCTGCGGGCGGACCGCGTCGACCATCTTCTCGATGACCTTCTCGTACGGCGACAACGGGTCCCCGGTGACCGCCGCGGCCACCCCGGACACCGACAGCGCGGCCACCGCGGCGACACCGAACACCAGACCCCGGGTGGCCACCTTGCGGGCCAGCGGGTCGGTGATCGGGTTCAGCGCGGCGCAACGCGCCAGGAAGCTCTCCGGGTCGTCGATGGTCTCCACGGGGAGCTCGTCCTCGACCTCCACGGCCAGCCGCAGTTCGGCCAGCAGCGCGACGGCCGGGTCGTCCGCACCCGCGGCACGGGCCGTCTCCCCACCAGCGGCAAGCAGATCGAGCAGCGCGTCATCGGCCTCGATCGCGTCCAGGTTGAACCGGTCAGCCATGATGCCCCTCCCCTGCTCTTCCTCGTTCCAGCTGTGTTTCATGCCCCACAAACCCCCTGAGCGCGATCAACGCCCGATGCTGTGCGACCCTCACCGCCCCCGGTGTCATTCCCAGTGCCCGGCCGGTCTCCTCGGCTGACATCCCCGCAACGACGCGCAGACGGAGGATCTCGCGCAGCTTCACCGGCAACCGGTCCAGCAGGCCGATGGCATGCTGGATCTCCGAGTGCCGGACCGCACGCTCCTCAGGCGTCGGTGACTCGTCCGCGCCGTCCGGCAGGTCCGGCGTCGAAACGTCGGCGACCGCGAACGCGCGCTGGGCATCGGCGACCTTGCGGGCGGCGATGCCGTAGACGAAAGCCTCGAAAGGCCTCCCCTCGTCGCGGTACCGGCCCAGCGCGCCGAATACCGCGACACAAACCTCTTGAGCGACGTCGTCGACCATGTCGGCGCCGCCCGGATAGGTCCACAGACGGGACCGTACGTAACGGTGCGCCACAGCGCGCACCCTGGTCAGCAGGTCATTGAGAGCTGTACGGTCCCCGTCGCCGGCCAGCGCGGCAAGATCCCTGAGCTCGACCCGGTCGTGGGTGTCAGGCACTTTGACCTCTGTCACCCCTCGCCCCCTCGTGATTTCAGACCGGTCAGCCTGGAAGATGCTACGGCCCTCATCTCTGGTTGCCTAGTGTCAACTCAAGGTCAAGCCCTTGTTTTGATCACAATCTGTCACTACTGGCGGGTTGGCTACCTCACCGCGGGCTGCGTCGCGGTAATGCGGGTGCTGACGGCGTACGAGGTGGAGATGTCGCCGGCACGCAGTCCGGGGCCGTGGTGGCCGGCGACGACGACGTCACGTCCGCCCGATCTCCGCGATCCGGTTCCCGGTCAGCCGAGCGTCACGCGCGGGACCCGGGTGCGCTGAAGCGGATCAGTTCGGTGGCGTGTACGCCGCCCCAGTCGATCGGAGTGCGGCCCGTCTCGGTCCAGCCGGCCCGGCGGTACAGGCGTTCGGCGGCGCCGCGGTTGTCCACGACCTCCAGCGACAGCTCCCGCCCGAGCCCGGCGGCCACGGTCACACAATGGTCGAGCAGCTGCCGCCCGGTCCCCCGCCCGGTCGCCGCCGGATCCACGAACAACCGCTCCACCTCGGCCCGCCGGGCCCCGCCCATCCCCACACCGGCCCGCTCGTCCCCGCCCAGCTCCACGCCGGCCCGCTCGTCCCCGCCCATCCCCACGCCGGCCGGCTCGTCCACGCCCGTCAGCACGACATGCCCGACAACCCGCTCGCCGTCCACCGCGACCCAACATCCCAGCGCGGCCTCCGGCGTCAGCCACAGCCCCGGATCCGCGGGCCAGTTGACCGGATACCCGGCTTGTTCGTGCACAGCACGCAACAGTTCGACACACACCGACAGGTCCTCGTCACGCCGCTCACGAATCAGCACCCGCCCATTCCACCAGACGCCGACCGACCCGCCGCCAACGGCGGCTGACGACAAGCACCGGGGTCTGGAAACAGGTTATTGCCTGTCTCCAGACACCATTACCTGTCTCCGGACCCCAGCCGCGGCGGCCTACCCGCCCGCCAACAGGTCGCCGTACAGCAGAGCACCGCCCGGCAGCGGGGCTGCCGGGCGGTGCTGTGTGTGCTGTGCTGTCGAACTACGACCTGAGGATCAGTGGCCGTGACCGTGGCCGGCCGCCGGGGCTTCCTCTTCCTCGGGCTTGTCGACCACCAGTGTCTCGGTGGTCAGCAGGAGCGCCGCGATCGAGCCGGCGTTGGCGAGCGCGGACCGGGTCACCTTGACCGGGTCCAGCACGCCCTGGGCCAGCAGGTCGCCGTACTCGCCGGTGGCGGCGTTGAACCCGCTGCCGACCTCCAGCTCCGCGACCTTGGCGGTCACGACGTAGCCCTCGTAGCCACCGTTCTCGGCGATCCAGCGCAGCGGCTCGACGATCGCCTTGCGGACGATCCGGACGCCGGCGAGCTCGTCACCGTCGAGGTCCAGGCCGTTGTCCAGCACGGTGGCCGCGTGCACGAGGGCGGAGCCGCCGCCGGCGACGATGCCCTCCTCGATCGCGGCCCGGGTCGCGGACACCGCGTCCTCGATCCGGTGCTTCTTCTCCTTCAGCTCGACCTCGGTGGCCGCGCCGACCTTGATCACGCAGACGCCACCGGCCAGCTTGGCCAGCCGCTCCTGCAGCTTCTCGCGGTCCCAGTCGGAGTCGGTGCGCTCGATCTCGGACTTGATCTGGCTGACCCGGCCCTCGATGTCCTCGGCCTTGCCGGAACCCTCGACGACGGTCGTGTTGTCCTTCGAGACCACGATCCGGCGAGCCGAACCGAGCACCTCGAGGCCGACCTGGTCGAGCTTCAGCCCGACCTCGGGGGCGACGACCTGCGCGCCGGTGAGCGCGGCCAGGTCCTCCAGCATCGCCTTGCGGCGGTCACCGAAGCCCGGCGCCTTGACGGCGACCGAGGTGAAGTTGCCACGGATCTTGTTGACCACCAGGGTCGACAGGGCCTCGGCCTCGACGTCCTCGGCGATGATCAGCAGCGTCTTGCCGGACTGCACGACCTTCTCCAGCAGCGGCAGCAGGTCCGCGATCGCGGAGATCTTGCCCTGGTGGATCAGGATGTACGGGTCCTCCAGCACCGCTTCGCCGGCCTCGGCGTCGGTGATGAAGTACGGCGAGATGTAGCCCTTGTCGAACTGCATACCCTCGGTGAACTCGAGCTCGGTACCGAAGGTGTTCGACTCCTCGACGGTGATCACACCGTCCTTGCCGACCTTGTCGAACGCGTCCGCGATCAGGGCGCCGATCTCGGCGTCCCGGGCGGAGATGGTCGCGACGTGGGCCATGTCGCCCTTGTCGTCGACCGGACGCGCGGTCTCGACCAGCTTGGCCGACACGGCCTCGACGGCCGCCTCGATGCCGCGCTTCAGGCCCATCGGGTTGACGCCCGCGGCGACCGCGCGCAGGCCCTCGTGCACCAGCGCCTGCGCCAGCACCGTCGCGGTGGTGGTGCCGTCACCGGCGATGTCGTTGGTCTTGGTGGCGACCTCCTTGGCCAACTGCGCGCCAAGGTTCTCGAACGGGTCGTCCAGCTCGACCTCACGGGCGACGGTGACACCGTCGTTGGTGATGGTCGGGGCGCCCCACTTCTTGTCCAGGACGACGTAGCGGCCCTTCGGGCCCAGCGTCACCTTCACCGTGTTCGCGAGCTTGTCGACGCCACGCTCCAGCGCGCGCCGCGCGTGCTCGTCGAACTCGAGGATCTTCGGCATGAAGAAAACCAGTCCTTTTCCGTATGTCTCGTTGCAGGCTCGAGCCCTGTGTCCAACTCCCCCGCCCCACCACCCCGATCGGGTGCCGGACCCACTCCGCCCCGGCGCCAGAGGCCCCGGGGCGGTGTCAGTCAGGAACAGCGGGCGTTCGTCACTTGCTGACGACTGCGAGGATGTCGCGGGCGCCCAGGATCAGGTAGTCCTGACCGTCGTACTTGACCTCGGTGCCGCCGTACTTGGAGTAGATGACCTTGTCGCCGACAGCGACGTCCAGCGGGACGCGGTTTCCGTTGTCGTCGATCCGGCCCGGGCCGACGGCGAGGATCTCGCCCTCCTGCGGCTTCTCCTTGGCGGTGTCCGGGATCACCAGGCCGGACTTCGTGGTCTGCTCGGCTTCGAGCGGCGCGACGAGGACACGGTCCTCGAGCGGCTTGATCGTGACCGACACTTGCTGACCTCCACGGTCGAATTCGCTTGTCTGTGGCATGTGGTCGCGCTCCCCTGCCGTCGCGGGGGTCAGAGGCCGGACCGCTGGCACCCTCCCACGGAGAGTGCCAACACCGAATCTAGGCCGCGATTAGCACTCGGTCAACTCGAGTGCCAAACGAATCTCAGTCTGAGGCATAACCCGCAGTCGGAGCAGGTCCCTCTAGAGTTGCCGGAGTGACTGTTTCTGCGTTGCTCGACGGGCCGGGCGGTGAGGTACTGGCCGCCGCGTGCGCCGAGTTCCGCCCCGGCGGCGAGCTGCAACTGGTGGAGAAGCTCAGACGCCGGTACGACGCGGCACTTGTCACGGCTGCGGTCACCCAAGCCGCCCTGCGCCGCCGTGCCGTCGCCAAGTTCGGCCCCGATGCGGAACGCATGTACTTCACACCGGACGGCTTGGAGCAGGCCACCCGCACCACGGTGGGCACCCACCGCGCCGAACGCCTGGCAACAGCTGTGCCCGGCGCCACAGTCGTCGATCTGGGATGCGGTATCGGCGGCGACCTCATCACCGCCGCGCGCGCCGGACTACGAGTCACCGGCGTAGAACGCGACCCGGAGACAGCAGCCACCGCCCGCGCCAACCTGGCCGCGCTGGACCTGCCAGGCGACGTACTGGTGGGCGACGCCGAGTCCACCGACCCCACGCCGTACGACGTGATCTTCGCGGACCCCGCGCGACGTGCTGACGGGCGGCGCGTGTTCGACCACAACGCCTACTCGCCGCCGTGGTCGTTCGTGACCGGCCTGCTGGAGCGGACCGCGTGCGTGAAGGTCGCGCCCGGCATCCCGCACGACGCGATCCCGGACGGCGTGGAGGCCGAGTGGATCAGTGACGCCGGCGAGGTGAAGGAGGCCGCACTCTGGTCCGGCGAGCTGTACGGCGGTACGCCGCGCCGCGCGACGCTCCTACCGGGCGGTGCGACCGTCACGCACGCACCGGAGGCGGACGCGGGTCCGGTCGGGCAGTACATCTACGAACCCGACGGCGCCGTCGTCCGGGCCGGCCTGGTCACCGCGGTGGCCGCCGCCGTCGACGGGTGGCTGCTGGATCCGCGCATCGCCTACGTCACGGCACCGCAGTACGTCGGCACTCCGCTCGCG
Organism: Kribbella aluminosa; assembly: GCF_017876295.1. Classification (NCBI taxonomy): domain Bacteria; kingdom Bacillati; phylum Actinomycetota; class Actinomycetes; order Propionibacteriales; family Kribbellaceae; genus Kribbella; species Kribbella aluminosa. The sequence continues at coordinate 863,347 of NZ_JAGINT010000001.1, read as the reverse complement.
TCGGCGTACGAAGTCCTGGAAGAGCTGCCCTACAAGGAGAAGGCCCTCCGTGCGTGGGTCCGTGGTCAGGGCATCGGCACGCTGGAGATCAAGAAGCGCGGCGTCGATCTGGACCCGGCCCACCTGCGGAAGAAGCTCGCGCCGAAGGGGTCCGCGGCGGCGACGCTGATCGTCACACGCATCGGCCGCGACGCGGTCGCATACTCCTGCCGCAGGGTCAGCACCACCTGGTAGGCAACACTTGCGCTTGAGCTACATTCGAACATATGATCGACCCTGCGTGCGGGTCTCCGGGCGACTTGCCGACGGACGAGGTGCTGCGTCCGTTGCTGCGCTCCCCGGAGACCCGCCACTAAACCGTCACCGCACGTTCATCTGCGTTGGTCAGGCTGGGACCGGAACCGGTTGGCCGCTGACCGTTCGCCTGGGGAGCAAGCGGTGCGCCTCACCCCCAGGCCTCTGCCCGAAACCGCTCCTTCACCGGCAGCCGGAAGCGGGTGGTCGCGATCTCGGCCACGGCCGACACCACCTGCGCGCCCGCCGCCGGCAGGTGCTCGTCGCCGCCTCCGGTCGCGTCGCCGCGGACGAACTCGGTCACCAGGCGGTTCCAGTCCTTCGGGCGTTTCAGCATCGCGTGGCCTTCGCCGGCCAGCGCGTACGTCGTCACCAGCACGCCGGCCGCTCGCAGACGGGCCGCGTACGCCGCCGTGGCCGCCGGATCGGTCATCGTGTCGTCGGCGCCGTGGACGAAGGTGACGGGTGGGCGGAGCGCGACGAGGGGCTCGCCGGGTGGGAGCCACGGCGCCAGCGCGAGTACTCCCGCCACCCGTGGATGGTCGCCGACGGCAACCACCGCGCGGCCGCCCATCGAGTGCCCGATCAGCAACACCCGCTCGTACGGCAGTTCGTCCAGGACCGCGCGCAGGTCGACGGCCGGGTCGCCGGCGTCGTTCCAGCCCCGGAAGCGGTAGCGGGCGAACCCGATCGCGGCGTCCGGTGCGGCCCACCGCGCCGCCATGGCGAACGGCCACATGCGGAGCAGCGCCGGGCGCCACAGGTGTGGGTCGGCCTTCGAGCGTTCCTCGCCGCCGTGCGCCAGCAGCACGAGCTCAGTCGCCCCCGCCGGGTGCCGGACGAGGTCGACACCCGGACGCCTCACGGCTGCGCGTAGAGCTCGGCCGACTTCTTACGGATCGCCATCATCCGGCCGGGCGGCGTCTCGGTGAAGCCGTACGAGCGGTACAGCTCGTGTGCGTCGGCAGTCGCCAGCAGGATCTGCCGCAGGCCCTTCAGGTCCGGATGCTCCAGCAGCGTCGACACGACGAACCGCCCGAGCCCGTGGCCGCGGTGGGACTCCAGGACGAACACATCGGCCAGCCACGCGAACGTGGCCCGGTCCGTCACCATCCTCGCGTACCCGACCATCGCGCCGGTCGCGTCGTACACCCCGAGATTCAGAGAGCCCGCGATCGCGCGCTCCACCACCTCGCGCGGGATCCCCTCCGCCCAGTACGACGTACTCAGGAATCCCTGGACGACGGCGGGGTCGATGCGCTCGGCGTCGTCGTCGGCCTCGAAACCCTCCGGCCCGGTCCACTTCATCTGTTGAGTACCTCCGTGATCGGCATCGACGAGTCGGCGGGAAGGTCCAGCGGCGACGGAGCACGGCCGGCGCGGACGAGTTCGGAGCCGAGGGCGGCGACCATCGCGCCGTTGTCCGTGCACAGGCCGGGGCGCGGCACCCGGACGGTGATCCCGGCCGCGGCCGCGCGTTCCTCGGCCATCGCCCGGAGCCGCGAGTTCGCCGCGACGCCGCCGCCGATCAGCAGGTGCTCGAACCCGCGGTCCTTGCAGGCGTCGATCGCCTTCCGCGTCAGTACGTCGCAGACCGCCTCCTGGAAGGCCGCGGCGACGTGGTTCACCGGTACGTCCTCGCCGTCGCGCCGCTTGGCCTCGACCCAGCGCGCGACCGCGGTCTTCAACCCGGAGAACGAGAAGTCGAACCGGTGCCGCTCGAGGTCGCGCTGGGACGTCAGCCCGCGCGGGAACCGCACGTACAGCCGGTCGCCGTCCCGCGCCGCCTTGTCGATCCACGGACCACCCGGGAACGGCAGCCCGAGCACGCGCGCGACCTTGTCGAACGCCTCGCCCGCGGCGTCGTCGATGGTGCTGCCCATCGGTACGACGCCGTCGGTAATGTCATGGACCGCGAGCAGTGCGGAATGCCCGCCGGAGACGAGCATCGCGACGCAGCCCTTCGGCAGCTCGCCGTGCTCCAGCGTGTCCACGGCGACGTGCGCGGCCAGGTGGTTGACGCCGTAGATCGGCTTGTCCAGCGAGAGCGCGAGGCCCTTCGCGGCGGCGACGCCGACCAGCAGCGCGCCGGCCAGACCGGGTCCGCTGGTCACGGCGACCGCGTCCACGTCGGCCGGTGTGATCCCGGCCGTCTCGCAGGCGCGGCGGATCGTCGGCACCATCGCCTCGAGATGCGCACGACTGGCCACCTCGGGTACGACGCCGCCGAACCGGGCATGCTCCTCGACGCTGGACGCGACCGCATCCGCGAGCAACGTCCGCCCCCGCACGATCCCGACCCCGGTCTCGTCGCACGACGTCTCGATCCCGAGGATCAGAGGCTCGTTCATTGTTCCTCCCGCCACCGCATGATCACCGCATCCTCGCCACCCGCGTAGTATCCGCGCCGCCGGCTGATCTCCTCGAACCCGAACCCGGCGTACAGCCCGATCGCCGACTCGTTGCCCGCAGCAACTTCCAGGAGTACGGTCCGGCCGGCACACCGTCCCAGGGCGATCGTCAGCAACTGCCCACCGACACCCGTACGCCGCTCCGCCGGCGCCACCGCGATCCGCAGTACCTCGACCACATCCTCGACCACCGGAGGCAGCAGCAGTACGACGTACCCGGCAACAACCGAGTCCTCGTCCGCAACCAGCACCACCCGGTCCTCGGACAACCGCTCGAACTCGTCCGCCCAGGCCACCTCGCCCCACGCGCCCGACCCGAAGCACACCTCGTCCAGCGCCACGAGCGCCGGCAGGTCGTCGGCGACAGCCGCCCGGACAGCTGGTCTCACAGGACGCTCTTCGGCCCGCTGGACATGGTCACATCCGGCCGCCGCAGGTACAGCGGCTCCGGCGCCACGACCTCGAGGGTGCGAGTGGCCACGCCGGTCGCCAGTACCTCGGCCGACGGGTACTCCAGGACATCGTCACCCGGCACGCCCAGCACCTCGCCGTACAGCACCGCACCACGCCCGATCACGGGCAGCCCGGACAGTACGTGGGCCACCTCGGCAGGCTTGTCCACCGCCGGTCCCTCCAGCCGTCGACGACTCCCGTCCGCGGCCGGACCGTCGTACAGCGCCCAGTAGATCTCCTTGCGCCGCGCATCCGTGGCGACCGCGACCGGCAGCGTCAACGCCGACTGCCGCGCAAGAATGTCGAGACTGCACACCCCGGCAACCGAGATCCCGAGTACTTCGCCCATCGTCCGCGCGGTCACCAACCCGACCCGCAGCCCCGTGAACGGACCAGGACCGACGCCCACCGCGATCCCGGTCAGATCGCGCGGCGTCACGCCGGCACTCTCCAACGCAGCCGCGATGGCAGGCGCAAGCAGCTCGCCGTGACGCAACGCGTCCACGGTCGTCGACGACTCGACGATCTCCCCGTCCGGCGTGGCCAGCGCAACGGTGACAGCAGCACTCGAGGTGTCGAAGGCAAGCAACATGTCAGTTCTTCTCCAAGGCAGACACCCGTACGCCGGAGGCCGCCCAGCGCGGGCCCACCGGGGTGATCCGGAGCGAGCGGGTCTCGTCGGAGTCGTCGTCGCCGCGCGTCACCACGATGTCGAGCCGGTCGGGCGCCAGCCCTTCGGCCAGCCCGTGACCCCACTCGACCACCGTGACCGCGTCCTCCAGGCTCGCGTCCAGGTCGAGATCGTCCAGCTCCGCGAACCCGCCGACCCGGTACGCGTCCACATGCACCAGTGCCGGACCGCCGACGAGCGACGGATGCACCCGCGAGATCACGAACGTCGGCGACGTGATCGCACCCCGGACCTTCAACCCGGCGCCGAGACCCTGCGTGAACGTGGTCTTCCCGGCGCCGAGATCGCCGGACAGCACGAGTACGTCGCCTGCGCGCAGCTGGCCCGCCAGCTCCTCGCCGATCGCCTGCATGTCGTCGGCGGTCGGCACCGTCAGCTCGACCGGCATCGCCTTCGCGTAGATCAGGTTGTGCGCCTGCCGGTCGACGACGGAGTACCCCCGGCGGCGCCAGAACTCCACGGTGTCCGGCAGCTCGATGCGCGCGATCAGATTCACCCGGCTCAGACCACGCCGTACGGCGACCTCCTCGGCGCAGCCGACCATCGCGGACGCGACGCCGCGGGACTGGTTCCGCGGGTCGACCGAGACGCGGCGCAGGTTCAGGACGTCGCCGGTCTGCTCGAACAGCATCGCCCCGGCCGGAGTCCCGTCGGTCAGCACCAGCAGGCCGCCGTGCCGCTCGATCGCCGCGGTCACCGTGGCGACGTTCTCGGACAGCTGCGTCGACGGCGGGTCGAGCACCCGGCGCGCGGCGAACGCGTGGTGGATCACCGCGACGATCGCCGCGGCGTGCTCGGGAGTCGCGTCCACGACGCGCAGGTCGGTCATGCAGTCATCTCGGGGGTCATCTCGCAGGGTTCAGGCAAATTCAGGACGGTGCCAGGGACTGTTCGGCTCGCTCGATCATCCCAAGCAGCGCCGCGGTGAACTCACGGTGGTGCTCGATCAGGCCCAGGTGCCCGCAGTTCTGCACCTCGACCAGCTCGGCGCCGGGCACCCGGCGGACGATCTCCTCGGCGTGCGAGAACGGCGTCAGCTGGTCCTTGTCGCCGCCGATCACCACGCACTCGACCTTCTGCAGCGGCTCCAGGGCGTCGAACTTGTCGTGCAGCGCGAAGATCGGGTAGAAGTCCGCGATCACCTCGATCGGCGTCGCCGCGATCATCTCGTTCGCGAACTCGGTGAACGCCGGCGGCACCTCGGAACCGAACGCGTACTTCCGGGTCAGCAGGTAGATCAGGTCCGACCCGGCCTTCCGGCTGTGCTCGACCACCTCCGGGATCCGGGCCAGCGCGGCCACCGCCGGGTTCGCCAGCGTCCGGGCCAGCATGCCGGCCTTGCCCGGGAACACGATCGGCACCTGGTCCAGACCGCCCGCGCTGGTCGAGCAGAGCCCGACACCGATCACCCGGTCGCCGAACAGCTCCGGGTGCTGCTCGGCGAGCGCCATGATCGTCATGCCGCCCATCGAGTGCCCGACCAGGACCACCGGACCGGTCGGCGCGAACCGCTCGATGATCCCGTACAGGTCCTTGCCGAGCTGGTCGATGCTGACGCCTTCCTTCGGCGACCGGCCGGACCGCCCGTGCGAGCGCTGGTCGTAGAACACCATCGTGCCGATCCCGGCCAGATCGCGGCGCTCGAAGTGCCAGAGGTCCAGGTTCAGCCCGTAGCCGTGGACGAAGATCACCGTCAGGTCCTCGGGCGGCACGGGAAGCTTCCGGCCCAGTCTCCGCTTCGGCGGCGGGGCCGGCCGGCGGGACCGCTTCAGCTCGTCCACCTCGACGTACAGCTCGACGCCGTCGTCGGCGGTGAAGATGTACGGCGTGCCCCGCTGCGTGCCGAACGGCTCCGCCGCCAGCTGTTTGCGCAGCCCGGAGCGGCGGCCGATCACCTGGCGCTCGACCGCGACCCCGGCCGCGGCACCCGCGGCCAGCACTCCGACCGCGGCCCCGATCAGACCAGCAGTCCGCCCTGCTCTGGACATGCTGATCTACCTTTCGCTGTCGACGTACCTGCGCGGAATCCGTGCGCCCAGGCGGGTGACGATCTCGTAGTTGATGGTGCCGGCCGCGTCGGCCCAGTCGTCCGCGGTCGGCTCGCCCGACGTACCGGGGCCGAACAGCACGACCTCGTCGCCGGCCGCGGCCCGGTCGTCCTCGAGGTCGACCACGCACTGGTCCATGCAGATCCGGCCGACGATCCTACGGCGCTTGCCGCCGACCTGGACCGGGCCGCCGTTCGAGGCGTGCCGGGGCAGCCCGTCGCCGTACCCGAGCGGGACCAGGCCGAGTGTCGACGGCCGCGGCGCGGTCCAGGTCAGCCCGTACGAGACGCCCGCGCCGGCCGGCACTCGCTTCACCATCGCGAGCCGCGCCTTCAGCGTCATCGCCGGCCGCAGCCCGAGCTCGGCCGACGGCAGCGCGTGCCCGAACGGCGAGAGCCCGTACGTCGCGACGCCGGGCCGGACCAGGTTGAAGTGTGTCCCGGGCAGCGCGAGCGTGGCCCCGGAGTTCGCCAGGTGCTTGAACTCGGCGTCGATCCCGAACGCGGCCGCCACGTCGATCGCCTCGGTGAACGTGGCCAGCTGGGTCTCGTTGACCGCGCTCTTCGGCTCGTCCGAGGACGCCAGGTGCGACCAGATGCCCTTGACCTCGATCCGCCCGGCGGCCTGCTCGCGGAGCGCGGCGCGGATCAGCGCCGGCCACTCCTCCGGTACGGCGCCGCCGCGCGACATCCCGGTGTCGATCTTCAGATGCACCCGCGCGGGCCGGTCCTGCACCGCGGCGGCCAGCTCGTCGATCTCCCACGGGGCGCCCGCGGACAGGTCGATCCCGGCGTCGATCGCGTCGGCCAGCGGCTCGCCCGGTGTGGTCAGCCAGCAGAAGATCGGCCCGGTGTCACCGGCCGCGCGCAACCCGAGCGCCTCCTCGAGCACCGCGGCCCCGATCCAGTCGGCCCCGGCCTCGCGAGCGGCGCGCGCCACCGGCACCATCCCGTGCCCGTACCCGTCGGCCTTCACCACGGCCATCAGCTGCGCCCCCACTGCGCGATCACGCAGCGTGCTCACATTGTGGCGGATCGCCGCCAGATCGACGACCGCCTCAGCGCGGACCGGGTGTGACTGAACAGTAGACATGGTCTTTCCAGTGTCTCAGGTGGCGTCGATCAGATCGGTCAGGGCCGCCATGTTGTGGAAAACCTTGTCCGCATCGGAAAGTTTCGCGGGGTCGGTCATGCCGGCGTACCCGAAGACCGTCATGCCGGCGGCGACCGCTGCGGCGACGCCGAGCGGGCTGTCCTCGATCACCAGGCAGTCGGCCGGCTTGACCTCCATGGTCGCGGCCGCGTGCAGGAACAGGTCCGGCGCGGGCTTGCCGTGCGCGACGTCCTCGGCGCTGAAGATCCGCCCCTCGAACCGGTCCAGGAAGCCGACCGCGGTCAGCGCCGTACGGATCCGCCGATGGGTGCCCGAGGACGCCAGGCAGTACGTGATGCCGCGCGCGTCCAGGTGGTCGAGGACAGCCTCCACACCGTCGACCGCCTGCAGGTGGGCGAACCCGTCGAACAGCCGCTGGTGGTACCGGTCCTCGAGATCCGCCGGCAGCGGCCCGCCCGAGCTGTGCCTCGGTCTTCTGCCGCATCGACGCCATCGACCCGCCCATGAAGTCCCGCACCGTCTCCTCGAACGTGTACGGCAACCCGGCCTCGGTCAGCAACTCGGAGAGAATCGTGTTCGCGAGCCGCTCGGAATCCACCAGCACGCCGTCGTTGTCGAAGATCACCAGTCCCATCACACCCCGAACCCTAGGTGTCAGCCCTCCTGGATGGCGAAGTCGGTGAAGGTGAAGCGGCGGGTGTGGCCGGCGGTGGAGACGATCTCGACGCCGTAGTCGACCTGCCAGGTGGTCGCCTTCGGGGCCCACCCGCGGTTGACCACGTCGGTGAAGAAGTCGGCCAGCGGCATCGTCCCGGACTTCTGCGTGACCTGGGAGACGTACGCGGTGTACCCGTCCTGGTGCCACACGTCGTACGTGAATCCGCCGAAGCTGACCGTCCCGACCTTGTCCCCGCCCGGGACCTGTCCCGAGTTGTCGGTCCAGATCATCAGCTCGTTGTCCAGCCCGTCCCCGATCCACACGTCGAACGCCACGTCGTAGACACAGCCCGGGCAGTCCCCGGGCGTGGTCGCGGCGAAGGTCGCCGACCTGATCCTGGTCAGCGGGACGTTGTCGTAGTCCTTGTGCACGTTCGGATACGCCTGTACGCCGTTGTCGCCCGGCTTCGGCTGCGTGACGTCCTCGTACCAGTTGCCGTAGTCGCAGACCGACATCGTGTACACGCCGTTGTGGTTGTTCCACATGTTGTTGTGCAGGTAGTACGGCCCGAAGTCCTGGCCCGCGCCCTGGTTGTCGCGGGACGTGGTGACGAAGGACGGATTCGGGCAGCTGCTGCTCGGACCGGTGGCGGCGATCGCCGTCTCGGCCGGTGAGTGCTGGTTCGTGCGGACGATCGGCACCGCGACGAGTGCGCCGACCATCAGTACGGCGGCCGCGACGAGCAGCAGCCGTCGGCGCGGAAATCGGACAGCCATGGTTCCCCCCAATAACTTTCCCCGAAGAAACCATGCCTCGAACTGCAACGCGAGCGCCAGCACCGGCGTCCTGAGAGTGTGAAGACACGGATGATCGCTCTCGTCGGGACGGGGCTGCTCGCCCTGACCGCCTGTGGCAACGGGCCCGCCCCTGGGGCGCAGCCCGGCGCGGACCTGAGCGGGCGGACGTTCCTGTCCACCTCGGTCGTCGAGAACGGCAAGCCCCGGACGCCGCCCAGCGAGGTCCGGCTGCAGTTCACCACCAACGGTCGCCTGTCGTGGAACGCCGGCTGCAACTCCTCCGAGACCTCGGTGTCGACAGCCGGCAACCGTCTGGTCCTGGGCAGCGAGATCACGTCCACGGCGATGGGATGCCTCGGCCACGCGGCCGGTGCGGACAAGTGGATCGGCGGCGTCCTCACCGCGAAGCCGACCTGGAAGCTCGACGGTGACAAGCTCGTCGTCAGCACGGACAGTACGACGATCTCGCTCGTCGACAAGCAGACCGCCCAGCCCGCCGCCGCGCTGGACGGCACGAAGTGGGCACTGTCCACGATCGTCGCCGGCCAGACCGCGTCGCATCCGGCCGGGGCCGAAAAGGCGTGGCTGACGCTGAACGGCGATCGGGTGACCGGCTCGACCGGTTGCAACGAGTTCCAGGGCGTGGTCGCGAACGGCACCGGCAAGCTCACGTTCGGCGAACTGGCCACCACCCGGCGCGCCTGCACCGGCGACGCCGCGAAGCTGGAATCCCTGCTGCTGAACGGCTTGAAGGGCGACCTGACCTACAAGATCGACGGCTCGGTTCTCAGCCTCCGGTCAGCGAGCGGCGGGCTGGACTTCACCGCGCGACGCTGACGCGAGTGACGGGTGGGCAGCACCAGACCGCGCGCCTGCGCGGATCAGCCGAGGAGTAGCCGGGTGGCCTCGGGGAGTGCGCGCGCGACGGACATCGCGGTGATCGGGCCGGCAGACGCGGCCAGGGTGCCGGCCGCGGCGTGGAGGTAGGCGGCGACCGCGGCGGCCTCGAACTCCGGCAGGCCGCCCGCTAGCAGCGAGCCGCAGATGCCGGCCAGCACGTCGCCGGAGCCGGCGGTGGCGAGCCACGGACTGGCGATCGGGTTGACGAGGGCGGCGCCGTCGGGTGCCGCGACGATCGTGGTAGCGCCCTTCAGCAGTACGACGAGTTGCCGATCCACAGCCACCAGACGCGCGTAGTGCAGCCGGCGCGCCTCGATCTCCTCACGCCGTACGCCGATCAACTGCGACAGCTCGCCGGCGTGCGGCGTGATGACGACCCGTCCCGCCCGGTCGTGGTCGAGCGCCGCGATCGCTCCGGCGTCGACGACCACCGGGACGTCCTGCTGTTGCGTGATGCGGTGGAACCGCTCCAGGTCGACGTTGTCCGTCGACGTACCCGAGCCGACGGCCCACGCCTGCACACGGCCCTCGCCGACGACGACCTCCGGATGGACGGCGAGTACGGCGTGGGCGACCGGGTCCGGGCCGACGTACCGGACCATGCCGACCGGACCGGCGAGCGCGCCGGAGGTGGCGATCACGGCGGCTCCCGGGTACTGCGCGGAGCCGACCATCAGGCCGAGGACGCCGCGCGAGTACTTGTCGGACTCGCCGTGCGGGACGGGGTAGAGGGCGCGTACGTCGGCGGCCTGGAGGGATCGGACCTCGGCGGGTGAGAGGTCGAGGCCGATGTCGACGAGGTGGACCGGGCCGCACGCGGACGCGGCGGGGTCGACCAGGTGGCAGACCTTGTGCGTGCCGAACGTGACGGTCAGCGCGGCCCGGACGTGCGGCTCGGGCGTCTCGCCGGTGTCGACGTCCACGCCGGACGGGGTGTCGACAGCGACGATCGGTACGCCGTACTCCTCGGCCAGCCGCACTGCCGCAAGCGCGTCGGGCCGGAGCCCCGGGCGACCACCGATGCCGACGATGCCGTCAACCACGACATCGGCGGTCCGGATCTCGTCTGTTGAGCCGACCCGGCCACCGGACGCCCGCAGTGCTTCGAGACCTGCAGGATGGAACTTGGGGGACAGGAGCACGGCGGTGACCTGGGCACCGCGTCGGGCCAGGCGGGCGCCGGCGTACAGGGCGTCACCGCCGTTGTCGCCGGACCCGATCAGCAGCACCACGCGCGCGCCGTACGTGCCGCCAAGAAAGTTGCCGATAGCAACCGCTAGTCCGGTCGCCGCGCGCTGCATCAGCGTGCCCTCGGGGAGCTTGGCCATCAACTCGGCCTCGGCTGTGCGGACCTGCTCGACTGTGTGCGCCGCGCGCATACTCAAACCTCCCCGGGCACGGTCAGCCTTCCAGGACGACGACCGCGGAGGCGATGCCGGCGTCGTGGCTGAGCGACAGGTGCAGACTCTGTACGCCGAGCTTGGCCGCCTGCGCCGCGACCGTCCCGCTGATCTCCAGCCAGGGCCGCCCGGTCTCGTCGGTCTGCACCTCGGCGTCGTGCCAGTGCATCCCCGCCGGCGCCCCCAACGCCTTCGCCAACGCCTCCTTGGCCGCGAACCGAGCCGCCAACGAAGCCGCCGGCTTCACCGCCTCCAGCTCCGTGAACACCCGATCCCGCAACCCCGGCGTCCGCTCCAGCGTCCGCATGAACCGATCCACGTCGACCACATCGATACCCACGCCGACGATCATGTGAGCAAGACTAACGGAGGCCTGCAGCTCGACTAGGAGGTCTGGCCCGATCGCGCCGACTCCCTCGTGTGCTCAGACGTGGTGCCGGCGGCCGTGGGCGTAGATGTTCTGTCGAGCTGCAGGGCTACCCCGGCTGCGCGGTCGACTGGCGGACCTGCATGTCGACGGCCAGGTCCAGGCGGAGCGCGGTGGGGGTCTTGCCTCGGGAAAGGTCGAGGACCACCCGGGCTGCCAGTTCCGCCATCTGGTGGAGGGGCTGGTGGACTGTGGTGAGCGCCGGGGTGACCCACTGGGCGACGGGGAGGTCGTCGTAGCCGACGACCGACAGGTCGCGGGGGATGTCGAGGCCCAGTTCGCGAGCCGCCTGGTAGACGCCGAGGGCCTGCATGTCGCTGCCGGCGAAGATCGCGGTGGGCGGGTCGGGCAGCCGGAGCAGCGCGAGCGCCTCGCGGTAGCCGCCACCGACCTCGAAGTCCGCCCAGCGGATCAGCTCCGGTGCGACCTCCACCCCGCTCGAGCGCAGCGCGTCGGTGTAGCCGTCGACGCGTTGCCGGGAGCACAGGGTGCCGATCGGGCCGCCGATCATCGCGATCCGCTCGTGCCCGAGGGTGCGCAGGTGCGTGGTCGCCAGCCGGCCGCCGTTCCAGTTCGCGGAGCCGATCGACGGTACGTCGTCGCCGACGTCGCCGACCGGATCCACCACCACGAACGGGATCCGCCGCGTCTCCAGCTGCGCCCGCTGGTCGGCGTCCAGGTCCGAGAACACCATGATCACGCCGACCGGCCGCCGGTTCAGCACCGACTCGATCCACTGCTGCCGCGGTCGCAGCGCGCCGCCGCACTCGGACAGCACCAGTTCGACGCCCTCGGACCGGGCGACCTCCTCGACGCCGCGGATCATCTCCATCGCCCACTCGCCGCCGAGCTGGTTGAACACCAGGTCGATCATCGGCCCGGCCGCCGTACTCGCACTCCGCCGCCGGTACCCGTGCTCCTGGATCAGGCTCTCGATCCGCGCCCGGGTGGCCGCGGCCACGTCCGAGCGCCCGTTCAGCACCTTGGACACGGTCGGCACCGAGACCCCGGCCTGCTCCGCAATTTTCGCAATCGTCGGCCGCTCGCCCACCACACCTCCCAGCCCGAAACTTTCGGACCAGCCTAGCCGTGGATGGTTCTTCCGTGGGCGTCCGGTACGCCGCTCAGCCGGAAGAAGTAGGTGTTCACCTGGTCGCGCCACTCGCGGGCGTTGGCCAGCTGGCCGTCGAACCGTGCCGTCACGTTCTCCCGTACGGCGGGCTCGAAGCGCTCGGCGATCACCCGCCAGCGCGCGACCATCGCCTCCACCTCGGCGTACCCCTGGAAGTGCGTGTCGTAGATGTGCTGCAGCACAGTGCTCCCGCTCTGCAGCACGTGGTCGTACGGGACGTGGTGGAAGAACAGCAGCAGTTCGTCCGGACACGTGTAGACGTCCTCGTACACGCTCGCCAGCGGCTCCGGGTACTGCCCGGTGAACCCGGATCCGGTCTTCACGGTCCGGTCCACCCCGACGCCGTACCGGTCCGCATAGTGGTACGTCCCACGCCCGGAGTACTCGTACCCGTTGACGTTCGGGCCGTAGTGCGTCTCCGGCGAGACCATGTACCCGACGCCGAGCGGTGCGGTGTACCGCTCGTACGTCCGCCACGAGCCGGCCAGGATCGTGACCAGCTCACCCCGGGTCCGGTCGTCCATCGCGAACGTCGCGGCCGCCCATTCGTGCAGCAGGCTGACCGGATCCGCCGCCGGATCCCAGGCGAGCCGGCCGAACGCGTAGAGGTTGCTCTGCGCAAGCTTGTGCCCGGTCCAGTTCGGGTCGTCGCCGACGTTGGACACGGCAACGATCGCACCGATGCGGTCGGCAACCGTCGCCGCACCGTGACCGGCACTGCCGGTGGTGTCGAACTGCAGGATCTCCCGCCACCACGGCCCGAGGTAGCAGAGGTCCTGCTGCTGCCCGGAAAACTCCTGCGTGACCTGCAACTCGATTCCGGAAACGGTTTCCTGGAGTTCCCCGAGCAGCGGCGCGACCGGCTCCCGGACCTGGAAGTCCAGCGGCCCGTGCCGGACCTGCAGCACCACGTTCTCCTCGAACCGCCCGTCCAGCGGGATGAACTCGTCGTACGCCGCCCGCGCGCGGTCCGCCCGCCGGTCCCGCCAGTCCCGGTCCGGTTCCGCGCCGGAAACCCGCCAGAAAACGGTTCCGCCGTACGGCGCCATCGCCCGGGCGAGCAGGTTCGCGCCCTCGACGTCGCCCGCCGAGCGGACCACCAGACCGCCGAGGTCCGGCACCACGTCGTACACCCGGGAGATCGCCGTCGACCACCAGCGGGCCACCCGCTCGTCCCGCGGGTCGTCGATGAAGTCGATCGCCAGGCTGACCGCGATCCCGTACTCCCGGAACACGCCGGCCAGCCGCGCGACGTCCGGAAGTTCCGCGTTCGCGAAGGCGACCGCGTTGATCCCGATCGAGGCCAGCAGCCGCGCGTACGCCCGGACCCGGCTCAGGTCCGGCAGCACCGCGCCGTCGCGGAAGAACATCGAGCCACCCGAGTAGCCGCGGCGGACCGTACCGGACGGCTCGTCCCAGTGGTCCAGCATCCGGATCGGTATCGCGGGCCGCTCGACGACGGTGAAGTCGCCGCCCATCCACTCGAAGTACCGCAGCAGGTAGAAGTACCCGTACAGCAGGCCGTGCCCGCCCTCGGCCGCGACCACCAGGTCGTTGCCTCGTCGCACCACCAAGAAGCCCTCGACGCCGAGCCCGTGCTCGGGCAGCGCGGCCTCGACCTCCGGCCACAGGGTGGTCTCGCGGACCCGGCTCGTCGTGCAGATCGCCACCTGCACGTCGGTCCGGAACCGCCGGGTCTGCCGCAGCTCGGCCCGGATCGTCTGGGCCAGCACACCGGAGGCGTGCACGGTCACCTCGGGCAGCCGCTGGGTGGCCAGCCAAGCCAGATCGCTCATCGCGGATGATGCTTACATATCAGCCGGTCACGGGACGGTGACCGAAAGTTTCGAGACCGTACCGTAGCTGAGACACTGTGCCGCAGCTGAGACCAAGGCCACGCCCGCCCGATGTGGGTGCATCCCCCGCCGATGGGAACAATGGGCCACATGCTGCAGCCGTCGCGGGAGGTGACTCCCTATACCGAGCTCGACCGGGCCACCTGGGCGCAGTTGGCCGAGACCACGATCTCCCCGCTGACGGCGGACGAGGTGGAACGACTGCGCGGCCTCGGCGACGAGATCGACATGGACGAGGTCCGCGAGGTGTACCTGCCGCTGTCCCGGATCCTGTCGCTGTACGTCCGGCACGCCCGCGCGCTGCACGCCGACACCGAGGATTTCCTCGGCAAACCGGCCGCCACCCGGACCCCGTTCGTGATCGGCATCGGCGGATCCGTTGCCGTCGGCAAGTCCACCACCGCCCGGCTGCTGCGCGAACTGCTGGCCCGCTGGCCCGAGCACCCGCGGGTCGCGCTGGTCACCACCGACGGTTTCCTCTGGCCGAACGCCGAGCTCGAGCGCCGCAACCTGATGCAACGCAAGGGCTTCCCGGAGTCGTACGACCGCAAGGGGCTGCTGCGCTTCGTGGTCGAGGTGAAGTCCGGGATGGACACGGTCGAGGCGCCGGTCTACTCACACCTGCACTACGACCGGATGTCCGGCGTCCGGACCACCGTCGAGCAGCCCGACATCCTGCTGCTCGAGGGTCTCAACGTCCTGCAGCCGGCGCCCCGGCACGCGGACGGCAAAAGCGGCCTCGCGGTGAGCGACTTCTTCGACTTCTCGGTGTACGTCGACGCGGCCGCGGACGACATCCGCTCCTGGTACGTCGCACGTTTTCTGAAACTGTGGGAAACGGCGTTCCGCAATCCCGAGTCGTACTTCGTCCGGTACGGCGAGCTGAGCCGCGAAGAGGCCGTCAAGAAGGCCGAGTCCCTCTGGGACGGCATCAACGGCCCGAACCTCCGCGAGAACATCCTCCCCACCCGCCCCCGCGCCACCCTGGTCCTCCGCAAAGGCCCCGACCACGCAGTCCGCTGGGTCAGGCTACGGAAGCTCTGACCGCCGGTACGACGGCCAGCGCGACGACCGCTGCGGTGAGAGCGAAGGCCGTCGGGTAGCCGATGCCTGCGACGACCGCGCCGAAGATCAGCGCGCCCAGTCCCCAGCCGCCGTCGTACGCGAGGTTCCAGAGGGCGCTGACCTGACCGTAGCGGCTCCGGTCGACGCGGTTGTACATGAGCGTCAGCGTCAGGTTCTGGGCCGCGCCGAAGCCGATGCCGAAGCAGGTCGAGCCGATCAGGACCGCGACCGCGCTGGGCAGGAGGACGAGCGCGGCGGCGCCGGCGGCGGCGAACATCAGCGCGGGCCCGAGCAGCTTCGCGGGACCGACCCGGTCGGCGTACCGCCCGGCCACCCAGCGGGCGAGCGGTGCCGCGATCGCCTGCAGCAGAAGGGCTGTCGCCACCATCGACTGCTTGCCGACGGCAACCGCCAACGGCAGGAAGGTGACGCTGATCCCGGCCGCGACCGTGACCGCAGCGAACACCAGCGACGGCATCAGCAGCCCGTTCCGCCGTACGCCGCCGAGCACCCGCACGTGCTGCTCCTCGGCGCCGACCTTGGCGGGCAGACCGACGAGCGCGACGAGCCCGGCGAGCGAGCTCACCGCCGCGAGTACGAAGAGCGCGGCGAACCCGACCACGTGGGTCAGGTACACGCCGAGCGGCAGACCGATCACCGCGGGAACACCGACCGCCACGCCGTACACCCCGAGCGCCTCGCCGCGGCGGGCGGCCGGGGTCAGGTCCGCGACCAGCGCGACCGCGCCGACGACCAGGATCGCGAGTCCGGCGCCGCGGACGGCACAGACCGCGAGCACGATCGGGAGCGACGCGGTGGCGAGCAGCACGAGCGCCGGGGCGCCGAGCAGGACCAGTCCGAGGCCGAGGACGACCCGGTAACCCCAGCGGGCGAGCATCCGCGGTACGAGCAGCTCGACGGCGACCGCGGAGAACATCATCGCGGCGGTGGAGAGCCCGGCGCCGATCCCGCCGGCACCGTGTCTGTCTGCACTGCTGGCCGCGAGGTACAGCGGTACGACGGAGGTCAGCAGGTACATGCTGAGCCCCGAGCCGAACACCATCGCCAGCAACCTGGCGAAGCTGGTGTCGACGAGTCGGACGGTGGGGATCTCGCAAGCGGCGGTCATAGCTCGAAGCTAGAGCTCAACCGGTACGCGCTACAGGTCCAGTCGCGGAGCGGCGCAGGGGACCAGTTCCCGAGGATATTTGTCGACAAGTTATCTTCTTGGGGTGGCTGGCCAGGTACACCTCCGACTGGCACCGGGCGGCACCAAGCCCCGACCGACAGCCCACGCTCTGCTGCTCGAGCTCGCGAGCACCCTCGTGGACGACCCGGTACTGACCCACGACGACAGCGGCCGCCCGCAGATCCCCGGTCTCGCCGTGAGCATCAGCTACAGCCACCAACTCGTCGCCGTCGCCGCGTCGCACGACGGTCCGCTCGGCATCGACCTCGAGGAGATCCGCCTGCGCGAGGTGGACCCGCTCGCCAACCGTTGGTTCGCCCCACAAGAGCTGGAGTGGATGGAGCGCCAGCCGGACCGGCTACTGGCGTTCCTGCAGTTGTGGACAGCCAAGGAAGCAGTAGGAAAAGCCCTCGGCCGAGGCCTGGCGAACGGCGGCCTTCGTCGCCGGACACCGCCCGGACTCACCGTGGTCCACCTGCCGACAACCGAGCCCGCGGTGCTTGCGGTCGCGCTCGCCACTCACGACACCGGCCCGCGGCGCGTCACTGACTCTTGACCCACCGTGCGCACGTGGGTAACTTTCCCGTTTCGGGGGAGTATAAGTAATTCAATTACCTTGGCGTTCGCCCTTGCCCGCCCGGACTGAGTTGGTGACACCGATGGAACTGACCCGACGCCAGACTCTCGGACTCGCGGCGGCCGCCGTCGCCGGAACGACGGTCGCCGGAACCTCCGCCGCCACGGCCGCAGCCGCGCACCCCGATCGCTGGGTCCGCGACACGCTGCGCCGGATGACCCTCGAGCAGAAGATCGGCCAGCTGTTCGTGTGCTACGCCTACGGGCCGACGGCCGCCACCGCCGACGCCCGCAACACCAGCCTGTACGGCGTCGCCACGCCGGCCGAGGTGGTGGCGAAGTACCACCTCGGCGGCGTCATCTACTTCACCTGGACCGACTCGGTCCGCGACCCGGCGCAGATCGCCGGGCTGTCCAACGGCCTGCAGGCAGCCGCGCTGGCGAGCACCGGCGTACCGCTGCAGATCGGCACCGACCAGGAGTACGGCTCGGTGGTCCGGGTCGGGCCGCCGGCCACGCAGTTCCCCGGCGGGATGGCGCTCGGCGCGACCCGCTCCCCCGCGTTCGCGCGGTCCGCGGGTGCGATCGCCGGCCGCGAGCTGAAGGCGCTCGGCATCACCACCGACTTCGCGCCGGACGCGGACGTCAACGTGAACCCGCTGAACCCGGTGATCGGCGTCCGGTCGGTCTCCTCCGACCCGGCGCTGGTCGCGCAACTGGTCAGCGCCCAGGTCAAGGGGTACCAGCGCGACGGCGGGATGGTCTCGACCGCGAAGCACTTCCCCGGTCACGGCGACACCGCGACCGACAGCCACACCGGTATCCCGGTCATCGACCACACGCGCGAGGAGTGGACCCGGATCGACCTGCCGCCGTTCCAGGCCGCGATCCGGGCCGGGATCCGGTCGATCATGACCGCGCACATCGTGGTCCCGGCGCTGGATCCGTCCGGCGACCCGGCGACGCTGAGCCGGCCGATCCTGACCGGGGTGCTCCGCCGGCAGCTCCGGTTCGACGGTGTGGTGATCACCGACTCGCTCGGCATGCAGGGCGTCCGGGACAAGTACGGCGACGCGGAGATCCCGTTGCGCGCGATCGAGGCGGGCGTCGACCAGCTGCTGATGCCGGTCGATCCCGGTCTGGCGTACAACTCGGTGCTGAACGCCGTCCGCGGCGGCCGGATCAGCGAGGCGCGGATCGACGAAAGCGTCACACGTGTTCTGAAACTGAAGTACGACACCGGGCTGGTCGGGCGCCCGTACGTCGACGTGTCCCGGATCGGGAAGATCGTCGGTACGCCGGCCAACTACGCGGAGGCCCAGCGGATCGCGGACCGCAGTACGACGCTCCTCCGCAACGACGCCGAGCTGCTGCCGCTGTCCCCCGCACCGCGCAAGGTCCTCGTCACCGGGTACAGCCCGGCCGCGCTCGCGACCGCGCTGCAGAGCCGTGGCGCGACGACGGTCGTGAAGGACACCGGCACCACACCGACCGACGCCAAGATCACCGACGCGCTGGTCGCCGCCGGGACCGTCGACCTGACCGTTGTGCTGACCAACAAAGCGTGGGACACCGCGGTCACCGACAAGCTGGCCAAGCAGCAGAAGCTCGTCAACGGCCTGCTCGCGACCGGACGCCCGGTGATCGTCGTTCCGGTCCGGGATCCGTACGACGTCGCGTACTTCGACGCGCCGCCGACCGCGCTCGTCACCTACGGCAGCACCGTGGTGTCGATGGAGGCGCTTGCGAAGGTGCTGTACGGCGAGATCGCGCCGGCCGGCAAGTTGCCGGTGGCGATTCCAGCGCATTCGGAAACCGGGGAAACGCTGTTTCCGTTCGGGCACGGGCTGACGTTCGATCCGCGGGACACCCGGCTGACCGTTGCCTCGTACAACATTCATGCGGGTGCCGGTGAGGACAACGTCTTCGACCTGGACCGGACCGCGCAGGCGCTGAAAGCGCTGGACGCGGACATCATCGGGTTGCAGGAGGTCGACGTCCACTGGGACAAGCGCAGTGACTGGCTGGACACGATCGCGGAGCTGGCGGCGAAGCTCGGGATGTACCCGGCGTTCGCGCCGATCTACGACTTCGATCCGCCGGCGGCCGGGCAGCCGCGGCGGCAGTACGGCGTCGGCGTACTCTCCCGCTTCCCGTTGGTGAGCGTCGAGAACCATGCGATCACCCGGCTTTCCACGCAGGATCCCAACCCGGTACCTGCGCCGGCGCCTGGCTTCCTCGAGGTGCAGGTCGAGGTGCGGGGGCGGCGGTTGCACGTCTACTGCACGCACCTTGACTATCGCGGCGACCCGACGGTGCGGCGGATGCAGGTCGCGGACACTCTCGGGATACTTGCGCAGGACCGATCAAGTGACCTGCAGATCCTGGTGGGAGATTTCAATGCCGAGGCAGGAGCGCCGGAACTGGCAGGGTTGTGGACGCGGCTGACCGATTCGTGGACTGCGGCTGCCAAGACCACCGGTGGGCCGTTCACCTATCCGGCGGTGGCGGCGAACAAGCGGATCGACTTCGTCACCGTCGGCGCCGGGCTGAGCGTGCGGAGCGCCGCCGTGCCGGCCGAGGTTCCACTGGCCGAGGCCGCCAGCGACCACCGGGCGTTGATCGCCCAGCTGTCCTTCCGCCGCTGACCCGCCGGCCACTGACCGGCCGGCCGCTGACCCGTCCCCGTCCCCGTCCCCGTCCCCGTCCCGAGGAGAGTTCATGAAGCGACGCAGTTTGCTGGCCGGCGCCGGGGCACTGGCCGCCGCCCCACTGATCGACGTACCGGCCGCGCAGGCCGTCTCGAACCGGAAGGTGCTGACCGGCGCCGAGGTACTGGCGATCGACGGCTGGCGGGCGCTGTCCGGGCAGAAGGTCGGCGTGATCAGCAACCCGACCGGGATCCTGCCCGACCTGCAGCACATCGTCGACACCATGCACGCGTCCGGCGCGGTCGACGTGGTCGCGGTGTTCGGTCCAGAACACGGTTTCCGCGGCACGGCACAGGCCGGCGGTTCGGAGGGCGACCACGTCGACCCGCGGACCGGGATCATGGTGTACGACGCGTACGGCGCGAACGCGGACAAGCTGGCCGCGCTCTACACGAAGTCCGGCGTGGAAACCGTGGTCTTCGACATCCAGGACGTCGGCGCCCGGTTCTACACCTACATCTGGACGATGTTCGAGGCGATGCTGGCCGCCGTCCGGACCGGTGCACGGTTCGTCGTCCTGGACCGCCCGAACCCGGTCGGCGGGTACGCCCGCGGCCCGATGCTGAAGCCCGGCTACACGTCCGGCGTCGGCAAGAAGGAGATCGTCCAGCAGCACGGCATGACGGTCGGCGAGCTGGCCCGGATGTTCGACGCCGAGTATCTCCCGCTGGAACCGAACGGTGGGCGTCTCCGGCAACTCACCGTCATCGAGGCGAAGAACTGGAAACGCGACCAGCTGTACTCCGGCACCGATCTCACCTGGGTGATGCCGAGCCCCAACATGCCGACCCCGGACACCGCCCTGCTCTATCCGGGCCTGTGCCTGTTCGAGGCCACCAACATGTCCGAGGGCCGCGGCACCACGCGCCCGTTCGAGCTGATCGGCGCGCCGTACGTCGACTACCGCTGGGCGCAGGCGCTGCAGACCAAGGACATCCCGGGCGTCGCGTTCCGCGAGGCGTACTTCACGCCGTCGATCAGCAAGAACGGAGGAGTCCTGTGCGGCGGCGTCCAGGTACAGATCACCGACCCGCACCGGGTCGAGGCGATCACCGCGGCGACGCACATGATCGTCGAGGCCCGTAAGCTCTACCCGGACTTCACCTGGCGGGCGGAGACCCCACCCGGCCGGTGGATCGACCTGCTGACCGGATCCGATCGGTTCCGGACCATGCTTTCGGCGGATGCGACCGCCGCGGAGATCGTGGCAGCCTGGAGGTCCGAAACCGCGGCCTGGACGGCCCGGCGGGCGAAGTACCTGCTGTACAAGGGAGCTCACCGATGAAGCGGTGGGCCTCCCTGACAATATGCACGGTCACGACGATCTCTGCGGTGATACTCACGATGGCCACCCCTGCAGTTGCTAGCGGCAACGACTCCGGCCGGTTCGACCACCCGTACGACGGGTACGCGCCGAAGAGCACGCTGCTCCGCGACGAGACCCCGGCAAAGGCCGGCCTGGACCCGGCGCCGATCGACGCCGCGCTGGCCCAGGTCGCCGGCTGGACACAGCCCAGCGCTACGACGAAACCGTTGTACGCCGGGGCGGTCACGCTGCTCGGCCACGACGGGAAGATCGTCACCAGGACCGCCACCGGTCTCGCGCTGAAGTACGCCGACGGCGCCGGCACCGAGCTGCCGCCGGACCAGCAGATCCCGATGCGCACCGACACGATCTTCGACATGGCGTCGGTGTCGAAGCTGTTCACGTCGATCGTGATCCTCCAGCTGGTCGAGAAGGGCAAGGTCGACCTCGACGCGCCGATCGCGACGTACATCCCGGAATTCGCGGAAAACGGCAAGGAAAACGTTACCGTCCGGATGGCACTCACGCACACGAGCGGCTTTCCGTCCTGGCTGCCGCTGTGGAGCTCGCAGCCGGATCCGGCGTCCCGCTTGCACATGGCGCTGACGGCGAAGCTGCAGGATCCGCCGGGCACGAAGTACCTCTACAGCGACCTGAACCTGATCGCGCTCGGCGAGCTCGCGCACCGGGTCCCCGGCAAGACGCTCGACAAGCTGGTGGCGGACGGGATCACCAAACCGCTGCGGATGCGCGACACCGGCTACAACCCGGACCCTCGCAAGAAGCCGAGGATCGCTGCGACGGAGTACCAGTCCTCCCCGCCGCGCGGGATGGTGTGGGGCGAGGTGCACGACGAGAACGCCTGGTCGCTCGGCGGTGTCGCCGGCCACGCGGGCGTTTTCAGTACTGCGGACGACATGGCAGTACTGGCCCAGACCTTCCTGAACGGCGGCAGCTACCGCGGTGCCCGGATCCTGAAGGAATCCTCGGTCACCGCGATGATCACGAACTTCAACCAGGCGTTCCCGGGCAACGACCACGGCCTCGGCTTCGAGCTCAACCAGCGGTGGTACATGGGCGGCCTGTCCGGCCCGCGCACGGCCGGCCACACCGGCTACACCGGTACGTCGATCGTGATCGACTTCGACTCCCGCTCGTTCGCGATCCTGCTCACGAACCGCGTGCACCCGAGCCGCGACTGGGGCAGCAACAACCCGGCCCGGCGCGCTGTCGCCCAGGGGCTCGCACTGGCGCTCGGCGTCGGCCCGCGGCACGGCAAGGACGCCTGGTTCTCCGGTACGACGGACAACGCGACGTCCACGCTCGCCACCAAGGTCGACGTACCGGCGGGCGGTGCGAAGCTCGCGTTCGACCTGTTCGTGGACACGGAGGACTCGGATCTGCTGTATCTGGAGACGTCCACGGACGGCACGACCTGGACCAAGGTGCCGTTCGCCGTACGGGATCGCGGTTCGGTGACCGATACCGACGGCTCGATCAGCGGTTCCGGCGATCGGCACTGGCATCAGGTCACCGCCGAGCTGGCGGCAGGACCGCAGACGATCCGCTGGCGCTACACGAGCGACCCGCTGTACCAGGGTCGCGGGGTGTACGTCGACGGTGTGAAGATCACGAGCAAGAGTGGTCTTCTTCTCGACGGTGAACGAACGCCTGAATCATTTACCGCAACAGGTTGGAGACTTTCGCGTCGGTGACCCCATCTCGTGCATGGGCGCCGTACCGTGGCTGTCATGAATTCAACAACCTCTCCAGAACCCACGGGGCCGCTGCTGGTCCGGGTCCGCGCGGTGATGCCCGCGCTGGCGCCGGCCGAGCAGCGGGTGGCGAACGCGGTCCTCGCGGACCCGGGCGGAGTGGCGGCGATGACGATCTCCGAACTGGCCGAGGTGGCATCCACGTCGGAGACCACGGTCATCCGGTTCTGCAAGCAGATCGGCGTCCCTGGCTATCCGCAGCTCCGCCTGCAGCTGGCGGCCCAGTCGGCGCAGGAGAGCATGCGACCGGAGGTCGGCGGGGACATCGAGCCCGGCGACTCGCTGGCGGACGTGGTCAGCAAGGTGTCGTTCGCGGACGAGCGCGCGGTCCGGGAGACCGCGCAGCAGATCGACGTGGACGCACTGGCGAAGGTCGTGGACGCGGTGGCGAAGGCGCCGCGGGTCGACCTGTACGGTTTCGGCGCGAGCGCGTTCGTGGCGATGGACCTGCAGCAGAAGCTGCACCGGATCCGCCGCGTCGCCTTCGCCTGGAACGACGTCCACGTGGCGCTGCCGAGCGCGGCCCTGCTCGGCGACGGTGACGTCGCGATCGGGATCTCGCACACCGGTACGACGGTCGAGGTCGTCGAGGCCCTCGAGGAGGCGGCCAAGCACGGCGCCACGACGGTCGCGGTGACCAACTTCCCGCGGTCCCCGCTGGCGAAGACGGCCGACCTGGTACTGACCACGGCCGCGCGCGAGACGACGTACCGCTCGGGCGCGATGTCGAGCCGGATCGCGCAACTGACGGTGATCGACTGCCTGTTCATCGGGGTCGCGCAGCAGGTGCTGCCGGACGCCCGGAAGGCGCTCGAGGAGACCGCCACGTCGGTCCGCGGGCACCGGCTCAAAGGTTCCGAGTGACGTCAACCGTTTCCGTCAACGATGAACGGAATTGAAAAACCTTCAGTAGAAAACTAACATCGATCCCGTGACCTCACCGACCGAGCAGCGCAACCCCCGGACGCTCGCCATCGACGCGGTGGGCACGTCCGAGATCCTGCAACTGGTGAACAACGAGGACGCCCTGGTCGCCAGGGCCGTCAGCGCTGTGATCCCCGAGCTGACCAAGGCCGTGGACGCCGCGGTCGAAGCGATCCGCGGCGGCGGCCGGGTGCACTACTTCGGCGCCGGTACGTCGGGACGCCTCGCGGTCCTGGACGCGGCCGAACTGCTGCCCACGTTCCACGTCCCCGACGGGCTGGTGGTCGCCCACCACGCCGGCGGCATGCAGGCGCTGCTCCGCGCGGTCGAGAACGTCGAGGACTCCGAGGAGGGCGGCGCCTCCGACGCGACCGCCGTCACCGGCCAGGACCTCGTCGTCGGCCTCGCTGCTTCCGGGAGTACGCCGTACGTCGCCGGTGCACTGAAGGCGGCCCGTGCCGCCGGGGCGACCACCGTGCTGGTGACCTCGAACCCGGACGCCCCGCTGGCCCCGCTGGCCGACATCGTGGTCGCCGCGGACACCGGCCCCGAGGTGATCGCGGGCTCGACCCGGCTGAAGGCCGGAACCGCGCAGAAAATGATTCTGAACGCGTTTTCCACCACGCTGATGATCAAGCTCGGCCGCACCTGGTCGAACCTGATGGTCGACCTGGTCGCGACCAACAAGAAGCTCCGCGGACGGATGCTCCGGATCCTCGCCGAGGCGACCGGCGCCGACGAGGCCGCCTGCGAGACCGCCCTGGCCGGGGCCGACGGCGAGCTCAAGCCCGCCCTGGTCCACCTCCTGACCGGCACCCCGATCCCGGCTGCACGAGCCGCCCTCGAAGCAGCCCACGGCCGGGTAGCCACCGCCCTGGCCGAACTCGGCAACCCCGCCTGACACCAGCCCCGTCAGCTCGGCGCGCGTTCCACCGGCGGGCGGAGGACGAGTGTCGCGACGATCGCCGCCATGAACACCGCGGTCAGCGCGAACGGGACCGGGATCAGCGGGTCCAGGAGCACCAGCACCGCGCCCAGCGGTACGACGAGGTTGACCACCCGGTCGGCGTTCTCCCGGATCGCGATCCACCAGATGCCGAGGACGAAGATCGCGATCGGGATCGTCACCGTGTAGGACGCGGCCACCTCGCTCAGCTCGGTGTGGTGGGTGATGCTGTCGATCTCCACCTCGATACCCGCCGAGAACGCACCGGCGGCGGCGAACACGAAGTAGTGCACGTACCCGTACCGCAGCGACCGCCACAGCGTCGTGATCGCGGTGTGGTGCGGCGGCCAGAAGTAGATCCACCACAGCGCCGCGGTGACCACCAGCGTCAGCACCGACAGCGCGACCAGTGGGCCGAGCGACTCGTGGACGTGCACCGCCTCGATGATCGCGTTCGCGGACGCGAGCAGGCTCTCGCCGAGCAGGATCAGCGTGAACAGGCTGTACCGCTCGGTGATGTGGTGCGGGTGCCACGGCGTGATCCCGCGCCGCTCGGCGACCACCGGTACCGCGAGCTCGGCGGCCGCGAACACCGGGAACACGACCAGCAGCACCGTCTGCGGCAGCACGAGCGTGGTCAGCCAGAGCACCTGGACGATCGCGATGCCAGCCGCATAGAACTGCGTGGCGCGGCGGCTCGAGCCGGCCGACCGGGAGGCCCGCAACCACTGCGCGATCATCGCGACGCGCATCACGACGTACCCCAGCACCCCGACGGTGAAGTCGTGGTCGCTGAAGATCTTCTCGATCCCCGCGGCGAGCACCAGGACGCCGCTCATCTGCACGATCGTGAGCAGCCGGTACAGCCAGTCGTCGGTGGCGAACGAGGTGGCGAACCAGGTGAAGTTCATCCAGGCCCACCAGATCGCGAAGAACACCATCGCGTACGACAGCACGCCGCCGCCGATGTGCTGCTCGGAGAGCGCATGGTGCAACTGCGCGCCCGCGACACTGACCGCGATCACGAAGACCAGGTCGAAGAACAGCTCCAGCGACGACGCGACCCGGCCGGTCTCGTGCGGATCCCGCGGCCGCATCGGAACCAGCCGGGAGCGAGTCGTCGTCTCGGGCGTCATGGCCCATAGGCTAAACGGAGATGTCCACCGATGGTCGGAGCTCGGCGGCCGCGGCGAGGGCTTCGTGGGCCGGGTTGGCGAGGAAGCCCTTGATGTGGGACGGATCCGCGGGCTGGTCGAGGTGGGGCAGGGCGATCTGTTCGTACGCCGCCTGGAAGCGCGGGCCCCACCGACGGGTGCCGAGTCGTGCCGTCCGGGAGCAGTTGTCGACCATGTACGCGACATCGCGGGCGTGCATGTACGGCAGCAGCGAGTCGACCGCCTCGATCACCGACTCGTTGACGATCTCCGACCAGGCGTGCCCGCGGGCGGCGAACTCGTCCACCTGCGCCATCATCGTCGCGACGAACAGTCCCGCGGTCACCGCATCGACGCCGCCGTCCCGGGCAGACCGTACGGTATGGTCCGGTGTCCCGCGGCGGGCGTGCACCTCGGCGCTGTGCGACCACATCGGGCTGCCGCCGATCACGGTCATCGGGCGGTCCACGAGCCGCTGCTCGGCGAGGACGACGCTGCGCAGTTCGGTGCCGTCGGCAACCTCGTCGTAGATCTCCGCGACCAGGTCCCGCGCCGGTCCGTACGTCGCGCAGTACGCCCGGTCGAACAGGTCCTCGTCACCGGACGCCGCCCGTACCGCCACGAGGCCGTCGTTCGAGATGGTCCGCGCGATCGGGCCGGTGATCGCCTCGGTCGATCGTTCGTACGCCGTCACCGGGTCCGCGCCGTCGATCCGGAAGTACCGGTACAGCGCCTCGACCAGGCCGTGCACCGCGCCGAGCAGGATCGCCCGCTCGCCGACGATGTCCGAGTGGTACTCGGCGGCGAGGGTGGTCGCGAACGTGTACGGCGACCCGAGCGCGATCGACCACGCCAGCGCCCGGTCCCACGCGCGGCCGTCCGGGTCGGCGTGGACGGCGACACTCGCGTTGATGCCGGCGCCGTTGACGGTGGCGCCCTGCTGGTACAGGCGGCGTACCGAGTCTCCCATCCCCTTCGGGCAGACGGCGATCACCGGGTGGCCGTCCGGGAACGCGCTGCCGAGTTCGCGCAGGTGGCCGAGCAGGAAACCGTGGGACAGGCCAATGGTCGCGCCGGGCTTGAGGACCGCGAAGATCTCCTCGTGATGCGCCGCCAGCGCCGCGTCCGCGATCAGCAGGATCACCAGGTCGGCACTCGCCGCCACCTCGAGCCAGTCGCCCAGCGTCCCGTCGTCCTCGCTGAACCCGTTCTGCCGCGCGTTCTCCGCGGACCGCGATCCCGGCCGGAGCCCCACCGCGACGCCGATCCCGGTCCCGGCGAGTGAGTCCCGCAGGTTCAGCGCCTGTGCCCGGCCCTGCGGTCCCCAGCCGAGCACCCCGATGCGCTCCACCCCGTACAACGCATCCGGCAGCAGCGGAAACAGATCCCGCCCACCCCGCACGATCGCCTCGGTCCCACCCGGCACGTCCATCGCCTCGACCCGAAACACCGAACTCTCCATGCCTCCAGTCAACGGCGGCCCCACCCATTGCAGCAAGCGCAACCTCCGCACCGCGCCGCTCCACAATCTGCAACACTGGGG
This sequence comes from Kribbella aluminosa, assembly GCF_017876295.1. Lineage (NCBI taxonomy): Bacteria > Bacillati > Actinomycetota > Actinomycetes > Propionibacteriales > Kribbellaceae > Kribbella > Kribbella aluminosa. The sequence continues at coordinate 835,978 of NZ_JAGINT010000001.1, read as the reverse complement.
CTCTAACGACAAACGGCGGTGCCCGTGAACAAGCAATTACCTGTCGCCAGACCCCACGAAGTGTCCACATCCCCAGGCACCGGCAGCACGCGGCGCCTGCGCAGGGCCGGCGCGGCGCAGGGCCGGCGCGGCGTGGGGCCGGCGCGGGGCTGGGGCCGGCGCGGGGCTGGGGCCGGCGCGGCGTGGGGCTGGGGCCGGCGCGGCGTGGGGCTGGGGCCGGCGCGGCGTGGGCGTGGGTCGGCGCGGCGTGGGGTTGCGTACCGACGGACGGGTAGTGGTGGCCGGGCGGCGTGCCGGGTAGGTGTGAGGACGGCGGGTCGCCGGGCGGGAGGCGTACCACTGCCCGTTGTTCGGTACGGGGAAGACGAGCGGAGGTTGGGGTGGAGCAGCGGGAGCTGGAGCTGTTTTTGCATCTGGGGCGGACGTTGAACTACGGGCGGACGAGTCTGGAGTGTCATGTCAGTGCGGCGACGTTGACGCGGACGATTCAGCGCCTCGAGGTGCGGGTCGGAGCGCGGTTGCTGGACCGGGGGCCGCGGGGCGTGATGCTGACGGCGGAGGGGCGGCGGTTCACGGCGTACGCGGAGAAGGCCCTGGAGCTGTGGGCCGACTACAGAGCTGCCTCGGAAGAGCCGACCGGTCTGGCCGGTGAGCTGCGGATCTTTGCGACGGTGACCGCCTGCCAGACCCTGCTGCCGGACCTTCTCCGGCCGTTGCGTGACGAGCACCCGCAGATCCGCCTGGACATCCGTACGGGTGACGCCGCGGCCGCGTTGGCTCGGCTCGACGAGGGCGAGGTCGACGCCGCGGTGGCCGGCATCCCGAAGCGCCTCCCGCAGACCCTGGTCACCCGCACGGTGGCCGTCACCGATCTGGTCCTCGTCCGCGCCACCAACAACCCACCCGCCAATCGACCCGACGGTCCGTCCGCCAAGCCGGCCGCCGGTCTGCCCGCAACTCCGCCCGGTCTGCCTAGTGACGGGCCGTACGTTGTGCCTGCGCGGGGGCTGGTTCGGGAAGCGGCGTTTCGGTGGTTTCGGAGAACGGGGGTGAGGCCAACGATTGCCGCAGAGCCCGACGGGCACGAGGCGCTGCTCGCGCTGGTGGCGCTGGGTTGCGGCGTCGGCGTCGTACCGCGGCTGGTGCTCGACTCGTCCGTCGTCCGCGATCAGCTGGAAGAACTACCGGCCGACCTCGAGCCGCTCACGATCGGGCTTTGCGCGCGCCGCGCCGACCTGCACCGGCCTTTGGTCGCGGCGCTCTGGGCGCTGCGACCGTAGCGCCCGGCGACAGCTTCGCGGGGACGAGTTGCGGCGGCAGCGGATCGGCGCCCTCGAGCTGCCGGATCAACGCCTCGGTGCCGAGCTGCCCCAGCTCCGGACCGGGCGTCCGCATCATCGTCAGCTCCGGATCCGCCATCGCCGCGGTCTCCGGAACCATCAGCAGCGACAGCACCGACACCTCCCCCGGTACGTCGTACCCCGCGCGCTTGAGCCCCGACACCACCCCGAGCGCGGCGTACTCGTTCAGCACCAGCACTGCCGTCGTTTCCGGGTAGTCCGCGAGCAACCGCGCCACCGCGGCCTTCCCCGCCGAGGTCGTGTCCGAGCACGGCAGCACCACGACCGGCAGGTCGTACGCCGCCGCGACCCGCCGGTACGCCGCCTCGACCCGCACCCACGGCCCGTACGCGTGGAACCGCGGGTCGTCCAGATCGCCCGAAATCAAGGCGAGTTGCCGATGCCCGAGCTCGTACAGGTGCCGGACCGCGTCCTCGACCGTCGTGTCGAAGTCGATGTCCACGTGCGACAACCCGTCGAGCTCGGTCGTCCGCCCGATCAGCGCGAACGGCGTCGCGGACTTCCGCAGTACGTCGATCCGCGGGTCGTCGAGCTGCACCTCCATCAGTACGACGCCGTCCACCAGACCTTGCCCGAGCAGCTCCCGGAGCTCGACGCCGTCGTTGCCGACCGGCCACAGCACCAGGTGGTAGTCCTCCTTGCGCGCGGCCTCGGCCGCGCTGGTGAAGAACTCCGCGGTCGACATCCCGAACTTGTGCTCGAGTGCCGGGTACGCCATCGCGATGATGTGCGTCCGCCGGGACGCCAGCGCACGGGCGACCATGTTGCGGCGGTACCCGAGGTCGAGCATCGCCTGCTCGATCCGGGCCCGGGTCGCGGCGGTCACGGGCTTGGTGTCGTTCAGCAGGAACGAGACAGTCGCGATCGAGACACCGGCACGCTGAGCGACGTCCTTCATCGTGACCATCGATCGACCCCCTCTGAGCCCTTGACAGGTGTGTGACGTAGGGAACATAGTCCTTCAACACCTCAGTTAAGCGGTTTACCGCCAAATCCACAAGGAACTCTCCCCGCCCCTCGTCCATCGGTTAAACGCTTTGAAGGAGTCCGATGTCATGATCAGCAAGCGGATCGCCGCCGCGCTGGCGGGTGCGACGACGGTGTCGCTCCTGCTGGGCGCCTGCGGCAGCAACGGCGGCGGCCAGTCGTCCAGCTCCGGCGACAGTGTCAAGAGCCTCACGATCCTGGACTACTACAACAACGAGCCGGACAAATCCCTTGTACAGAAGGGACTCGACGGCTGCGCGTCGAAGCTCGGCATCACGATCCAGCGGGAGACGGTGCCTGGTGACACCTTGATCCAGAAAGTGCTGCAGCAGGCGTCGTCGAAAACGCTTCCCGACGTGCTGATGCTGGACAACCCCGACGTCCAGCAGATCGCGGCGACCGGTGCGCTGGCACCGCTGAACGACCTGGGTCTGAACGGGGACGGCGTCATCAAGGGCATGGTCGACGCGACGTCGTACCAGGGCAAGCTCTACGGGCTGGCGCCGGTGACGAACACGATCGCGCTGTTCTACAACAAGGACATGCTGGCCGAGGCCGGCGTCCAACCGCCGAAGACCTGGGACGAGCTGAAGGCAGCGGCCAAGAAGCTCACCAAGCCCGGTCGGTACGGGATGGCGTTCAACGCGAACGCGACGTACGAAGGGTCTTGGCAGTTCCTGCCGGCGATGTGGACCAACGGCGGCGACGAGACCAACCTGAACAGCCCGCAGGTGGCCGATGCGCTGCAGTTGTGGGTCGACCTGGTGAAGTCGGGGTCGGCGTCGAAGAGCGTCATCAACTGGACCCAGGGCGACGTCAACGACCAGTTCATCGCCGGCAAGACCGCGATGATGGTCAACGGCCCGTGGCAGATCCCGGCGCTGGAGAAGAATCCCAAGATCAAGTGGGACGTGGTCACGTTCCCGCTGAACAAGCCGGATCAGACGCCGGTCGCGCCGCTGGGTGGAGAGGCCTGGACGGTCCCGCTGAACAAGGACCAGGCCAAGCAGCAGAAGGCCGCCGACTTCGTGAAGTGCCTGAACTCGGACGCGAACGAGCTGGCCTGGGCGAAGGCCCGGTACACCATCCCGACCAAGACCGCGCTGCTCGACGAGTACGTGAAGCAGGTCCCGTCGATGAAGGCCTTCACGGAGCAGGTCAAGACCGCCCGCTCGCGGACCGGCAAGCTCGGCGACAAGTGGCCGGACGCCGCCAAGGTGATCTATCAGGCGATCCAGCTGGCGCTGACCGGTAAGGCCACTGCCCAGGACGCCTTCAAGCAGGCCTCCGGCGGCTGATCGGCGATGGCGACACTCACACGTACGACGCGTACCAGTACGGCCGGCCGCGCGCGGGTGCGCGGCCGGCACCACCGGGGCGAAAGCCTCACCAAGGTGCTGTTCGTGCTGCCGGCCGCGGTGGCGATGCTCGGACTGTTCGGCTATCCGGTGGTGAAGAACCTGCTGATGAGCCTGCAGGACTACGGGCTGAAGACGTTCTTCACCGGCGTCGCGCCGTGGGTCGGGCTGCAGAACTACCGCACGGTCGTGACCGACAAGCTGTTCTCGGACGCGATGCTGAACACCGCGCTGTTCACGATCGGCTCGATCGCCTTCCAGTTCGCGATCGGGCTCGGGCTCGCGCTGTTTTTCCGAAACCGTTTTCCGTTGAGCGGCCTGCTCCGGTCGCTGTTGCTGCTGCCGTGGCTGCTGCCGCTGATCGTGTCCAGCGCGACCTGGCGGTCGATCCTCGAGCAGGACAGCGGCATCCTGAACCGGACGCTGATCGGGCTGCACGTCGTCAACGACCCGGTGCCGTGGCTGAACTCGCCGTCGGTCGCGCTGATCGCGGTGATCGGCGTGAACATCTGGATCGGCATCCCGTTCAACGTGACGCTGCTGTACTCCGGTCTCTCGGAGATCCCGGACGAGCTCTACGAGGCCGGCCAGCTGGACGGCGCGACCGGGTGGCGCTCGTTCTGGTACATCACCTGGCCGAACCTGCGCTCGGTGGCGAGCGTGCTGCTGATGCTCGGCGTCGTCTACACGATCAAGGTCCTGGACATCATCCTCGGCCTCACCGGCGGCGGCCCGGCGAACGCGACCCAGACGCTGGCCACCCAGTCCTACGAGAAGTCGTTCGTGGACTTCCGGTTCGGCCAGGGCGCGGCGCTGTCCAACATCCTGATCGCGATCTCGTTCGTGTTCGCGATCTTCTACCTGCGCGGCAGCCGTCGCGCTGTCGACGAATAACAGACGAGTAGGAGGGGCACGATGCGACGTACGGCGTACACCGTCATCGGGGTGCTGATCCTGTGCGTGATGCTGTTCCCGGTCTACTGGATGCTGAACGCCTCGCTGCAGCCGTCCGGAAACACGCTGACGGCCGGTTTCCTGCCGTTGCATCCAACGTTTTCCGGCTACAAACGGGCGCTCGACGAGCAGGGCGGGAACCTCGTCACCAGCATGATCATCGCGGCCGGCACCGTGGTCCTGAGCCTGGCGATCGCGACGCCGTGTGCGTACGCGCTCTCCCAGTTCCGGTCCCGCTGGGTGTCGGTCGGGCTGCTCGCGATCCTGATCTCGCAGATGATCCCCGGCATCGTGATCGCGAACGCGCTCTACACGGCGTACGAGCGGATCGGGCTGCTGAACTCGATCCCGGGCCTGATCATCGCGAACTGCGCCAGCGGGATCCCGTTCGCGATCCTGATCCTGCGGTCGTTCATGCTCTCGCTGCCGCCGTCGCTGGTGGAGGCCGCGCGGGTGGACGGGGCCGGCCTGTTCCGGGCGTTCGTGGCGATCGTGCTGCCGATCAGCAGGAACTCGCTGATCACCGCCGGACTGTTCAGTTTCCTGTTTTCCTGGAGCGATTTCCTGTTCGCGCTGACGCTGACCACGAAGGGCGGCGTCCGGCCGGTGACGCTCGGGATCTACCAGTACCTCGGCACCCAGGTGCAGAACTGGAACGCGGTGATGGCGACCGCGGTGCTCTCGGCGATCCCGGCCGTCGTGCTGCTGATCGCCGCGCAGAAGTACATCGCCGCCGGTGCGATCGGCGGCGCCGTCAAATGACCATTGGGGATACCAACAAATGAACGTACTTGTCTGGGGCGAGAACCGGCACGAGCAGGTCGAGCCGCACGTCCGGGAGATCTATCCCGACGGCATGCACTCGGCCATCGCGGCCGGGATCGCCGAGAACCTGCCCGACGTCAAGGTCTCCACCACTACCCTCGACGAACCCGAGCACGGCCTCACCGAAGAGGTGCTGGCCCAGTCCGACGTCCTGGTCTGGTGGGGCCACGCCGCACACGGCGAGGTCGACGACAAGGTGGTCGAGCGCGTGTACCAGCACGTGCTGGCCGGGATGGGCCTCGTGGTGCTGCACTCCGGCCACTGGTCGAAGATCTTCGGCAAGCTGATGGGCACCACCTGCACGCTCCGCTGGCGCAGCGAGCGGGACCGCGAACTGGTCTGGACGGTCAACCCCACGCACCCGATCGCCCAGGGCGTACCGCACCCGATCGAGATCGAGCAGCAGGAGATGTACGGCGAGTTCTTCGACATCCCGGTGCCGGACGAGCTGGTCTTCGTGTCCTCGTTCTCCGGCGGCGAGGTGTTCCGCTCCGGCTGCACGTTCCGCCGCGGGCACGGCAAGATCTTCTACTTCTCCCCCGGCGACCAGGACTACCCGGTGTACCACCACAAGGACATCCGTAAGGTGATCGCGAACGGCGTCGCCTGGGCCCGCACGGACCTGCCGAAGCGTGAACTGCCGACGCTGCTGCGCTACGAGACCGACGATTTCTTCAACGGACACGGGTACACCGGACCCATCGAGGAGCCTGCCGATGCCTGAACCCCTACGCCTGCTGCAGGTCGGAGCCGGCGGGATGGGCCGCGCCTGGCTGCGCACCATCGCCGCCAACCCCGACGTCGTACTGGTGGGCCTGGTCGACCTCGACGTCGACGTGGCCCGCACGGCAGCCGCCGAGAACGGCCACCCCGACGTGCCGGTCGCGGCCTCGATCGACGAGCTGACCGATCGGGCGGACGCGGTGATCGACGTGACCGTCCCGGTGGCGCATCCGAAGGTCAGCGTGGATGCCTTGCTGCGCGGACTTCCGGTGCTGTGCGAGAAACCGCTGGCGGAAACTGTCCGCGAGTGTCTGCAGATGGCGGCCGCGTCCGAGGTGAGCGGCCAGCTGCTGATGGTGTCGCAGTCCCGGCGGTACTTCCGCGCCGTCGAGGCGTTCCAGCGGCAGCTCGCCGAGCTCGGACCGATCGGCACGCTGTCCTGCGAGTTCTACAAGGCCCCGCACTTCAGCGGCTTCCGCGAGCGGATGGCCGAGCCGCTGCTCGTCGACATGGCGATCCACCAGTTCGACCTGTCCCGCAAGCTGATCGGGTCCGAACCGGTGTCGGTGTACTGCGACTCGTACAACCCGTCCTGGAGCTGGTTCGACGGCAACGCCGCCGCGTCCGCGATCTTCACGTACGCCGACGGCACCCGCTTCACCTTCGTCGGCAGCTGGTGCGCCCCCGGCCTCGAGACGTCCTGGAACGGCCTCTGGCGCGCCAGCACCCCAGGCGGTACGGCGACCTGGGACGGCGACAACCCCCCGGTCGCGGAACCCGACGTACCGGCTTCCCTCGGGGAAGAACCCGAGGAGATCGCCGGCTCCCTCGCGGAGTTCGTCAACGCTGTCCGTACGTCGACCACACCCCAGTCCGAGGTCCACTCGAACGTGGTCAGCATCGCGATGGTCGAAGCCGCCGTACGCTCGGCGAACACCGGCGTACCGATCCGCATCACCGACATCATCAGCGAGGCCCACACCGAGGCGCTCTCGACGACCCAGAACCCCGACCTACTGGCAGCCCTGAAGTCCTGGACCAACCCGCTAGCGGCGGTCGGCCTGGACTGATCTCGCGGTGGAGCGATCCAGGCGGATCGTCGGCTTGGGGAGCTGGTACGTCGTCGGCGCCGCTCCCTGCATCACGTTGAGGATCGCTTCACCCACGATCGTGCCCAGTCCGTGGACGTCGACTGTCACGACGCTGAGCGGTGGCGTGGCCAGCCGCGCCACCGCGGTGTCGTCCCAGGCGATCACCGAGAGCCGCTCGGGAACCGCCACCCCCAGCTCCTTCGCCGCCGCCAGGCCGCCGATCGCCATCAGGTCGTTGTCGTAGACGACGCCCGTCGGGACCCGGCTGCCGGTGAGCAGCTGGTGCATGGCGTCCCGCCCGGAGTCCTCCGAGTAGTCCCCCTCGATCACCCGCCCCCGCACGTCCCGCTCCGCGCAGGTCGCCATGAACGCGTCGTCGCGCGCCTGGCAGTGCAGCATGTCCCGCGGGCCGCTCACCCGGGCGATGTCACGATGCCCGAGGTCTGCCAGCGCCCGGACCGCGGCGCGGGCGCCCTCGGCGTTGTCGACCAGTACGTTCGTGATCGGCACCTTCAGCTCCGGGCCGCCGAGCAGCACCGCCGGTACGCCTAGCCGCTGCAGCTCGTCCAGCCGCGGGTCGGTGGCCCGCAGGTCGACCATCACGATGCCGTCGACGTGCCGGTTCGGCACCCAGCGCCGCCAGATCTCGAGCTCGGCGGTAATGTCCGCGGCGAACTCGATCAGCAGGCTGCAGCCGCGTCCGGCGAAGACCTCCTCGATCCCCTGGACGACGTCGGCCATGAACGGCTCCATCCCGAGCAACCGCCCGGGACGCGCCAGTACCAGCCCCGCGATCCGCTCGCGCGCCGTCTGCTGCTGCATACACTGCCCTCCAAGACCGAAGCCACTATATTCACAGACCTAACAAACTCGACAGATTGCGGATGTTCCGATGCAGCAGGTCAGCGACGCGTCGCGATCGCCGGGCTACGACCCGGCACCGACGAACAGCCGTGCCCTCATCGTGGACAGCATCCGCTCCGCGGGCACGGTCAGCAGGGTGGAACTCACCCAGATCACCGGCCTCACCGCCCCTTCGGTCACCACGCTGGTCCGGCGGCTGATCGACGACGGCCTGGTCGACGAGGCCGGCCGCGGCTCGTCCACCGGCGGCAAGCCTCGCACGCTGCTGCGGATCCGCGCCGCCGCCCGGTACGTCGTCGGCGTCCACCTGAGCCCGGACAGCCTGACGTACGTGCTGGTCGACTACGCCGGCGGGGTACTGGCGCGCTGGCGGCGGGACGGGCCCGGCGACGAGAGCGACCCGGCGCAGGTGGTGGAACGGATCGGCACCGAGACCACCGAGCTGATCGAGCGCGCGGGCGTCGACCCGGGCCTGATCCTCGGGCTCGGGTTCGTCTGCCCCGGCCCGCTGATCCGCAACCTCGGCGTCACCTCGGCCCCGCCGAGCATGGCGAACTGGATCGGCTTCCCGATCCACCAGCGCCTCGAGGAACGGCTCGGTCTGCCGGCGCTGCTCGAGAACGACGCGACCGCGGCCGCCGCGGGCACCCGGCTCACCACCAGCCACGACGTGTCGGTGATGGCCGGGCTGTTCATGAGCGAGGGCATCGGCTCGGGTCTGCGGCTGAACGGCCACGTCTACCAGGGCGCGCACGGCAACGCCGGCGAGGTCGGCCACGTCTGCGTGCAGATCGGCGGCCCGCGGTGCTGGTGCGGGAGTACCGGCTGCCTGGAGGCGATCGCCGGTCCCGCCACGGTCGTCGCGAAGGCGCGGGCCGCAGGCCTCGACCTCGGCTCACAGCGACGTACCGGGGTCGCGGCGTTCGCCGCCATCGCCCGGCTGGCGCTGACCGGGGACTCGCGGGCCGAGGCGATCCTCAAGGACTCGGCGTCCTGGCTGGCGCTCGGCGCGCAGACGATCACCAACATGTACGACGTCCAGCTGCTGGTGCTGACCGGGCCGGCGTTCGCCGTCGCCGGGACGATCTACCTGCCGATCATCCAGGACCGGATCATGAGCTCCGCGTTCGGGCGGGCCGTGAACACCGAGGTGGTGCTGGACGAGCGCGGTCACGACGCGGCCGCGATCGGCGCCGCGCTGATGATGCTCCGCTCCGGGCGCGCGATCTCCGCGTAGCCGGTCACCTTCCGCAGCCCGGGCTGTCCGAATCGTTACCGCACTGACCTCTTGCGCCTTCTTTGTTAGGCGAACTAAGTTACGGCCAGCTTCCCTGGCGGGTGCCGGGTGACGCGTTCGAAGACCGCGTTGGAAAGGAATCGATCAATGCTCCGGAACCCGACGAGAGGTACCCGCGGACGGCGCCTGGTGAGCGCCGCTGCCGTCGCGACCGTCGCCGCCCTGCTGCTCGCCGCCTGCAACGGCGCCGCCACCGGCAACCAGGGCGCCGCCAAGGACGCCTCGATCACGGTCGCGGCCGGCGACATCACTACCGAGAACTTCAACCCGTTCAGCAGTACGGCGCTGCAGCCGACGCTAGGCGTCATCTACGAGCCCCTGTACTGGTACAACTTCGCGAAGCAGTCGGAGCCGACGCCCGTCCTCGCGTCGGGCTTCTCCTGGAACGCCGCCGGTACCGAGCTCACCATCAAGACCCGGCACGACGTGAAGTGGAACGACGGCCAGCCGTTCACCGCGAAGGATGTAGCTTTCACGTTCAACCTGGTCGCGAAGACGCCCGCCCTGAACCCGTCCGGGCTCGCCGCCATCGCGAAGGCGACCTCCGACGACACCGCCGTACTGACCTTCAAGTCCAAGTCCCTGATGCAGGAGCCGGCCGTGCTCGCCAACCAGGCGATCGTGCCCGAGCACATCTGGAAGGACATCTTGGACCCGACGACGAACCTCAACAAGGACCCGGTGGGCACCGGCCCGTTCAAGGTGAAGTCCTACACGCCGCAGAGCTTCGTACTGACCAAGAACGACCAGTACTGGGAAGCGGGCAAGCCGACCATCAAGGAGGTGCGGTACCTCCCGGTCACGTCCGCGGACGCCGCGAGCGCCGCACTCGTCGCGGGCAAGGTCGACTGGGCTAGCGCGTACCTGCCGGGCATCGACAACATCATGAAGTCCGGCAAGAACCTGACCTACGTGAACACGCCCGTGATGACGACCGTCATCGTGACCTGCTCGAACCCCGCCCTCGGCTGCACCGGCCCGCAGACGGATCCCGCCGTACGCAAGGCGATCTCGCTGGCGATGAACCGCGAGCAGCTGGCGAAGCTGGCCGGCGGTGGTGTCGCGGGTGTCGGGTCGCCGACGATGCTGCTCCCGGGCCGCGACGACAACTGGATCGCGGACGCCGGTACGGCGAAGCTCCCGCAGAGCGCCGACACCGACGCGGCGAACAAGGCCCTCGACGCGGCCGGCTGGACGAAGGGCGGTGACGGCGTACGGACGAAGGACGGAAAACGCCTCTCGCTGACCGTGCAGACCGTCACCGGGTGGAGCGACTACATCCTGATCAACGACACCCTCAAGCAGCAGCTCGCCGCGATCGGCATCGAGCTCAAGCCCAGCCAGGTGTCCTGGAACGAGTGGAACGCCGCGCAGACCAACGGCAAGTTCCAGCTGTCGCTGGACTCGGTCGGCCTCGGTGCGTCCACGAACCCGTACTTCACCTACGACAGCAAGCTCGCCACCACGAACACCGCGCCGGTCGGCAAGAGCGCCTCGGCCGGTAACCAGTCCCGGTTCTCGAACCCGGCCGTCGACGCCGCTCTCACGGCGGCCGCGGGGACCACGGACCAGGCCGCGCAGAAGGCGGCGTACGCGAAGATCCAGGGCATCGTCGCGGATCAGCTGCCGTACATCCCGGTGTACGTGAACTCGATGCTCACCGAGTTCAACACCTCCCGCGCGACCGGCTGGCCGACCAAGGACAACCTGTACGTTCTGCCCGCGGCCTGGAAGGCGTGGGACGCCGGCATCGTCCTCAAGACGATCAAGCCCGCCGCCGGCTGAGGCGCGGCCGTGCGCTATCTGCTGCGGAAACTCGCCTTCTACGTGGTCGCGCTGTGGGCGGCGCTGACGCTGAACTTCCTGATTCCCCGGCTGATGCCGGGGAATCCGGTCGACCTGATGCTGTCCAAGCTCGCGACGAAAGGCCCGGTCACGCCGACGACCCGGGCGGCGATCCAGGCGCTGCTCGGCACGGACACCAGCTCGTCCCTCTGGACGCAGTACTGGCGTTATCTGCACCACCTGGTCACCGGCGACCTCGGTACGTCGATCGCGTACTTCCCGGCGCCGGTCTCCCAGGTGATCGGGCAGACGCTGCCCTGGACCGTCGGGCTGATCGGGATCGCGACCGTGATCTCGTTCGCGATCGGGATCCTGCTCGGCCGCGCGGCCGGCTGGCGGCGCGGATCCTGGATCGACAACCTGATCCCGTTCACCACGATGCTGCAGTCGGTCCCGTACTTCTGGCTGGCGCTGTTACTGCTCTTCCTGCTCGCCAGCACCTGGCCGGTCTTCCCGCTGAGCGGCGGGTACGACGTGTACTCCGTGACGCCCAGCTGGAGCCTGCCGTTCCTGCAGTCGGTGCTCTACCACGGCGCGCTGCCCGCGCTGACGATCGTCATCTCGTCGATCGGCGGCTGGATGCTCGGGATGCGGAACATGATGGTCTCGACGTTGTCCGAGGACTTCGTCGTGACCGCGGAGGCGAAGGGCCTGACGCCTCGCCGGATCCGGTCCCGGTACGTCGCCCGGAACGCGATTCTGCCGTCGGTTTCCGGATTCGCGATCTCGCTCGGGTTCGTGGTCGCCGGGTCGATCGTGACCGAGGCGGTGTTCTCCTACCCGGGGATCGGGTCCGCGCTGCTGCTTGCCGTCGGCAACAACGACTACGCGCTGATGCAGGGCGTCTTCCTGATCATCACGCTCGCCGTCCTCGGCGCGAACCTGCTCGTCGACCTCCTGTACGGCGTCATCGACCCCCGCACGCGTGCGCGGTCCTGAGGAAGGGCTCCATGACTGTCACTACTGAAGGGGCGGTCGCCGTCGCGACCCCGTCCCGGCGCCGGCTGCCTCCGATGACCCTCAAGCTGGCGGTCGGTCTGGGCATCGCCGGGCTGATCATCCTGTTCGGCGTGCTCGGCCCGCTGCTGGTCGGCAATCCGTCGACGGTCCGCGACATCGGGCTGACCGGGCCGGGGAACGGTTTCCTGCTCGGTACGACGCAGAGCGGGCAGGACGTCTTCGCCCAGCTCGCGTACGCCACCCGCGGCTCGCTGATCATCGGCGTCGTGGTCGGTGCGATCACGCTGCTGCTGTCCTCGTTCTTCGGCGTCGTCGGCGCGTTCGTCGGCGGCTGGACGGACGAGGCGTTCTCGCTGCTCACCAACATCATGCTGGTGATCCCCGGGCTGCCGCTGGTGATCGTGATCTCCAGCTACGTACCGAACAAGTCGATCTGGCTGGTGGCCGCCGTACTCGCGATCACCAGCTGGGCCGGGTCCGCCCGGGTACTGCGCGGGTTCACGCTCAGCGTGCGCAGCCGCGACTACGTGCTGGCGGCACGGATCGGCGGCGAGAAACGCTGGCGGATCCTGCTGGTCGAGATCCTGCCGAACCTGGTCCCGCTGCTCGCCTCACAGGTGGTGTTCGCGGTGATCTTCGCCATCCTCGGCGAGGCCGGGCTGTCCTTCCTCGGGCTCGGCGCGTCCGGCTCGTTCACCTGGGGCACGATGCTGTTCTACGCCCAGAACGGGCTGGCGCTCCGGCTCGGCGCCTGGTGGTGGTTCGCGCCGCCGGGGCTGGCGATCGCGCTGTTCGGCGCGGCGCTGTCGCTGATCAACTTCTCGATCGACGAGATCATCAACCCGAAACTGCGCTCGCAGACCCGGGCCGAACGCAACCAGTGGAGCGTGCCGGCATGAACGCGGTCCTGAGTATCGAGGACCTGAGCATCGACTACCTGGCCGAGACCACCGTGCACGCCGTCCGGGACGTGTCGCTGACCCTGGAGCGCGGCGAGATCCTCGGCCTCGCGGGGGAAAGCGGTTGCGGAAAGTCGACCCTCGCGTACGCGATCACCCGGCTGCTCAAGCCGCCGGCGCGGATCACCGGCGGACGGGTGCTGTTCTCGTCCCGGGAGGGGTACGACATCGACCTGTCGGCGCTGACCGGCGACGACCTGCGCGCGTTCCGCTGGGACAAGATCGCGATGGTCTTCCAGGGCGCGATGAACTCGCTCAACCCGGTACTGCGGATCTCCGAACAGCTCGAGGACGTCTTCATCACACACCGGCCGGAGCTCGGCAAGGCCGACCGCCGGGAGCGCTGCGGCGAACTCCTCGAACTGGTCGGCGTCGACCGCGACCGGCTCCGCGCGTACCCGCACGAGCTGTCCGGCGGCATGCGGCAACGCGTGATGATCGCGATGGCGCTCGCGCTCGAACCGCAGGTACTGATCATGGATGAGCCGACCACCGCCCTGGACGTCGTCGTACAGCGGGAGATCCTCCGCGAGATCACCCGGCTGCGGTCCGAGCTCGGGTTCGCGGTCGTCTTCATCACCCACGACCTTCCGCTGCTGCTGGAGATCAGCGACCGGATCGCGGTGATGCGGGCCGGCCTGATCGTCGAGCTCGACGACGCGCTCACGCTCTACACGAAGCCCAAACACCCGTACACGAAGCGATTGCTGTCGTCGTTCCCCAGCCTCACCGGCGAACGCGGCAGCTTCGTCCGCAGCGGCGAGCTCGCTCTGGACGAGACCGACCAGGAGGCGCTGTGAGCGAGCGATCAACAGCCGGCACCGGAGCCGAGCGAAGCGAGGTGCAGGTGTGAGTGTGCTCGAGATGCGTGAGGTGGTGAAGGAGTACCGGCTGCGCAACGGGCTGCGGACAACACGCCTGCGCGCGGTCGACCAGGTCAGCTTCGAACTGCAGCCCGGCCGGACGATCGCGCTGGTCGGCCAGTCCGGCTCCGGCAAGTCCACGATCGCCAAGCTCCTCCTCCAGCTCGAGCGGCCGACTTCCGGCCAGATCCTGGTCGACGGCAAGCCGATGCGGTACCGCGGCGCGGCGGCAGCGACGTACCGCAAAGCCGTCCAGATGGTCTTCCAGGACCCCTTCGCCTCGCTGAACCCGTACCACTCGATCGCCCACCACCTCGCCCGGCCCGTGAAGCTCCACCACCCCGGCTTCAACCAGGACCAGGTCGGCGAGCGCGTCCTCGAACTACTCCGCCGAGTCCGCCTCGACGAGGACTACGCCCACCGCAAGCCCCACGAACTCTCCGGCGGCCAACGCCAACGAGTAGCAATCGCACGAGCCCTCGCCCCGGAACCAGCAATCCTCGTCGCCGACGAACCGGTCTCGATGCTGGACGTATCCATCCGCCTAGGAGTCCTCAACCTCCTCGCGAACCTCCAACGCGAGGAAAACCTAGGCGTCCTGTACATCACCCACGACCTGGCCACCGCCCGCCACTTCAGCGACGAAATCATGGTCCTGTACGACGGCCAGGTGGTCGAACAAGGCCCCGCCGACGCCGTGATCCTGAACCCTCAGCACGAGTACACGAAGCTGCTCGCCGAAGCCGCGCCAGCACCTGAGCGGCGGCTCGCCGAACTCCGGCCGTGAGCAAAACGCCAGCCGGAGGGGCGGTTCACCGGAACAAATCCTGCAACCGGCGACGAAGAAATTCCGCAAAGGCGGCCTGAGTCCCGGGCTCTCTGCCAGCCGTAACAGCAAGTGCGCCGGTGAGATCCGGCGCACTTGGTGTATTTCAGAGCTTCAGGGAAGAGGCGACCACGTCGGCCAGGGTGTGGGCGATTTCGTGGGCGGTGTCCGAGGACTCGGCTTCGACCATGACCCGGACGAGTGGCTCGGTGCCGGAGGGGCGGAGCAGGACTCGGCCGGTGTCTCCCAGGCGGGTGGTTGCCTCGGTGACGGCGATCTGGACGGCCGGGTCGGTGCCGGCGCGGGTTTTGTCGACGTTCTTGACGTTGACGAGGACCTGGGGGAGGCGGGTCATGGCCCCGGCCAGGTCCGCCAGGCTCTTGCCGGTTTGGGCTACTCGGGCGAGCAGGTTGATCGCCGTGAGGGTGCCGTCGCCGGTGGTGGCGTGGTCGGAGAGGATGACGTGGCCGGACTGTTCGCCGCCGAGCTTGTGGCCGCCGGCCTTCATCGCCTCCAGGACGTACCGGTCGCCGACCTTGGTCTGCTCGACCGCGATCCGCTCCCGGACCATCGCCTGGACGAAGCCCAGGTTGCTCATCACGGTCGCGACCACGGTGTCGTTCGACAGCCGGCCGCTGTCCCGCATCGCCAGCGCCAGGACGGCGAGGATCTGGTCGCCGTCGACGAGCTCGCCGTTCGCGTCCACCGCCAGGCAGCGGTCGGCGTCGCCGTCGAGCGCGATGCCGACGTCGGCGCGGTGCCCGACCACCTCGCGCTGCAGACCCTCGATGTGCGTGGATCCGCAGTTCAGGTTGATGTTCAGGCCGTCCGGCGCGGCGCCGACCGTGATCACCTCGGCGCCCAGCCGGCGGAGCGCCTCCGGAGCGGTCTCCGAGGCGGCGCCGTTCGCGCAGTCGATGACGACCTTCAGCCCGTCGAACCGGTTCGGCGCCGAGCGGACCAGGTGCGCGACGTACGTCCCGAAGCCCTGGCCGTCGTCGTTCACCCGGCCGACGTCCGCGCCGGTCGGGCGCTGCCACTCCTCGCCCATCTGGGCCTCGATGGCGTCCTCGATCGCGTCGTCGAGCTTGATCCCACCGCGGGCCAGGAACTTGATGCCGTTGTCCGGCATCGGGTTGTGGCTGGCGGACAGCATCACGCCGAGGTCGGCGCCGGTCGAGCCGGTCAGGTACGCGACGGCCGGGGTCGGCAGCACGCCGAGCCGGACGACGTCGACGCCGGCGCTGGCCAGACCGGCCACCACGGCGGCTTCCAGGAACTCACCACTGGCACGCGGATCCCGGCCCACAACGGCGCGTGGCCGGTGCCCTTCGAAGGCACCGGCCTCGCCGAGTACGTGAGCTGCCGCGACCGAGAGGTCGAGCGCCAGCTCCGCGGTCAGGTCCACGTTCGCCAGGCCACGGAATCCGTCCGTGCCGAACAAACGCCCCATCAGGTGATCAGCGCTTGCTGTACTGAGGCGCCTTACGGGCCTTCTTGAGACCGGCCTTCTTGCGCTCCTTGATCCGCGCGTCGCGGGTGAGCAGACCGGCCTTCTTCAGACCCGGGCGGTTGGCCTCGAGGTCCGCCGCGTTCAGGCAGCGGGCCACGCCGAGCTGCAGCGCACCGGCCTGGCCGGTGATGCCGCCGCCGTTGATCCGGGCGATCACGTCGTACGAGCCCTCGAGGCCTGCGACGACGAACGGCTCGTTCACGTGCTGCTGGTGCACCTTGTTCGGGAAGTAGACGTCAAGGTCCTTGCCGTTGATCTTCCACTTGCCGGTGCCCGGGACGATCCGCACGCGGGCGACGGCCTCCTTGCGGCGACCAGTGGCGCCGGCCGGGTTGATGACCGCGACCCGACCCGTCTCGGCGCGCTGCTCCGGAGCCGGGTTGGTCTCGGAGGTGTAGGCGACCGGGCCCTCGGTGTCGATGGGGACCTCGGTGTCGAGCTCTTCGGTCTCGGTGGTGATGTCGCTCACGCTGTGAATCCTCGTTTACCTGGTTCGTCGATCGCTTACTGGGCGATCTGGGTGATCTCGAACGGCTTCGGCTGCTGGGCCGTGTGCGGGTGCTCCGGGCCGGCGTACACCTTCAGCTTGGTGAGCAGCTTCCGGCTCAGGCGGTTCTTCGGGAGCATGCCCCAGACGGCCTTCTCCACGGCCTTGCGCGGGTCCTTGTCGAGGATCTCGCCGATCGGCGTGGCGGTCAGACCACCCGGGTGACCCGAGTGGCGGTAGGCAAGCTTGTCGGTCCGCTTGGTGCCGGACAGCGCCACCTTGGAGGCGTTGACGACGACGACGAAGTCCCCACCGTCCACATGCGGGGCGAACGTCGGCTTGTGCTTGCCGCGCAGCAGGGTTGCGATCTGGACGGCGAGCCGACCGAGCGTGACGTCGGTGGCGTCGATCACGTGCCACTCACGGGTGACGTCAGCAGGCTTCGGGCTGTACGTGCGCACGGTCGTTGACCTTCGTTTCTCAGAGGTTGAACAGAACTGGACGTCGGCGAGCGGTCGGCCGACAAGACATGAGCCTGTACTGGACCTGAAACGCACAACAGCAGCCCAGAATACCGGCGACGGCACGCAGCGGTCAAAGTGAGCCAACGCCGCCGAACCGACCCCGGCTTGGAACGAGCTGAGGACCGCACTAGTTTAGCGGTGAAGATTGCAGTCCAGACCCGCGTCCCGCCGGCTGATCTACCCTCATTCAACCAGGCGATGACGCCAGCTTCCGAAGAGGGCATCGTGACCGAACAGTCGCTCACCGTCCGGGACAACCGGACCGGCAAGGACTTCGACCTTGCCATCACCGATGGCACCATCCGTGCCGCAGATCTCAAGCAGATCAGTGCAACCGACGGCGACGGTGGCCTGGCCACCTACGACCCGGGGTTCGTCAACACCGCCTCCACCCGTTCCTCCGTCACGTTCATCGACGGCGACAAGGGCATCCTCGAGTACCGCGGGTACCCGATCGAGCAGCTCGCCGAGCAGTCGAACTACCTCGAGGTCGCGTACCTGCTGGTGAACGGCTCGCTGCCGAACAAGGCGGAGTACGAGGCCTGGGCGCACGACGTGACGTATCACACGTTCGTGCACGAGAACCTGAAGACCTTCATGCAGGGCTTCCGGTACGACGCGCACCCGATGGGCATGCTGCTCGCCTCGGTGGGCGCGCTGTCCACGTTCTACCCGGAGTCGCGGGAGATCTTCAACGAGGAGTCGCGGGCGCTGCAGATCCGCCGGCTGATCGCGAAGATGCCGACGCTGGGCGCGTTCGCGTTCCGGCACGCGCAGGGCAAGCCGTACGTCTACCCGGACAACGAGCTCAGCTACGCGGCCAACTTCTTGTCGATGCTGTTCAAGATGAGCGAGCCGAAGTACGCCGCCGACGACCGGCTGGTGCGGGCCCTGGAGATCCTGTTCATCCTGCACGCCGACCACGAGCAGAACGCGTCCACCAACGCGGTTCGCGCGATCGGCTCGACGCAGGTCGACCCGTACAGCGCGGTCACCGGCGGCATCGCCGCCCTTTACGGACCGCTGCACGGCGGCGCCAACGAGGCGGTGCTGAAGATGCTCCGCCGGATCGGCACCGTCGACAACGTGCCGGCGTTCATCGAGGGCGTGAAGAACGGCGAAGAGCGGCTGATGGGCTTCGGCCACCGGGTCTACAAGAACTACGACCCGCGGGCGAAGATCATCAAGAAGGGCCGCCGACGACGTGTTCGAGGTGACCGGGATCAACCCGCTGCTGAAGATCGCCGTCGAGCTGGAGAAGATCGCGCTGGAGGACGAGTACTTCGTGTCCCGCAAGCTCTACCCGAACGTCGACTTCTACTCGGGCCTGATCTACGAGGCGCTGCAGTTCCCGCCGGAGATGTTCACCGTGCTGTTCGCGATCCCGCGGACGTCCGGCTGGCTGGCACAATGGCTGGAGATGCTCGGCGACAGCGACCAGAAGATCGCCCGCCCGAAGCAGATCTACACCGGCGAACGCGGCGCCCAGTACGTCCCGATGGGCGACCGCTGACCCGCTCCCCCACTGCACTCGCCGGGCGCGGGTGAGGCTGGGCGCCGGCGGTTGGAGTACTGAAATTGGAGATGGCCCCGGGCGGGGTTTGGTGCCTCGGTCCGGGGCCATCCGGCGCCTCTGCGGACTAGGACGCGGCCTCGGCGCCCGCCGGTTCCATCAGCTGGGCGACCAGTTCGTCGACCTGGCCGCGGGCGCGGATCATCGCCAGGTGGTCGATGTAGTCCCGGGACTCCACGATGAGCCCGTCGCGGACCCGGAGGACGAAGATCGCCGGCACCCGGAACGGCTCGCCGGTGGCGAGAATCGTCCCGGCGTACTCGAACTCGGCGACGATCACCTCCGGGTCGGTCGTCCGGTGCACGCGGATGTTGTCCGGCTGGAAGCGCACCACCTCGGTGACCCGCGGACCGACGCCGCCGAAGTGCTCGCGGAGCGCGTCCCGGCTGAGCAGCGGGCGGTCGCCGTACGGGTGCATCGGGTGCCGGACGTCGGTCTGCTCGGCGTACAGCTCCGGCAGTGCGGCGAAGTCGCGGTCGGCGACGCCTTGGACCAGCTTCAGGAAGACCTCTTCAGGAGTCATCGGAATCCTCACAGGAGTTAAACGGAGTACTGACTATCGAATATATGGAGTTGTAACTTCGTTTACAACCGGATCAGGGTTCCCGGCGTCTTCTAGGCTGATGGCTTCGGAGGGGCGACGGAGGGGAGCTGGGGTGCGGGCAGACGCGCGGGACAACCGGGCCAGGATCATGACGGCGGCGGACGACGTCTTCGGGCGGTCGCCGGGAGCGTCCACGGACGACGTGGCGAAGCTGGCCGGGGTCGGGATCGCCACCGTGTTCCGGCACTTCGCGACCAAGACCGAGCTGCTCGAGGCGGTCCTGACGCTGCGCCTGGAGCGGCTCCGGGACCGGGCGCTGCAGCTGGCCGGCAGCGCGGATCCGGGCGCGGCGTTCTACGAGTTCTTCACCCAGGTGGTCTCGGAGTCGGCGTCGAAGCTGGCGATCGCCGAGGCGCTGACCGCGTCCGGGGCGGCAGCCGGCGAGGAGGCGCGGGCGGCCGGGCGCGGGATGCGGGAGGCGTTCGACGGGCTGCTCACCGCGGCGCAGAAGACCGGCGCGGTCCGTCCGGACGTCCGGTTCGCCGAGGTCTACGCGCTGCTGATCGGCGCGTCCCGCGGTGCCACCGCGGCCGGCCTCGAACCCGACGTACGGGACCGGATGCTGGGGATCGTGTACGACGGTCTGAAGCCGCGCGGGTGAGACGCCGCCGGCGATCCTGGTCCCGCCGGCGCCGGCTCACGGTCGTCCTGCTGGTCGTCGTACCGCTCGGGAGGACTACTTCCGCCAGGTCGCCGAGCGCGTCAACCAGCTCGCCGTGATGTCGTACCCAGCTGGCGCTGGAGATCACTCCGCCGACACGGACCTGCTGATGGGACTCCCGGCGTACTGGGAGAACAACGCCGCCCACTGGGGCCGCCTACCGCGACGGCTGGTGCCTCCAGCCCTAGCGGGCCCGGTCGACGCGGCCTTCGTCCCAGACGGGCTCGGCCGGTTCGTAGACGGAGCCGTCGGCGCCGAAGACGAGGTAGCGGTCGAAGCCGCGGGCGAACCAGCGGTCGTGGGTGACGGCGAGGACCGTGCCGTCAAAAGAGTCCAGGCCCTCCTCCAGGGCCTCGGCGGACTCGACGTCCAGGTTGTCGGTGGGCTCGTCGAGCAGGAGCAGGGTTGCACCGGACAGCTCGAGCATGAGGATCTGGAAACGGGCCTGCTGACCACCTGACAGGCTGTCGAAGGTCTGCTCGGCCGCATGCGCCAGCTCGTACCTGTCCAGCTTCCGTGAGGCTAACTCGCGCCCCATGCCGTCACGGTGGTCGTCGCCACGGTGCAGGATCTCCAGCAAGGTCCTACCGAGGAGCTCCGGGTGCTCGTGCGTCTGCGCGAACCAGCCGGGCCTTACGCGCGCACCGAGCTTCGCCTTGCCCGCGTGCGCCACAGGCGCGATCGGGCTCTGCAATTCTTGGGTGGCGCCGATCGGCTGGTGCTCCACGTCCGGGTCAGAGCCGCCAGTAGCGAGCAGCCGGAGGAAGTGCGACTTCCCGGAGCCGTTCGACCCCAGCACGGCCACACGCTCGCCGTACCAGACCTCCAGGTCGAAGGGCTTCATCAGCCCGGTCAGCTCGAGTGCTGTGCACACGACCGCCCGCTTACCGGTACGGCCGCCGGTGAGGCGCATGCTGACCTTCTGCTCGCGCGGCAGCGCCTGCGGCGGACCAGCCTCTTCGAACTTGCGCAGCCGTGTCTGCGAGGCCCGGTACCGCGACGCCATGTCGGAGTTGTACGCCGCCTTCTGCTTGTACATCAGCATCTGTGCGCGCAGCTTCGCGTGCTCCTCGTCCCAGCGCTTCCGTAGCTCCTCGAAGCGCTCGAACCGGTGCTGCCGAGCCTCGTGGTACGTCGCGAAGCCCCCACCGTGCGTCCACGCGTTGTTGCCGGCCGCGCCGAGCTCCACCGTCACGATGCGGGTAGCGGTGTTGGCCAGCAGCTCCCGGTCGTGGCTGATGAACAGCACGGTCTTGTCAGAGGTACGCAGCTGCTCTTCCAGCCACCGCTTCCCTGGTACGTCGAGGTAGTTGTCCGGCTCGTCCAGCATCAGCACCTGCTCCGGCCCGCGCAGCAACGCCTCCAGGACCAGGCGCTTCTGCTCACCACCGGACAACGTCTTCACCGCACGCCAGCGGCACCGGTCGAACGGGATACCCAGCGCGGCCGTCGTACAGACGTCCCAGAGCACCTCGGCGTCGTACCCACCGACCTCCCCCCAGTCCGCCACCGCCTGCGCGTACCTGAGCTGGGTCTTCTCGTCGTCGGCCTCCATCATCGCCAGCTCGGCCTTGTCCAGCTTGGCCGCCGCCTCCCGAATCGCCTGCGGCGCGACCCCCAGCAACAGGTCCCGAACCGTCGACTCGTCCCGCACGGAGCCGACGAACTGCCGCATCACCCCCAGCCCACCGGACCGCGCGATGCTGCCACTGTGCGGTTTCAGGTCACCAGCGATGATCCGCGTGAGCGTGGTCTTGCCCGACCCGTTCGCCCCGACCAGCGCGACCTTCGCCCCGTCCCCCACCCGAAACGTGATGTCGTCCAGCAACACCCGCCCGTCCGGCAACTCGTACCCGACCCCGGCGACATCCACGTGACCCATTCCCCCAGTCTGACGGCCCGCCCTGATCCGGGCGAACCGTTATTGTCGGCGCGTACTTCGGGGGTTGGTGTGGGTGGGCGGGGTTCGGCCGCGGCTCGGGAGGGATGGCGGGCCGGGAGTCGACGTACGGGTGGTGCGCCTGCGCGGTAGGTGGGGGTTGCGGACCTGAGGTGTCCCTATGATCGGGGCGGGCCTAGGTGAGGAACAGGTGCGGATGGACGGGCAGCAGGCGGACGGTGCCATGAGACAGGCGAATGCGCCGACCGCCGCGGAGATCGCCAAGCTCCGGGAGTTCCTGGGCGTTCACACCGACGCCGACCGTCCTGGTGTGTACAAGGGGACGGGCGAGCGGCCCGACAATGTCCGGCCGCTGGCTCGGCCGGACAGGACCACCAACGAGCTCGACTGACTACCAGCCTTGCAGGGCGTTCAGGTAGGTGCTGCCGGACGGGCGGACCTCGCCGGTCATGAACAGCTTCAAGGGAGCGGCGTACAGGCCGTACGTGTGCGTGCCGGTGAAGAAGCCGGGTGACATGCAGCCGTCGTACTCGACCCAGATCTCTCGTACGCCGTCCGCCGTGTCGAAGCGCAGGACGATCGCCTCGGCCGGCTTCGCGGTCTGGGGGGCGCACTTGAAGACCGGGAGCGCCGGGTTGCGCTCCGGGAGGACCTTGATCGCGTCGACCACCTGCTGCGCCACGGTGGCGTCAAACACCTGCTGCCCGAGCAATGTGCCGTCGGACATCTTGTAGCGGCATGCCTTCAAGCCCGTGACCGGCGTACTCACGTCAAGACCGGTACCAGCCGGCAACGCGTTCGGCCCGCCAGCCCGCTGGATGGCAGGCACCGACGGGCAGCCGACGCCGGCTACCTTCGGCTCGGCGATTCCGTTGCTGCCCTGCGCCGTACCGGCAGCAGGAGCCAAGCCAGCATCGCTGTGACTGGAAGAAACCGGGGACTCGTTACCCACGACCCCCCACACACCACCTGCCACCGCAGCAACCAGCACCGCACCAGCGGCCACCGACCACGTCTGCCGACGCCTGTGCACGCGGCGACGCGCCTCACGTGCCAGCCCGGTCTTCTGGGTGCCTGTGAGACCAGCGTGGTCCTGTAGCGCCGAAGTGATCTTGGGGCCGAGCTCTTGCTCAGGGTCGTGCTCAGGCATCCTCGGCTCCTTCCGTGCTCTCCTGCTGGCCCAGTGTGGTCTTCAGAGCGGCCAGGGCTCGATGTACGTGCGACCGTGCCGTTGCTTCCGCACAGTGCAGCAGCTGGGCGATCTCGGCGTACGACAGCTCCTCGTAGAACCGCAGTACGACGGCAGCCCGCTGCTTGTCCGGCAAGGTCGCACACAGGTCCCAGATGGCGTCCGCCTCCGCCCGCTGCGCCGTACCGTCCGGAACCGCACGGGCCGTCCGCACCGGGTCGTCGACAGGAGCCTCCCGCCGCCGGAACCGCCGCCACCAGGAGATGTGCGCGTTCACCACCATCCGCTTCACGTACGCCTCGGGGTCGTCCGCACGACTCACCCGCCCCCAGCGCGCGCAGGCGGTCGTCAGCGCATCCTGTACGGCATCCTCGGCCAGGTTGGCGTCTCCGGTCAGCACATAGGCGAACCGCAGCAACGCGTCGGCCTTGGCGGTGACCCACACCTCGAAGTCGACCGGTTCGACCCGCACCTCCGCTGCCGCCAAGGCTGCCTCCATGTCCTCAGGACGGTGCCGGACCCGCGTTCGTTGCACGCAGGACCCGGAAACCCTTGGCGCTGGCGACCCGGGTGCACGGGTAGCCCTGATCGGTCATCCAGCGTTGCAGGGAGTCGCCGCCCAGGTTCTTGCCGACGACGAACCATCCCACGCCGCCGGGGGCAAGCCGGCCGAGCCAGTGCAGCAGCATTTTGTGCAGCTCGGCCTTGCCGATGTGGATCGCCGGATTCGACCAGAGCTGGTCGAACCGCACGTCATCGGGTACGTCGTCCGGCAACGCGGCACGTACCCGGTCCCCGACCCCAGCGGCCTTCGCGTTCAGCTCGGCGAGCTCCAGCGCGCGGTTGTTCACGTCGACCGCCCACACGGTCGCCTCCGGTGCCTCCACCGCCAGCGCACAAGCGATCGGCCCGTACCCACACCCCAGGTCCAGGAACGTCCCCGGCCCCGTAGGCGCGTCCACCGAACGCAACAGAACCGACGTACCGATGTCCAACCGGTCCCGGGAGAACACCCCGGTCGCCGTTGTGAACACATACGGCTTGTCCCAGATCCTGGCCTCGACGGTACGCCGTACGTCGGCCGACTGGGGCTCCGCCGAAAAGAAGTGGTCACCCACGCTGATGTACCTCTCCTCGCACCTGCCGCGCCTGCAACGCCCGCGCGGCCAGCTCGTCGTCCGCCGGGTAACGCACTTCCTCCAGCGTCAACCCGTGCGCCGGCAGCACGGACACAGCGGAGTCCCGCACCTTGCCGGCCAGTACTGCGCCCGGCCACGCCACCTCCCGCCGCCCGTCCCCCACGGGGAGCATGGAACCCACAAGTGCGCGCACCATCGAGTGGCAGAACGCGTCCGCGATCACAGTGCCCTCCAGCAGCCCAGGACCCGTCCGCCGCCACGAGAACTCCAGCAACGCCCGGACGGTGCTGGCGCCCTCCCGCTTCTTGCAGAACGCGGCAAAGTCGTGCTCTCCGAGCAGCCTGGTCGCGGCAGCGTTCATACGGTCCACGTCCATCGGCCGTCCCACCCGCAGCACATGACCCCGCGTCAGCGGGTCCCAGCCGGCAGGGTCGTCGCACAGCCGGTACACGTACCGCCTGGCCAGCGCCGAGAACCGGGCGTCAAAACCCTCTGGAGCCGCCGTCAGGGCTGTAACAGCCACGTCCGCGGGGAGTACGCCGTTCAGCCCCCTGAGGAGCCGTAGCGGATCCACAGGGCCTTCCAGGTCCACGTGAGTGACCTGCCCGCGCGCGTGTACGCCGGTGTCCGTCCGCCCGGCACAGGTCACGGTCGGCGACTCCGGCAAGCGCAGTACGACGCGCAGCGCCTCCTCCAGCTCGCCCTGCACGGTACGGAGATCCTCCTGACGGGCCCACCCGTGAAAGGCCGCTCCGTCGTACCGAAGATCAATCCGCCAGCGCACACGCCAATCTAACGCAACGAGGCCCCCGCACCGTCCGGTGCGGGGGCCTCGTCAGCAGACTTACTTGTCGTCGGCGTCCGAACCGCCGGCCTTGGCGAAACCAGCCGCCTCGGCGTCCTCGGCGGTCTTGAACCAGACCTCGGCGACGGTCTTGTCGTACCACGGCGACTCGGTGGTGTGGTACTTCATCGAGTCCTCGTTGCCCTTGACCGTGTAGCCCTCCGGCGCGGAGCCGTCGGCGTTCGGGGCAGCGGAGTTGTCGTACTTGCCGGCCACGACGTCCTGGACCTTGGCGTCCTCCGCCGGAGCGTCCTCGACCTTGTCCTCGACCTTGGTCTCGGCAGCGGCGGCCTTCTTCGCCGGGGCCTTCTTGGCGTCGGTCTTCTTCGCCTTCGGCGAGTCGGACAGCGCCTCGACCAGCTCGATCTTCACCATCGGGGCGTTGTCGCCCTTGCGCGGGCCCAGCTTGGTGATCCGGGTGTAGCCGCCCGGACGGTCGGCGTACCGCTCGCCGATCTCGGTGAAGAGCACGTGCACGATGCTCTTGTCCTTGATCCGCTTCATCACCTGGCGGCGCGAGTTCAGGTCACCGCGCTTGGCCTTGGTGATCATCTGCTCCGCCAGCGGCTGCAGGCGCTTGGCCTTGGCCGCGGTGGTGGTGATCGCGCCGTGCTCGAACAGCGACGTCGCGAGGTTGCTGAGGATCAGCTTCTCGTGCGCCGGGCTGCCGCCCAGGCGGGCACCCTTGGTGGGGGTTGGCATCTCGTAACTCCAGGAATCTAAGGCCCGTCGGGCCGAAGGGATGTAGGGCCCGACGGGTGCAAGGTCGGCTCAGTACTGCTCGGTCTCGGCGAAGCTCTCGTCCTCGTCGTCCGCCTCGTTGCCGTAGGCACCGGACGCGGCGCGGAGGTCGAACCCGGGCGGGGAGTCCTTCAGCGACAGGCCCATCTCGGCCAGCTTCAGCTTGACCTCGTCGATGGACTTGGAGCCGAAGTTCCGGATGTCCAGCAGGTCCTGCTCGCTGCGCGAGATCAGCTCACCCACGGTGTGGATGCCCTCGCGCTTCAGGCAGTTGTACGACCGGACGGTCAGCTGCAGGTCCTCGACCGGCAGCGCCAGATCGGCGGCCATCTGCTCGTCGACCGGCGACGGGCCGATGTCGATGCCCTCGGCCTCGACGTTCAGCTCGCGGGCCAGCCCGAACAGCTCGACCAGGGTCTTACCGGCCGACGCGACGGCGTCGCGGGGCAGCATCGACGGCTTGGTCTCGACGTCGACCACCAGGCGGTCGAAGTCGGTGCGCTGCTCGACCCGGGTGGCCTCGACCTTGTAGGTGACCTTGAGGACCGGCGAGTAGATCGAGTCGACCGGCATCCGGCCGATCTCGGCGTCCGCGGACTTGTTCTGTACGGCGGACACGTAGCCGCGGCCGCGCTCGACGACCAGCTCCATCTCGAGCCGGCCCTTCTCGTTCAGGGTGGCGATCTTCAGGTCCGGGTTGTGCACCTCGACACCGGCCGGCGGCGCGATGTCGGCGGCGGTGACGTCACCGGGGCCCTGCTTGCGCAGGTACATGGTGACCGGCTCGTCGTGCTCGGAGGAGACCACCAGGTCCTTCAGGTTCAGGATCAGCTGGGTGGCGTCTTCCTTCACCCCGGCCACGGTGGAGAACTCGTGCAGGACACCGTCGATCTTGATGCTGGTGACCGCCGCCCCCGGGATGGAGGACAGCAGGGTCCGGCGGATCGAGTTACCGAGGGTGTAACCGAAGCCCGGCTCCAGCGGCTCGATCACGAACCGCGAGCGGTACTCGTCGACGACCTCTTCGGTCAGGGATGGGCGCTGTGCGATAAGCACTTCTGGTTCCTTCTTTCGTCGCGACGACCACTATTTGAGGCCGCGAGTGGTGAAGAACGCACCGGACCGGCCGGCGGTCCGTGGACCGCCGGCCGGCACCGGGTCAGTTCTTCGAGTAGAGCTCGACGATCAGGTGCTCGGCGACCTGGGTGTCGATCTGCTGCCGGGTCGGCAGCTGGTGGACGAGGATCCGCAGCCGCTCGGGCATCACCTCGAGCCACGCCGGGACGACACGCTCGGCGTGCGTCTCGCGGGCGATGATGAACGGCGTCGTCTCGACCGACTTCCCCTTGACATCGATGATGTCGTGGGCGGAGACACGGTACGACGGGATGTTCACCTTGACGCCGTTCACGGTGAAGTGACCGTGCACGACGAGCTGGCGGGCCTGGCGGCGGGTACGGGCGAGACCGGAGCGGTACACCACGTTGTCCAGCCGGGACTCCAGGATCTGCAGCAGGTTGTCACCGGTCTTGCCGGAGCGCCGCGAGGCCTCCTCGTAGTACCGGCGGAACTGCTTCTCGAGAACGCCGTACGAGTAACGCGCCTTCTGCTTCTCGCGCAGCTGGAGCAGGTACTCGCTCTCCTTCGGGCGGCCGCGGCCGTGCATACCCGGCGGGTACGGACGACGCTCGAACGCCTTGTCGCCACCGACGAGGTCGACCCCGAGACGGCGCGACTTCTTGGTCATAGGTCCGGTGTAACGGGCCATGGTTCGCTACCTACCTCTCTGGATCAGACCCGGCGCCGCTTCGGCGGGCGGCAACCGTTGTGGGCGACTGGGGTGACGTCCTGGATGGTGCCGACCTCGAGGCCGACCGCACCCAGCGAACGAATCGCGGTCTCACGGCCGGAGCCGGGACCCTTGACGAACACGTCGATCTTGCGCATGCCGTGCTCCATCGCCCGGCGCCCAGCGGCCTCGGCGGCCATCTGCGCGGCGAACGGGGTCGACTTGCGCGAACCCTTGAAGCCGACGGTGCCCGCGGAGGCCCACGAGATGACCGCGCCGGTCGGGTCGGTGATCGTCACGATCGTGTTGTTGAACGTGCTCTTGATGTGCGCGTGGCCGGCGGCCACGTTCTTCTTCTCCTTGCGGCGCACCTTCTTCGCGCCGGCCGCCGTGCGGCTCTTGGGAGGCATTCAGTTGCTCCTGGGGTGGTCGAAAGTCATCCGGGTCACTTCTTCTTCTTGCCGGCGATCGCCTTACGGCGGCCCTTGCGGCTACGGGCGTTGGTCCGCGTGCGCTGACCGCGCACCGGAAGCCCGCTGCGGTGCCGGCGACCCTGGTACGACCCGATCTCGATCTTGCGGCGGATGTCCGCGGTCACCTCGCGACGGAGGTCACCTTCGATCTTGTAGTTGCCTTCGATCCAGTCCCGGAGCTTGACCAGCTCGTCGTCGCCCAGCTCGTGGACGCGCTTGTCCGGGGAGACCCCGGTGTTCTTCAGCGTTTCCAGGGCGCGCGTGCGGCCCACACCGAAGATGTACGTCAGAGCGACCTCGATGCGCTTGTCGCGCGGCAGGTCCACTCCTACGAGGCGTGCCATGTGGCGGTGTTCCTTTCGTCGGCAGAGGTGTGGCGGCGCGCTGCGTCCCCGCCCGCCTCGGTGTCTCTGTGACGATTCACCGGCAGGGCCCCGGCCTCTGTTCCGGGGGCGACGTCCAGAACGGATCCCGGACGAGCATGCGCGCTGTGGTGCGAAAGTGCCGTGTTACTGCGAGAGGCTTTGTCAGCCCTGCCGCTGCTTGTGCCGCGGGTTCTCGCAGATCACCATGACCCGGCCGTGCCGGCGGATCACCTTGCACTTGTCGCAGATCTTCTTGACGCTCGGATTGACCTTCATCGAGCTACTTTCTTCGACAGGTGTTGGTGGGTGTTACTTGTACCGATAGACGATCCGACCCCTGGTGAGGTCGTACGGCGACAGCTCCACGACGACCCGGTCCTCGGGGAGGATCCGAATGTAGTGCTGCCTCATCTTGCCGCTGATGTGCGCGAGCACCTTGTGCCCGTTGGACAGCTCAACACGGAACATCGCGTTCGGCAGGGCCTCGACGATGGTGCCCTCGAGTTCGATAACTCCCTCTTTTTTGGGCATGTCCTCGCACTTCTGTAGACGTGACTGGCTATGGCTACAAAGAGCCAAGGAAAGAGTCTACGCCACGCGCGCGATTGAGCCCAATTGAGCCCTCAGCGGGTACTCTCCAGCTCCGCCATGTGCTCGGCGCCCCAGTAGTCCAGCGGCATCAACGCCGCATTGAGTGACACTCCGAGTCCGGTGAGTGAGTACTCGACCTTGGGTGGCACCTGGTGGAAGACCTCGCGGTGCACGATGGCCCGCGACTCCAGCTCCCGCAACTGCTGGATCAGCATCTTCTCGGTCACCCCGGAGATCTCCCGGCGCAGCTCCCCGAACCGCATCGGCCCGTGGTGCAGCGCCCACAGGATGCGCGGCTTCCACTTCCCGCCGATCACGTCGGCCGCGGCGTCCAGGCCACAGGTGTACGGGCGCATACTTACCTTTCTGTCAGTACCTGACTATTTAGTGGGTACTTGTCCATCTTAAAGCGTTGACGCCAGGGTGGACGGCATGAAGACACCTGTCACCGTCCTGGGGCTCGGCGCGATGGGAACCGCCCTCGCCCGCGCCTTGCTGGCCGCCGGCCACCCGACCACCGTCTGGAACCGCACCCCCGGCCGCTCCCCCGAACTCGACGAGCTCGGCGCCACCCGCGCCGGCACTCCGGCGGACGCCGTCGCCGCCAGTCCGCTGGTCATCGTCTGCCTGCTCGTCGACGCGACGGTCCGCGCGACCTTGGACGGCGTCGATCTCACCGGCCGGACGGTCGTCAACCTGACCAACAGCACCCCGGAACAGTCCAGGACCACCGCGGAACGGTTCGGCGCTTCGTACCTCGACGGCGGCATCATGGCCGTCCCCGCGATGATCGGCACGCCCGGGGCGTTCATCTTCTACAGCGGCGTACCGGAAGCGTTCGAGA
Source organism: Kribbella aluminosa (assembly GCF_017876295.1). Classification (NCBI taxonomy): domain Bacteria; kingdom Bacillati; phylum Actinomycetota; class Actinomycetes; order Propionibacteriales; family Kribbellaceae; genus Kribbella; species Kribbella aluminosa. The sequence goes on along the minus strand of NZ_JAGINT010000001.1, from coordinate 805,828 downwards.
AGTACCGCGCGGAGCTGTCGGTGCTTGCCCGACCGGCGTACGTCGGGGAGGATCCGGGGCTGGCGGCGCTGTACGACATCGCGTTGCTGAGCGCGATGTACGGGATGTTCGGCGGCGCCCAGCACGCACTCGCCCTGATGGCCAACGCGGGCGTGCCTGCGACTGCCTTCACCGAGCAGTTCCTGTCCCCGTGGCTGACGGCAATGCTGGCCAGCATCCCTCGCATGGCCGGGGAACTCGACAACGGCCCTGTGGATACGGCCGGGTCGAATCTCGCGATGCAGGCAGCTGCCTACGAGAACCTGGTCACCGCAGCACAAACACAAGGCGTCGATCCCAGGCTCCTGGTTCCGATGGGTGAATTGCTGGCCGAGGCGGTTGCTGCCGGGCATGGGGACGAGGGATTGTCCGCGCTCGTGGGACTGCTCAGGAGCGCGTAGCGGCCCACTGTTCGCCGGCGCGCCAGAGCTGCTCGGGCATCAGGTCGAGCAGATCGCAGGCCGCGTCGAGCTGGGCGAGGGCGGTGCCGGAATCGCGGTACGCCGGAAGGATCGCGACGAACCGCCGCCCCTCACAGCTGAAGCCGAACTCCGGTACGCCGGCCAGCGCCTCGGCCGCCCGCGGATGCAGGACCGCCAGCGCATGATCCTCACGCCCGTTGAACAACCGGTACTGTGTGGACAGCCCGTCGACGGTGATCGGCAACGGCAACAGGCTCGCCGCCGCGACCGGAGCCAGCTGCGCGGGTAGCACCTGCAACGGCGGCAGCGGCCGATCCACCTGCAGATCAAGGAAGTCGAAGCCGAGCTCACGCCGCCGTACCTTGTACCGGAACCGCCCCGTCCAGAACTCCCGCCCGCGATGCCGGCCGGACGTCACCTCCGTGACCTCGGCCTCCCGGTCAACGTCAAACGGTGGGAACGGCCAACGATCCAGCAGCTCGTCGCCGGACGCACTGAGCCGCCAGCCGAGCTGCCCCGCGGCGTCGGCCCACGCGTGCCGCCGGCGGTTCTCCCCGATCCGCAGGCCGAGCGTGAGCCCGACCAGGGCCAGGAACCAGACCAGTACGAACCACCCGACCCAGCGCGGCTCCAGCAACAGTCCGACGATCGCCAGCGGTACGGCGACCACGAACCAGACCACATAGACGACGGCGGCCCCCCTGATGCAGCTGCCACGCCCACACCGGCCGCAGCCGCGGGATCGGGAGAGGTGCCCTTGCTGTCAACGGCGTCTGCCGAGGCCGCCGAGGGCGATGATCGCCCACGGGATCAGCAGCCAGACCGGCCAGAAGTGCGGCCAGTGCCCGCCGTTGCCGAGCCCGATCACGAACCAGATCACGACGTTGATCGCCACCACACCGGTGAAACCGCCGATCGCGCCGCCACGACGACCGGGGTGGTTCTCCTTCTTCCGCTCCGGGAAGCTGCCCGGCTCCGGCGCGGGCTTGGTGTCCTTGACCACCTCGGGTGTCTGGTACGTCCGTACCGGCGGCAGGTCACGCACCAGCGGCTCGAGCTCGCCGTACGTCTGGACCGCGTACAGCTGGTCGAGACGCGACGAGAACTCCGGCTGGTCCAGCCGCCCGTCCGCGAACGCGTCCCGCAACCGCCCGGCGATCTTGTCGCGGTCGGCTTCGGTGAATCGCTGATGCGGCTGGTACTGGGGCATGCCTCAAGTGTGCCTCAGCCCCGGTCCGCTCCGCGTCCCCCAACGGGTGGACGCACTGGGCCTGTCAGTCGGCGAGCGGGCCGAACGTGACGCCGAGCTCCGCGAGTTTTGCCTCGCCGCCGTCCAGGGCAGTCAGCACCCACGGTCCTTGCGGAGTGAGAGTAAACGTGTGCTCGGTGTGTGCGGCGGGCTCGCCGTCGTCGGTGACCACGGTCCAGTCGTCCTCGAGCGTGTGGTTCTCCTGCTTGCCGAGGGTGAGCATCGGCTCGACGGCGAGCGCCAGTCCCTCGACCAGCTTCGGCCCCTTGCCGGGACGGCCGAAGTTCGGCACGTTCGGCGGCTGGTGCATGGCCGAGCCGATCCCGTGCCCGACGAAGTCCTCGACGATCCCGTACGGCGAGTTCGCGCGGACGTGCGCCTCGACGGCCGCCGAGATGTCGGACAGCCGTCCACCGAGCCGTGCGGCCGCGAACCCGCGCCACATCGACTCCTCGCAGATCCGGGCCAGGTCGAGCAGCTCGTCGGCCACCGCGTCCGGACCGCCGACCGGGACCGTGATCGCGGCGTCGCCGTGCCAGCCGTCGACGATCGCACCGCAGTCGATCGAGATCAGGTCGCCGTCGGCCAGCACCCGGTCGCCCGGGATGCCGTGCACGATCTCGTCGTTCACCGACGCGCAGATCGACCCGGTGAACCCGTGGTACCCCTTGAACGACGGCGTCGCGCCGGACGACCGGATGTTGTCCTCCGCGATCGCGTCCAGCTCGCCGGTGGTGATGCCGGCCTGCACCGCACCACGGAGCAGCTCCAGCGTGCGGCCGACCACCAGGCCGGCCGTGCGCATCGCCAGAATCTGCTCGCGGGTCTTGATCTCGATACCGCGGTCCTTGAAGATCACGTGCGTTCGTTACTCCGTGATCGACTTCAGCGCGGCCAGGACACGTTCGCTGACCTCGTCGATCTCGCCGACGCCGTCGACCTCGACCAGCAGGCCGCGCTCGCCGTACACCGCGAGCAGCGGCTTGGTCTCGGCGGCGTACACGTCCTGCCGGTGCCGGATGACCTCTTCGGAGTCGTCCGAGCGACCCTCCGACTGGGCCCGCTTGAGCATCCGGCCGACCAGGACGTCGGTGTCCGCGACCAGCGCCACCACGGCGTCCAGCTTGTGGCCGTGGTCGGCGATGATCTCGTCCAGCGTGCCGACCTGGGCCAGCGTCCGCGGGTACCCGTCGAGCAGGAAGCCCTCGCCGGCGTCGGCCTCGGACAGCCGGTCGCGCACCATCGCGTTCGTGATCTCGTCCGGGACGTAGTCGCCGGCGTCCATGTAGCGCTTCGCCTCGACACCGAGCGGCGTCTCGTCCTTCACGTTCGCACGGAAGATGTCGCCGGTGGACACGGCCGGGATATTCAGGCGATCGGCAAGCACCTTTGCCTGCGTACCCTTGCCCGCCCCGGGCGGACCCATCAGCAACATTCTCATCAGCGCAGGAACCCTTCGTAGTTACGCTGCTGCAGCTGACTCTCGATCTGCTTCACCGTGTCGAGCCCGACGCCGACCATGATCAGGATCGACGTACCACCGAACGGGAAGTTCTGGCTCGCGTTCAGCAGGACGAGAGCCACCAGCGGGATCATCGAGATCGCCGCGAGGTAGATCGCGCCCGGCAGCGTGATGCGGTCCAACACGTACTTCAGGTATTCCTCGGTCGGCCGCCCCGCCCGGATGCCCGGGATGAAGCCGCCGTACTTCTTCATGTTGTCCGCGACTTCCTTCGGGTTGAAGGTGATCGAGACGTAGAAGTACGTGAAGAAGATGATCAGGGCGACGTAGGTCACCATGTAGATCGGGTGGTCGCCCTTGACCAGGTTGCCCTGGATCCAGTTGGACCAGCTCTTGCCCTGCTGGAACTGACTGACCAGGACGGGAAGGTACAGCAGGCTGGAGGCGAAGATGACCGGGATGACACCGGCCTGGTTCACCTTCAGCGGAATGTAGGTCGACGTACCGCCGAACATCTTCCGGCCGACCATCCGCTTGGCGTACTGCACCGGGATCCGGCGCTGCGCCTGCTCGATGAAGATGACCGCGGCCATGATGACCAGACCGATCGCGATCACCACGACGAAGGTGCTGACACCCTTCTGCTTGCGGATGCTCCAGAGCTGGGTCGGGAAGGTCGCGACGATCTGGGTGAAGATCAGGATCGACATACCGTTACCGACACCACGGTCGGTGATCAGCTCGCCCAGCCACATGATCACGCCGGTGCCGGCGGTCATGGTCAGCACCATGACGGTGATCGTGAACCAGTCGTCCTTGTAGAGCAGCGGCTCGGTGCAGCCCTGGAACAGCCGGCCGGGAGTCCGGGCCAGCGCCACGAACGCGGTCGACTGCAGGATCGCCAGCCCCACGGTCAGGAACCGGGTGTACTGGGTGATCTTGGACTGTCCCGCCTGGCCTTCCTTCTTCAGCGACTCCAGCCGCGGGATGACCACGGTGAGCAGCTGCAGGATGATGCTGGCCGTGATGTACGGCATGATGCCGAGCGCGAAGATCGCGAGCTGCAGCAGTGCCCCACCGGAGAACAGGTTGATCAGGTTGTACAGGTTGGCGTTCTGGCCGCCCTGGGAGATCTTGATACAAGTGTGCAGCGACTGAACGTTCACACCCGGGGCCGGTACCACAGAGCCGATCCGGAAGATCACGACGATGAAGAGCACGAACAAGATCTTCCGGCGCAGGTCCGGCGTCTTGAACGCGTTGGCGAAGGCGCTTAACACCTTGTCCTCCCACAAGTTTCCCTTGCCGCGGGCACGGCAGGGGCCTAGCTGAGCCGCTGGGCAAGAGACGAGCCAGGGCCCGTCCGACCGGCGCAGGATATCAAGCGCCGGCCGTTACGAGCCCTGAACCTCGTGTCACACCTCGGTCGTGGTTCCCCCGGCCGCCTGGATCTTGTCCGTGGCTGACTTGGAGAACTTGTGTGCCGAGACCTGCAGTGCCACGGTCAGTTCGCCGTCACCCAGCACCTTCACCGGCTGACCACGACGTACCGCGCCCTTGGCGACCAGTTCGGCAACGCCGACCTCGCCACCTTCGGGGAACAGTTGTCCGAGCTTGTCCAGGTTAACGACCTGGAACTCCACTCGGTTCCTGCTCTTGAAGCCCTTCAGCTTCGGGAGCCGCATGTGCAGCGGCATCTGGCCACCCTCGAACCACTCGGGGATGTTGTTCCGCGCCTTGCTGCCCTTGGTACCGCGGCCGGCGGTCTTGCCCTTGCTGCCCTCACCACGACCCACGCGGGTCTTGGCGGTCTTGGCGCCGGGCGCCGGGCGCAGGTGGTGAACCTTGAGCGCCATGTCAGTCGACCTCCTCGACGGTGATGAGGTGGCGAACCGCACGAACCATGCCCCGGACCTCGGGCTTGTCCTCGTGGACCGAGCTGTCGCCGATCCGCTTGACGCCCAGGGTGCGCAACGTGTCGCGCTGGTTCTGCTTGCCACCGATGCCCGAACGGACCTGGGTCACCTTCAAGCGTGCCATCAGGAAGCCGCCTCCGCCCGCGCCTTCAGCAGCGCCGCCGGAGCGACCTGCTCGACCGTGAGCCCACGGCGCGCGGCCACGGCCTCCGGGGTCTCCAGGCTGCGCAACGCCGCCACCGTGGCGTGCACCACGTTGATGGAGTTGGACGAGCCCAGCGACTTGCTGAGGATGTCGTGGATCCCGGCGCACTCCAGTACGGCGCGCGCCGAACCGCCGGCGATCACACCGGTACCGGGCGCGGCCGGACGCAGCATGACCACGCCTGCGGCCTTCTCGCCCTGCACCGGGTGCGGGATGGTGCCCTGGATCCGCGGCACCTTGAAGAACGACTTCTTGGCCTCCTCGACACCCTTGGCGATCGCCGCGGGCACCTCCTTGGCCTTGCCGTAACCCACACCGACGGTGCCGTCACCGTCACCGACGACCACGAGGGCGGTGAAGCTGAAGCGCCGACCACCCTTCACGACCTTGGCGACCCGGTTGATGGCTACCACCTTCTCGATGTAGGCGGTCTTGTCCGCCTGCTGACCGCGACCCCCGTCGCGGCCACGGCGATCACCACCGGCGCCGCCTCCGCGACGCTGTTGGCCTCCGCTCATTTCGAGTTACCTTCTTCCTTGTACGTCGCCATCAGAAGCCGAGCCCGTTCTCACGGGCGGCGTCGGCCAGGGCTGCGATGCGGCCGTGGTACTTGTTCCCGGCCCGGTCGAAGACGACCGAGTCGATGCCGGCGGCCTTGGCGCGGTCGGCGATCAAGCCACCGACGGTCTTGGCCTTGTCGGTCTTGTTGTCCGACGCGCCGCGCAGGTCGGCCTCCATGGTGGAGGCGGACACCAGCGTCTTGCCGGCCACGTCGTCGACGACCTGCACGAACAGGTGCCGCGACGACTTGGTGACCACCAGCCGCGGCCGGTCGGCCGTGCCGTTGATCTTCTTCCGAACCCGAATCTGGCGACGCAGACGCGAGGCCGTCTTCTTGGCGGAGTGCTTGTTGTGCCGCAGTCCGATCGCCATGGTTACTTACCAGCCTTTCCGACCTTGCGACGCACCTGCTCGCCCGCGTAGCGGACACCCTTGCCCTTGTACGGCTCGGGCTTGCGCAGCTTGCGGATGTTGGCGGCGACCTCGCCGACCGACTGCTTGTCGATACCGATCACCGAGAACCGGGTCGGCGCCTCGACGTTGAACGTGATGCCTTCCGGCGCGTCCACCGTGATGGTGTGGCTGTAGCCGAGCGAGAACTCCAGCTGGGTCGGGCCCTTGGAGATCACCCGGTAACCAACGCCGACGATCTCGAGCTTTTTCTCGTACCCGTCCGTCACGCCGGTCACCAGGTTGGCGATCAGGGTGCGGGACAGCCCGTGCAGTTCCTTGCTCTTGCGCAGGTCGTCGGGACGGGTGACGGCGATCGCGCCGTCCTCGTCCCGGCCGACCGTGATCGGCTCAGCGACGACGTGCGCCAGCTGACCCTTCGGACCCTTCACGGTGACCGTCTGGCCGTCGATCGTGACGTCGACGCCGGACGGGACCGTGACCGGGAGCTTACCGATGCGAGACATTTCTGTGGTCCTCCTTCCGGTTCTTCGTCACCAGACGTAGGCGAGGACTTCCCCGCCAACGCCCTTGTTCTTGGCCTGCCTGTCGGTCAGCAGTCCCTGGGACGTCGAGATGATCGCGACGCCCAGTCCGCCGAGGACCTTGGGCAGGTTGGTCGACTTCGCGTACACCCGCAGGCCCGGCTTCGAGATCCGGCGAACACCCGCGATGGAGCGCTCCCGGCTCGGGCCGAACTTGAGGTCCACGATCAGGGACTTGCCGACGGCGCCCTCCTTGGGCTCCTCGACCTTGTAGGAGGCGATGTAGCCCTCCTGCTGGAGAATGTCGGCGATGCCCTGCTTGATCTTGCTGTACGGCATCGTGGTCGACTCGTGGTACGCCTGGTTGGCGTTCCGCAGACGCGTCAACATGTCTGCGATCGGGTCGGTCATCGTCATGGCCTGGGGCCTCTTTCCCGCCGTGGTTTCGCCGTTCGGCGACCTACGGTGACTAGATGGTGGTGAATAGGGAGAAGTTCGGGGGTGGAGACGGTCACCAGCTGGACTTGGTGACACCGGGCAGCTCGCCCCGGTGCGCCATTTCCCGCAGGCAGATCCGGCAGAGGCCGAACTTGCGGAAAACCGCCTTCGGCCGGCCGCAGCGCTGGCAGCGCGTGTAGCCACGCACCGCGAACTTCGGCTTCCGGGCCTGCTTGACCTTGAGTGCTGTCTTCGCCACGTCAGTTCTCCTTGAACGGGAAGCCGAGCGCCCGCAGCAGGGCCCGACCCTCGTCGTCGTTCGTCGCGGTGGTCACCACGGTGATGTCCATGCCCCGGACACGGTCGATCCGGTCCTGGTTGATCTCGTGGAACATCACCTGCTCGGTCAGACCGAAGGTGTAGTTCCCGGTGCCGTCGAACTGCTTGGGCGAGAGACCGCGGAAGTCGCGGATCCGGGGCAGCGCGAGCGCCAGCAGCCGGTCCAGGAACTCCCACATCCGGTCGCCGCGCAGCGTCACGTGGGCGCCGATCGGCATCCCCTCACGCAGCTTGAACTGCGCGATCGACTTGCGGGCCTTGGTGACCTGGGCCTTCTGGCCGGTGATCGCGGCCAGGTCCTTCACCGCGCCCTCGATCAGCTTCGCGTCCCGGGCCGCCTCGCCGACACCCATGTTCACCACGATCTTGGTGAGGCCGGGCACCTGCATGACGTTGGCGTACTGGAACTGCTCCTGCAGGTTGCCGACGATCTCCTCGCGGTACTTCGTCTTCATCCGCGGCTGGACCTTGGTCTCGGAAACTGCCGTGCTCATCAGATCTCCTCGCCGGTACGCCGGGCGATCCGGACGCTCCGGAAACCGGTGTACGTCGAACCGTCCGGACGGCGCTTCTGCACCTCGACGCGGTTGTAGCCGACGCGGGTGGTCAGCTTCTGCTTCTTGCCGTCCTTCTCGACCTCGACGACAAGCATCACGTTCGAGACGTGGATCGGGGCTTCCTGGGTGACGATGCCACCGGTGGTGCCGCCGCGCTGGGCCTGCTGCACCTTGGTGTGCTTCTTCACCCGGTTGACGCCCTCGACGATGACCTTCTCGTCGTCCGGGAAGACCTGGATGATCTTGCCCTCGAGGCCCTTGGACCTACCGGCGATCACGCGGACCTGATCGCCCTTCTTCACGTGCAGCTTCTTCTGCTGAGCCATCTCAGAGCACCTCCGGCGCGAGCGAGATGATCTTCATGAAGCGCTTCTCCCGCAGCTCCCGGCCGACCGGGCCGAAGATACGGGTACCGCGCGGCTCGCCGTCGGCCTTCAGGATCACCGCGGCGTTCTCGTCGAAGCGGATGTAGGAGCCGTCCGGACGCCGGCGCTCCTTCACGGTCCGCACGACGACCGCCTTGACGACGTCACCCTTCTTCACACCGCCGCCGGGGATCGCGTCCTTGACGGTGGCGACGATCGTGTCACCGACACCGGCGTAGCGCCGACCGGAGCCACCGAGAACGCGGATGCAAAGGATCTCCTTCGCGCCCGTGTTGTCGGCGACCTTCAGTCGCGACTCCTGCTGGATCATCTGTTGATCTCCTGGTTGTCTCGCTGGTTCTCACTTACGTGAGCCTTGCGGAACGAATAATTTCGATTGGTTGCCGGGCCGTCAGGACCCCGGAGGGCTACTTCGCCTTCTCGAGGATCTCGACGATGCGCCAGCGCTTGGTCGCCGACAGCGGCCGGGTCTCCATCAGGAGGACGCGGTCGCCGATACCGGCGGCGTTCTGCTCGTCGTGCGCCTTGAGCTTGCTGGTACGCCGGATGACCTTGCCGTACAGCTTGTGCTTGACCCGGTCCTCGACCTCGACCACAACGGTCTTGTCCATCTTGTCGCTCAGCACCAGGCCCACACGGGTCTTCCGGTGGCTGCGCGCCGCAGGGGTCGTGCTCACGGTCTCGTCCTTCGTGTTCTCGGTCATGCGTTCGCCTTCTCACTGTCGTCCGCAGGCTCGTCGGCCTCGGTCTCGGCCTCGGCAACCGGGGCGTCGACCTCCTCGGTGATCCCGAGCGCACGCTCGGACAGCACCGTGTAGATGCGGGCGATGTCCTTCCGGACGGCGCGCAGCCGGCCGTGGGACTCCAGCTGGCCCGTGGCAGCCTGGAACCGGAGGTTGAACAGCTCCTCCTTGGCTTCACCGAGCTTGGTCATCAGCTCGTCCCGGCCAAGGTTCCGCAGCTCGGCGGCGGTCAGGGTAGCCATCAGTTCTCACCTGCCTCTCGGGAGATGAAGCGGCACTTCATCGGCAACTTGTGGATCGCGCGGCGCATCGCCTCGCGAGCGATATCCTCCGGAACACCGGACAGCTCGAACATCACGCGTCCGGCCTTCACGTTGGCGATCCACCATTCCGGCGAACCCTTACCGGAACCCATCCGGGTCTCGGCCGGCTTCTTGGTCAGCGGGCGGTCCGGGTAGATGTTGATCCACACCTTGCCGCCACGCTTGATGTGCCGGGTCATCGCGATACGCGCGGCCTCGATCTGCCGGTTGGTGACGTAGTGGCTCTCCAGCGCCTGGATGCCGAACTCACCGAACGCCAGCGTCGTACCACCCTTGGCGGCGCCGGAGCGCCCCGGGTGGTGCTGCTTGCGGTGCTTGACCTTGCGGGGGATGAGCATTGTTCAGCTCTCCGTTCCGGTCGTCTCGGCGGCCTTGCCGGCAGCCGGGGCGCTCGCCTCGACGGCCTTGTCGGTCGCCGCGGCCGCGTTGTTGTCGTTCCGCGCGTCCCGACGGTCACCGCCACGACCACCACGGCCACCACGGTCGCCACCGCGACCGCCACGGTCACCACGGTCGCCACCGTCACGGCGGGCCGGACGGCCACGCTGCTGGGTAGCGGCGCGGGCCGCAGCCTGTGCTTCGCGCTCCGCGCGGGTACCGGCCACGTCGCCCTTGTAGATCCAGACCTTCACGCCGATCCGGCCGAAGGTCGTCCGGGCCTCGTAGAACCCGTAGTCGATGTCGGCCCGCAGCGTGTGCAGCGGGACGCGGCCCTCGCGGTAGAACTCCGACCGCGACATCTCCGCGCCACCGAGCCGGCCGGAGCACTGGATCCGGATGCCCAGGGCGCCACCACGCATGGTGGTCTGCATCGCCTTGCGCATCGCGCGGCGGAACGCCACGCGGCCGGACAGCTGCTCGGCCACGCCCTGCGCGACCAGCTGGGCGTCGACCTCGGCGTTCTTCACCTCGAGGATGTTCAGCTGCACCTGCTTGCCGGTGAGCTCCTCCAGCGAGCCGCGGATGCGGTCCGCCTCGGCGCCACGGCGACCGATCACGATGCCCGGACGGGCGGTGTGGATGTCGACCCGGACCCGGTCACGGGTGCGCTCGATCTCCACGCGGGAGATGCCGGCGCGCTCCATGCCCTTGCTCAGCAGGCGACGGATCTTGACGTCCTCGCCCACGTAGTCCTTGTACAGCTTGTCGGCGTACCAACGGCTCTTGTGATCGGTGCTGATGCCGAGACGGAACCCGTGCGGGTTGACCTTCTGTCCCACGTCAGGACTCCTTCTTCTCAGCGGTGGCCTTCTTGGCGGCCTTCTTCGCGGGCGCCTTCTTGGCCGGCTTCTCGGCGGCCTCTTCCTTGGCCGGCGCGTCGGCAGCCTTGCTGGCTGCCTTCTTCGCCGGAGCCTTCTTGGCCGTGTCCGCCGTGTCAGCGGTCTTCTTGGCGGCCGCCTTCTTGGCCGACGCCTTCTCGACGGGCCCGTCGGTCTCGCGCGGGCCGACGACCACGGTGATGTGGCTCGTCCGCTTGTCGATCCGGGTGGCCCGGCCCTGTGCACGGGGGCGGTGACGCTTCAGCGTCGGACCCTCGTCCACGTAGGCCTTGACCACGATCAGTTCGGCCCGGCTCAGGTGTTCGGTGCCCTCGGCGTTCGCCGCGGCGCTGTCGACGACCTTGTACACGGTCGCGGCAGCGGCCTGCGGGGCGAACTTCAGAGTGGCGAGTGCGTCGTCGACGCCCAGACCGCGCACCAGGTCGACCACGCGGCGCGCCTTCATCGGCGTCACGCGGACGAAGCGCGCGACCGCGAAGGCCCCGGGCTGCTCGCCCAGCAGGCTCTCGCGACGGGCGCTGATCGCCCTACGCTCTTGAACGCTCATGATGTTCGAATCTCTCCGTAGATTGCTTTCGCTTCGTCACTGTCCCTGGCGGGTCAGCGACGCCGTGACTTCCGGTCGTCCTTCTCGTGACCCTTGAACGTCCGGGTCGGCGCGAACTCGCCGAGCTTGTGCCCGACCATCGAGTCCGTGACGAACACCGGCACATGCTTGCGGCCGTCGTGCACCGCAATCGTGTGGCCGATCATGTCCGGCACGATCATCGATCGGCGGGACCAGGTCTTGATGACGTTGTGGGTGCCCTTCTCGTTCTGCACCTCCACCTTCTTAGCCAGGTGGTGGTCGACGAACGGGCCCTTCTTGAGGCTGCGTGGCATTCTGGCCGGCTCCTATCAGCGCTTCTTGCCGGCCTTGCGGCGCCGGACGATCATGCGGTCGCTTTCCTTGCGGGTGCGGGTCCGGCCCTCCGGCTGGCCCCACGGGGACACCGGGTGACGACCACCCGAGGTCTTACCCTCACCACCACCGTGCGGGTGGTCGACCGGGTTCATCGCGACACCGCGGACGGTCGGGCGCTTGCCCTTCCAGCGCATCCGGCCCGCCTTGCCCCAGTTGATGTTCGACTGCTCGCCGTTGCCGACCTCACCGAGGGTGGCGCGGCAGCGCACGTCGACCATCCGGACCTCGCCGGACGGCATCCGCAGGGTGGCCATCCGGCCTTCCTTCGCGACCAGCTGGATGCTGGAACCGGCGGAGCGGGCCATCTTGGCGCCGCCGCCCGGCCGCAGCTCGACCGCGTGCACCGTCGAACCGACCGGGATGTTGCGCAGCGGCAGGTTGTTGCCCACCTTGATGTCGGCGGCCGGGCCGTTCTCGACGATCGTGCCCTGCTGCAGGTTGGAGGGGGCGAGGATGTAGCGCTTCTCGCCGTCCACGTAGTGCAGCAACGCGATCCGCGCGGTGCGGTTCGGGTCGTACTCGATGTGCGCGACCTTGGCCGGCACGCCGTCCTTGTCGTAGCGCTTGAAGTCGATCAGCCGGTACGCCCGCTTGTGACCGCCACCGTGGTGCCGGGTGGTGATCTTGCCGGAGCTGTTCCGGCCGCCCTTCTTCGGCAGCGGACGCAGCAACGACTTCTCGGGGGTCGAACGGGTGAGCTCGACGAAGTCGGCCACGCTCGAGCCACGGCGGCCCGGCGTTGTCGGCTTGTACTTGCGGATTCCCATTACGACTGGCCTCCGAAGATGTCGATACGGTCGTCGCCCTTGAGGGTCACGATCGCTCGCTTGGTGTCCGGGCGCTTACCGAAGCCGGCACGGGTCCGGCGGCGCTTGCCCTTGCGGTTGAGGGTGTTGACGTCACTGACCTTGACCTTGAAGACCTTCTCGACCGCGAGCTTGATCTCGGTCTTGTTGGCGTCCGGTGCGACCTCGAACGTGTACTTCTGCTCGTCCAGCAGGCCGTAGCTCTTCTCGCTCACGACCGGCCGGAGCAGCACGTCGCGGGGGTCCTTGTTGACTCCGTGGCTCATGCTTCTACCTCCTCGGCCTCAGTCGACGTAGCGACGGCCTTGACGGACTTGCCTCGGGGCGCGCCGGCGACGAAGGCGTCGAGCGCGTCCTTGGTGAATACGACCGCGTCGCTGCAGAGAACGTCGTACGCGTTCAGCTGGTCGGCGGCGATCAGGTGCACGTGCTGCACGTTGCGCAGGCTCAGCCAGGTGAGCTCGTCGGCGCGGCTGACGACGACCAGCGCCTTACCCGGCTCGGTCACCCCGCTCAGCACCTTGAGGGCCGACTTGGTGGACGGCGCGTCGCCGTCCACGAAGCTCTCGACCACGAACACCTGACCGTCACGGGCCCGGTCGGACAGCGCACCGCGGAGCGCGGCGGCGATCATCTTCTTCGGGGTCCGCTGGCTGTAGTCGCGCGGCGTGGGGCCGAAGACGACGCCACCACCGGTGAACTGCGGCGCGCGGGTCGAACCCTGGCGGGCGCGACCGGTGCCCTTCTGGCGGTACGGCTTGGCGCCACCGCCGGACACCTCGCCCCGGGTCTTGGTGCTGTGCGTACCCTGGCGGGCCGCGGCCAGCTGGGCCACCACGACCTGGTGGATCAGCGGGATGTTGACCTGGACGTCGAACAGCTCGGCCGGAAGCTCGGCGGAACCCAACTTGGTGACCTTGTCGCCCTTCACGGCGACGACGTCGACGGTGCTCACTTGGCAGCTCCCTTCGCGGCGTTGCGGATCAGCACCAGGCCGCCCTTGGGGCCGGGAACCGCGCCCTTCAGCAGGATCAGGCCGCGCTCGGTGTCCACCGCGTGCACGGAGATGTTCTGGGTGGTGACCTGCTCGTGACCCATCCGGCCGGCCATCCGCAGGCCCTTGAAGACCCGGCCCGGGGTGGCGCAGCCGCCGATGGAACCCGGCGAGCGGTGCTTCTTGTGCACACCGTGGGTGGCGCGCAGGCCGTGGAAGCCGTGCCGCTTCATCACACCGGCGAAGCCCTTGCCCTTGCTGGTCGCGGAAACGTCGACCCGCTCACCGGCCTCGAAGGCCTCGGCCTTGATCTCCTGGCCCAGCGTGTACTCGCTGGCGTCGGCGGTGCGCAGCTCCAGCAGGTGCCGCCGCGGCGTCACGCCGGCCTTGTCGAAGTGGCCGCGCAGGGGCTTGGTCACCTTGCGCGGGTCGATGTCGCCGAAGGCGATCTGGACGCCGTCGTAGCCGTCACGGTCCGAAGTACGGACACCGGTGACGACGCAGGGGCCGGCCTGGATCACGGTGACGGGGACGACTCGGTTGTTCTCGTCCCAGGTCTGGGTCATGCCGAGCTTGGTGCCCAGCAGACCGCGCGTGTTCTTGACAGTGCTCATTGGCTTGTTCGCGTCCCTCAGAGCTTGATCTCGATGTCGACACCGGCCGGCAGGTCGAGACGCATCAGCGAGTCGACGGTCTTCGGCGTGGGGTCGATGATGTCGATGAGCCGCTTGTGGGTGCGCATCTCGAAGTGCTCGCGGCTGTCCTTGTACTTGTGCGGCGAGCGGATGACGCAGAACACGTTCTTTTCCGTCGGCAACGGCACCGGGCCAGCAACCTTCGCACCAGTACGCGTCACCGTGTCGACAATCTTGCGTGCCGAGCTGTCGATGACCTCGTGGTCGTAGGCCTTCAGCCGGATGCGGATCTTCTGTCCCGCCATCGCTTCGCTTCGTCCTTCTCTATCGTCTTCCATTGCGTTGCTCCGACCCCCGCGGTCGGGTGTGTCGCGTACACGGCACACGCGTGACCTACCGCTTTCGACCTGGTTGGGGATCGGGGCCCCGGTCTCGGACCGGAACCTCGGCATGGTCTCCGGTCCGGCGCACCAGCCAGATCAAGAAGATCTGGGGCGCACCCCGGCGGCCTCGCCTGAGCAACCTGAATATTGTGCCAGAGATCGGCGCCGAAACGCCAATCGGGTGGCTTTGTGCCCGATCCGGCGCCACCTGAGCGCCGGATCGAGCGTAAAGCAGAGGTCCGCGGGGCTCAGTTCCGAGCCCTCGCGGACCTCATCAGATCACTTGATGATCTTGGTGACCCGGCCGGCGCCGACGGTGCGGCCACCTTCACGGATCGCGAACTTCAGACCGTCCTCCATGGCGATCGGCTGGATCAGCTCGACCGACATGTCGGTGTTGTCGCCCGGCATGACCATCTCGGTGCCCTCGGGCAGCGTGACGACACCGGTGACATCGGTGGTGCGGAAGTAGAACTGCGGGCGGTAGTTCTGGAAGAACGGCGTGTGACGGCCGCCCTCCTCCTTGGAAAGGATGTAGACCGACGCCTCGAAGTTCGTGTGCGGGGTCGTGGTGCCCGGCTTGATCACGACCATGCCGCGCTCCACCTCCTCGCGCTTGGTGCCACGAAGCAGCAGACCGACGTTCTCACCGGCCTGGCCCTCGTCGAGCAGCTTGCGGAACATCTCGATACCGGTGACCGTGGTGGTCAGCTTGGTCTCGTGGATGCCGACGATGTCGACGGTCTCGTTGACCTTGACGACACCGCGCTCGATCCGGCCGGTGACGACCGTACCGCGACCCGTGATGGTGAAGACGTCCTCCACCGGCATCAGGAACGGCTTGTCGATCTCGCGCTCCGGCTGCGGGATGTACTCGTCCACGGCGTTCATCAGCTCGAGGATCGACTCGCCCCACTTGGCGTCGCCCTGCAGCGCCGGGTGAGCGGCGACGCGGACGATCGGCGCGTTGTCGCCGTCGAACTCCTGCTCCGAAAGCAGCTCGCGGACCTCGAGCTCGACGAGCTCCAGGATCTCCTCGTCGTCGACCATGTCGCACTTGTTCAGGGCGACGACCATCGCCGGCACGCCGACCTGACGGGCGAGCAGCACGTGCTCACGCGTCTGCGGCATCGGGCCGTCGGTGGCGGCGACGACCAGGATCGCGCCGTCCATCTGAGCCGCACCGGTGATCATGTTCTTGATGTAGTCCGCGTGACCCGGGCAGTCGACGTGGGCGTAGTGCCGAGCCTCGGTCTGGTACTCGACGTGCGCGATCGAGATGGTGATACCGCGCTGACGCTCTTCCGGCGCCTTGTCGATCTGATCGAAGGCCGACGCCTCGTTGAGGGTCGGGTACTTGTCGTGCAGCACCTTGGTGATCGCCGCGGTAAGCGTGGTCTTACCGTGGTCGATGTGACCGATGGTACCGATGTTGACGTGCGGCTTGGTCCGCTCGAACTTCGCCTTCGCCACTGGGGCCCTCCTGGATAAATGTTGACTACGCCGTACGCCGACGCGCTGTGGGTGTGGTGGTCAGGAGCGAGAAGTTACTCGCCCCGGGCCTTCTTGATGATCTCTTCCGCCACGTTCTTCGGAACCTCGGCGTAGGAATCGAACTGCATCGAGTAGGACGCGCGGCCCTGGGTCTTGGACCGCAGGTCACCGACATACCCGAACATCTCGGACAACGGCACCAGGGCCTTGATGGCCCGGCTGCCACCGGGGCCTTCGTCCATCGACTGGATCTGGCCGCGGCGCGAGTTGAGGTCACCGATCACTTCACCCATGTAGTCCTCGGGGGTGATGACCTCGACCGCGAACATCGGCTCGAGGATGACCGGCGTCGCCCGCCGGGCGGCATCCTTGAAGGCCATCGAACCGGCGATCTTGAACGCGAGCTCGGAGGAGTCGACGTCGTGGTAGGCGCCGTCGGTCAGCGTGACCTTGACGTCCACCATCGGGTAGCCGGCCAGTACGCCGAACTCCATCGCCTCCTGGGCGCCTTCGTCCACCGACGGGATGTACTCCCGGGGGATGCGGCCACCGGTGACGGCGTTGACGAACTCGTAGCCGCCTTCGCCGCCGGCCTCGACCGACGTCGGCTCGATGTTGATGATCACACGCGCGAACTGACCCGAACCACCGGTCTGCTTCTTGTGCGTGTAGTCGACCTTCTCGACCTTCTTCTTGATGGTCTCGCGGTAGGCGACCTGCGGCTTGCCGACGTTGGCCTCGACGCGGAACTCGCGCTTCATCCGGTCGACCAGCACCTCGAGGTGCAGCTCGCCCATACCGGCGATGATGGTCTGGCCGGTGTCCTCGTCGGTCCGGACCTGGAAGGTCGGGTCCTCCTCGGCGAGCCGCTGGATCGCGACGCCCAGCTTCTCCTGGTCGGCCTTCGACTTGGGCTCGATGGCGACCGAGATGACCGGGGCCGGGAACTGCATGGACTCCAGCACGACCGGCTTGGCCGGGTCGCACAGGGTCTCACCGGTGGTGGTGTCCTTCAGGCCCATCACGGCGACGATGTGGCCGGCGCCGATCGACGCGATCTCCTCACGCTTGTTCGCGTGCATCCGGTAGATCTTGCCGATCCGCTCCTTGCGGCCCTTCGTCGGGTTCAGCACCTGGGTGCCGGTCTCGAGCTTGCCCGAGTACACCCGGATGAAGGTCAGCTTGCCCAGGTGCGGGTCGGCCGCGATCTTGAACGCCAGCGCCGAGAACGGCTCGTCGTCGGCCGGCTTGCGCAGCACGACCTTCTCCGGGTCCTTGACGTCGTGGCCCTCGATGGCCGGTACGTCGATCGGGCTCGGCAGGTAGGCGTTGATCGCGTCGAGCAGCGGCTGGACGCCCTTGTTCTTGAACGCGGTGCCGGTCAGGACCGGGGTCAGCTTGCTGGCGATGGTCGCCCGGCGGATGGCCGCGACGATCTGCTCCTGGGTCGGCTCGTCGCCCTCCAGGTACATCTCCATGATCTCGTCGTCGGCCTCGGCCAGCGTCTCGATCAGCTTGTCGCGCCACTCGGCGGCGATCTCGGTGTGGGTCGCCGGGATCTCCTCGACGGTGTAGTCCTCACCCATCGTGGTCTCGCCACGCCAGGTCAGCGCGCGCATCCCGATCAGGTCGACGACGCCGATGAAGTCGGCCTCGGACCCGATCGGCAGCTGCAGCACCAGCGGCACCGCGGCCAGCCGGTCGACGATCATGTCGACACAGCGCATGAACTCGGCGCCGGTCCGGTCCAGCTTGTTCACGAAGCAGATCCGGGGTACGCCGTACCGGTCGGCCTGGCGCCAGACCGTTTCCGACTGCGGCTCCACGCCGGCGACACCGTCGAACACCGCGACGGCACCGTCGAGGACGCGCAGCGAGCGCTCCACCTCGACGGTGAAGTCGACGTGGCCCGGGGTGTCGATGATGTTGATGGTGTGGTCTTTCCAGGTGCAGGTCGTCGCGGCGGACGTGATCGTGATGCCGCGCTCCTGCTCCTGCTCCATCCAGTCCATCGTGGCGGCGCCGTCGTGGACCTCACCGATCTTGTAAGTGATACCGGTGTAGAAGAGGATCCGCTCCGTCGTCGTCGTCTTGCCGGCGTCGATGTGGGCCATGATCCCGATGTTGCGGACCTTGGCCAGGTCGGTGGTGATTTGTACGGCCACCTCGGTGGTCTACCTCTCGATTCTGTACTGCGTCAAAAGGGTGAACGTGGGGATCCGGATCGGACCCCGGATCACCAGCGGTAGTGGGCGAAAGCCTTGTTGGCTTCGGCCATCTTGTGCGTGTCCTCGCGGCGCTTGACCGACGCGCCGAGACCGTTGGACGCGTCCAGGATCTCGTTCATCAGCCGCTCGGACATGGTCTTCTCGCGACGGGCCCGGGAGTACGACGTCAGCCAGCGCAGGGCGAGCGTGGTCGAGCGACCCGGCTTGACCTCGATCGGCACCTGGTAGGTGGCTCCACCGACGCGGCGGCTCTTCACCTCGATGCTCGGCTTCACGTTGTCCAGCGCACGCTTCAGCGTGATCACCGGGTCGGTGCCGGTCTTGGTGCGAGTGCCCTCGAGCGCGTTGTAGACGATGCTCTGCGCGATCTGCTTCTTGCCGTCGACCAGGATCTTGGAGATCAGCTGGGTGACGAGCGGCGAACTGTAGACCGGGTCGATGATGACCGGGCGCTTCGGGGCGGGGCCCTTGCGCGGCATTAGCTCTTCTCCTTCTTCGCGCCGTACAGGCTGCGAGCCTGCTTCCGGTTCTTCACACCCTGGGTGTCGAGCGAACCGCGGATGATCTTGTACCGGACACCCGGGAGGTCCTTCACCCGGCCGCCACGAACGAGCACGATCGAGTGCTCCTGCAGGTTGTGGCCGACGCCCGGGATGTAGGCGGTGACCTCGATGCCGCTGGTCAGGCGGACACGTGCAACCTTACGAAGAGCGGAGTTCGGCTTCTTCGGCGTGGTCGTGTAGACGCGCGTGCACACACCACGACGCTGAGGGGAACCCTTCAGGGCCGGTGTCTTGTTCTTGGACACCTTGTCCTGGCGGCCCTTGCGGACCAGCTGGTTAATGGTGGGCACCGCGTGGGTCTCTTTCTGTCGTCCGGCTGGGTTTGTAGCTTTACCTGACCCCCGCGGTCGGGTGTGTCGCGTGCGCACGAGCAGACCGAAGCCGTAATCTTCCAGACTGTCGGCAGGAGTCCCGTGCCACGCGGCCCGACCCGAAGGACTCGGGGCACGCATGACGGCCCAGGAAAGACCCCGGGCACGATCGTTAAGACTAGCGGGTGCCTCAAGTACGGTCAAAATGAGTAATCGACCGAGGCTGAGAAACATCCGCGCAGCAAGTGTACAGGGCCGCTGGAACAGCTTGTGGCAAGCGCTTGCAGCGGCCCTGTTCTCAGGCGCGGAACTCGACGTCGGTGATCAGTCCGTCGACGACCCGGTAGAGGGCCAGGTGTGCGCTGGAGCCGTCGTCCTCGTAGCTGTTCACGTGTTCCACCACCCACTCCCCCACCATGATCTTCTGGACGACCTCGTTCTTGCAGCGACCGGCGTCGAAGCGCGGGCGGTAGTACTCGCGCAGGAACCGGCGGCCCTTCAGCTCGGAGCCGTCCGCGAGCTCGATCCGGGCGGTCGGCGAGTACATCGCCAGGAACGCCTCGAGGTCGTGGGCGGCGTACGCCGCGTGCTCCCGGCTGATCGCCCGCGCTGCTGCGGTGCCGGTGGTGATGGTGGTGACGGTCGGCGGGACCGGTGGGACCGGTGGGACCGATGCCGGAGCGGCCTTGGGTGCCTGCTGAACAGCGGGCTCAGCAGCCACTGGCGCGTCCTGCACGGCAACAGCGGCCTTGGCCGCCGGCGTCCGGCGGCGGGGCGTGGTGGCCTTCTTACGGGCCGGAGGTGGTGGGACGAGGAGCTTGCCGTCGTCCCCGGGCTGCTCGCCGAGGTGGGCGATCGCCCAGTCGAGAGCCTTGGTCACGGCGGCGCGTGATTCTTCGGTGTGGTCGAGCATGTCGAACCCGTGGTGCCCTTTCGGTACGTCGATGATGTCCAGCGCGGCGCCACCCGCGGAGACGAACTCCGCTACCGGACCGGCGAGCTCCTCACGCTCGAGTCCAGCTCTGGTCAGCAGCACCGGCAGGTCCTTGTGTTTACCAACTACTTCAGCAGCGGTTACCAGATCGTCGACACCGGGCGGGGTGACGAGCAAGGGGTAGCTGAGGGCCACGAAGCGCAGCCAGTCGGGGCGGCTGTCCAGCCACTCCCCGGCCAGCAGGCCGGCGCCCGAGAAGAACCACAGGCCGACCCGATCGGGGTCGACCCGCGGATCCGAACGCAGTACGGCGACCGCGGCCTCCACCTCGTCCGCGGCCACGACCAGGCGGTCGAGGCCGTGGATCAGGCTGTGGTCGACGACTGCGGCCACCAGGCCTCGCCTGGCGGCAGCGGTCGCGTAGCCCTTGTAGACCGGCCAGTCCCGAGGCATCACCTCGAGGCCTTCCGGTCCGGGTCCCCCGTGCACGAAGAGAATTGCGCCGCCTCGGGCGGTACCGGGCGGGCGGTACAGGTCGATCTCCCCCAGGCGATCGACGCGTACATCAGAACCTTCCAGAACCCCCAAGACGAAAGGCCGCAGGTAGGCCGGCAGATCCGTCATGCACCAATCTTGGCGTATCCCACCCACACTTTGTGCCGCCACCCCGAGTGTCTTTTCCGGCACCCGCCGTACCGGCTGGTAAATGCCGCGAGGGCGGCACCTCCCGGGATGGGAAGTGCCGCCCTCGGCGGGGTGACTGAACTCAGTTCTGGTACGAACCGAGGTCGAAGTCGTCGAGCGGGACCGACTGACCGCTGGACGGGCCGAAGTCGTAGTCGTACGACTCGTAGCCGACCATCGAGTACATCGCGGCCTTCGCCTCCTCGGTGGGCTCCACCCGGATGTTGCGGTAACGGTCCATGCCGGTACCCGCCGGGATCAGCTTTCCGATGATGACGTTCTCCTTCAGACCGACCAGGGAGTCGGACTTGCCGTGGATCGCGGCCTCGGTCAGGACCCGGGTCGTCTCCTGGAAGGAGGCGGCCGACAGCCAGGACTCGGTGGCCAGCGAGGCCTTGGTGATACCCATCAGCACCGGACGACCAGAGGCCGGCGTACCGCCCTCGGCCACGACGCGGCGGTTCTCCGCCTCGAACATGATCCGGTCCGCGAGCTCACCCGGCAGCAGGTTCGCCTCGCCGGACTCGATCACCGTGACCCGGCGCAGCATCTGCCGGACGATGATCTCGATGTGCTTGTCGTGGATGGCCACACCCTGCGACCGGTACACCTCCTGGACCTCGTCCACCAGGTGCTCCTGCGCCTTGCGGACACCCAGGATCCGCAGAACCTCCTGCGGGTCCGGCGTACCCTGCGTCAGTTGCTGACCGACCTCGACGTGCTGACCCTCTTCGATCAGCAGGCGGCCACGCTTCGACACCGGGTAGGCGACCTCCTCGGAACCGTCGTCCGGGGTGAGCACCAGCTTCCGGGTCTTGTCGGTGTCCTCGATCGAGATCCGCCCGGCGGCCTCCGAGATCGGCGCCTTGCCCTTGGGCTGGCGGGCCTCGAAGAGCTCGACCACACGCGGCAGACCGTGGGTGATGTCATCACCCGCGACACCACCGGTGTGGAAGGTCCGCATGGTCAGCTGGGTCCCCGGCTCACCGATGGACTGGGCGGCGATGATGCCGACCGCCTCACCGATGTCGACCGGCTTACCGGTGGCCAGCGAACGGCCGTAGCACTTCGCGCAGGTACCGGTCTTGGCGTCACAGGTGAGCACCGACCGGACCTTGACCTCCTCGAGCCCGGCCTCGACCAGCTTCGCGATCGAGACGTCGCCGAGGTCGCTGCCGGCCGCCAGGACCAGGTTGCCGTCCGGGTCGAAGGCGTCGGTCGCCAGGGTCCGGGCGTAGGCGCTGGTCTCCACGTTCTCGGCGTGCACGACCTTGCCGTCCGGGCCCTTCTCGCCGATCTTCTTCGGCAGGGCCGCGCTCGGTACCGCAGTCCTCCTCGCGGATGATCACGTCCTGCGAGACGTCCACCAGACGACGGGTCAGGTACCCCGAGTCGGCGGTCCGCAGCGCGGTGTCGGCAAGACCCTTCCGGGCACCGTGGGTGGCGATGAAGTACTCGACCACCGACAGGCCCTCACGGAAGTTGGACTTGATCGGCCGGGCGATGATCTCGCCCTTCGGGTTGGCCACCAGACCACGCATACCGGAGATCTGCCGGATCTGCATCATGTTGCCTCGGGCACCGGAGTGCACCATCATCCAGATCGGGTTGTCCTTGGCGAAGTTCTCCTCCATCGCCTTACCGACCTCGGCGTTGGCGCCGGTCCAGATCTCGATCAGCTCCTGACGCCGCTCGGACGAGGTGATCAGACCCCGCTCGAACTGCTTCTGGACCTTCTCGGCCTGGGACTCGTACCGGGCCATGATCTCGGGCTTCGACGGCGGCGTGCTGAAGTCGTCGATCGACACCGTGACACCGGACCGGGTGGACCAGTAGTAGCCCAGGTCCTTCAGCGCGTCCAGCGCGTGCGCGACCTCGACCTTGGTGTACCGCTCGGCCAGGTCGTTGACGATCCCGCCGAGCTGCTTCTTGCCCACCTCGGTGTCGACGAACGGGTAGTCCGCCGGCAGCGCCTCGTTGAACAGCGCCCGGCCCAGCGTGGTCTCCAGGCTGAAGCCGCCACCGGCCAGCTCGAGCGCGTTCGCCGGAGCGGCCGAACCGCTCAGCCGGAGCGTGATCTTCGCCTGCAGTGCCAGCTCGCCGTGGTCGAAGGCCATGATCGCCTCGGCGACCGAGCTGAACGCCCGGCCCTCACCCTTCACGCCGTCCTTCAGCATGGTCAGGAAGTAGATGCCGATGATCATGTCCTGGGTCGGCATCGTGACCGGACGGCCGTCGGCCGGCTTCAGGATGTTGTTCGTCGACAGCATCAGGATCCGGGCCTCGGCCTGCGCCTCGGCCGACAGCGGCAGGTGCACCGCCATCTGGTCACCGTCGAAGTCCGCGTTGAACGCGGAGCAGACGAGCGGGTGGATCTGGATCGCCTTGCCCTCGATCAGCTGCGGCTCGAACGCCTG
This sequence comes from Kribbella aluminosa, assembly GCF_017876295.1. Taxonomy (NCBI): domain Bacteria; kingdom Bacillati; phylum Actinomycetota; class Actinomycetes; order Propionibacteriales; family Kribbellaceae; genus Kribbella; species Kribbella aluminosa. The sequence continues at coordinate 782,560 of NZ_JAGINT010000001.1, read as the reverse complement.
GATGCCCAGCCGGTGCAGGGTTGGTGCACGGTTGAGCAGCACCGGGTGCTCGGTGATGACCTCTTCCAGCACGTCCCAGACCTGGGCGCGCTGACGCTCGACCATCCGCTTGGCGGACTTGATGTTCTGCGCGTGGTTGAGGTCGACCAGCCGCTTCATCACGAACGGCTTGAACAGCTCCAGCGCCATCGCCTTCGGCAGACCGCACTGGTGCAGCTTCAGCTGCGGGCCGACCACGATGACCGAACGGCCGGAGTAGTCGACGCGCTTGCCGAGCAGGTTCTGACGGAAACGACCCTGCTTGCCCTTGAGCATGTCGGACAGCGACTTCAGCGGCCGGTTGCCCGGGCCGGTGACCGGACGGCCACGACGGCCGTTGTCGAACAGCGCGTCGACGGCCTCCTGCAGCATCCGCTTCTCGTTGTTGACGATGATCTCCGGCGCGCCCAGGTCGAGCAGCCGCTTGAGCCGGTTGTTCCGGTTGATCACCCGGCGGTACAGGTCGTTCAGGTCCGAGGTGGCGAACCGGCCACCGTCCAGCTGGACCATCGGCCGCAGGTCCGGCGGGATCACCGGGACGCAGTCGAGCACCATGCCCATCGGGCTGTTGTTCGTCGCAAGGAACGCGGTGACGACCTTGAGCCGCTTCAGGGCGCGGGTCTTGCGCTGGCCCTTACCGGTCTTGATCGTCTCGCGCAGGTTGTCCGCCTCGGCCTTCAGGTCGAAGGTCTCCAGCCGGCGCTGGATCGCGGCGGCGCCCATGGCGCCCTCGAAGTACTTGCCGAACCGCTCCTTCATGGCGCGGTAGAGAATCTCGTCGCCCTCGAGGTCCTGGACCTTCAGGTTCTTGAACCGGGTCCAGACCTCGTCGAGGCGGTCGATCTCGCGCTGCGCACGGTCGCGCAGCTGCTTGACCTCACGCTCGGCGCCTTCCTTGACCTTGCGTCGTACGTCGGCCTTGGCGCCCTCGGCCTCGAGCTGCGCCAGGTCCTCCTCGAGCTTCTTCATCCGGGTCTCGATGTCGTTGTCGCGCCGGTTCTCGAGCTGCTTGCGCTCGACGTCCGTCCGGCCCTCCAACGACGAGAGGTCGCGGTGCCGCGCCTCGTCGTCGACGTCGGTGATCATGTACGCCGCGAAGTAGATGACCTTCTCCAGGTCCTTCGGGGCGAGGTCGAGCAGGTAGCCGAGCCGCGACGGGACACCCTTGAAGTACCAGATGTGGGTGACCGGCGCGGCCAGCTCGATGTGGCCCATCCGCTCGCGGCGCACCTTGGAGCGGGTGACCTCGACGCCACACCGCTCGCAGATGATGCCCTTGAAGCGAACGCGCTTGTACTTGCCGCAGTAGCACTCCCAGTCCCGGGTGGGACCGAAGATCTTCTCGCAGAACAGACCGTCACGCTCGGGCTTGAGGGTTCGGTAGTTGATCGTCTCCGGCTTCTTGACCTCGCCGTGAGACCACTGGCGGATCTCGTCCGCGGTGGCCAGGCCGATCCGAAGCTCGTCGAAGAAATTCACGTCGAGCACGATGTGTTATCTCCCGTTGCTAAGTGTTGTTCTGGGGGGCGACCCCCAGACCCCCGAAGGGGTGGTCTGAGTGAGTTGGTTGTTGATGTCAAGCGGCAACCCGCTCAGACCTCCTCGACACTGTTCGGCTCGCGCCGGGACAGGTCGATGCCCAGTTCCTCCGCCGCCCGGAAGACGTCCTCCTCGCTGTCGCGCATCTCGACCCGGCTTCCGTCGGACGAGAGCACCTCGACATTGAGGCAGAGGGACTGCATTTCCTTGACCAGAACCTTGAACGACTCCGGGATACCCGGCTCCGGAATGTTCTCGCCCTTGACGATCGCTTCGTACACCTTGACCCGGCCGACAACATCGTCGGACTTGATGGTCAGCAGTTCCTGCAGCGCGAAGGCGGCACCGTAGGCCTCCAGGGCCCACACCTCCATCTCGCCGAACCGCTGGCCACCGAACTGGGCCTTACCGCCCAGCGGCTGCTGGGTGATCATCGAGTACGGACCGGTCGAACGAGCGTGGATCTTGTCGTCGACCAGGTGGTGCAGCTTCAGGATGTACATGTAGCCGACACCGACCGGTTCCGGGAACGGCTCACCCGAACGACCGTCGAACAGGCGCGCCTTGCCCTGCCCGTTGACCATCCGGACACCGTCCCGGTTCGGCAGCGTGGAGCTGAGCAGGCCGGTGACCTCGTCCTCCGTCGCGCCGTCGAAGACCGGCGTGGCGACGTTCGTCATCGGCTCGGCCGCACCGGCGCCGATCTTGATCAGCCGCTGCGCCCACTCCTCATGGTTCTCCGGGTCGACCTCCCAGCCGCGGCTGGCGATCCACCCGAGGTGGGTCTCCAGCACCTGGCCGACGTTCATCCGGCCGGGCACGCCCAGCGGGTTCAGGATCACGTCGACGTGGGTGCCGTCCTCGAGGAACGGCATGTCCTCGACCGGCAGGATCTTGGAGATGACGCCCTTGTTGCCGTGCCGGCCGGCCAGCTTGTCGCCGACCGAGATCTTCCGCTTCTGGGCGACGTACACCCGGACCAGCTGGTTGACGCCCGGCGGCAGCTCGTCGCCGTTGTCGCGGTCGAAGACCCGGACACCGATGACGGTGCCCTCCTCGCCGTGCGGCACCTTCAGCGACGTGTCGCGGACCTCGCGCGCCTTCTCACCGAAGATCGCGCGCAGCAGCCGCTCCTCCGGGGTCAGCTCGGTCTCGCCCTTCGGGGTGACCTTGCCGACCAGGATGTCACCGGTGGTGACCTCGGCGCCGATCCGGATGATGCCGCGCTCGTCCAGGTCGGACAGCATCTCGTCGGAGACGTTCGGGATGTCCCGGGTGATCTCCTCCGGGCCCAGCTTGGTGTCGCGGGCGTCGACCTCGTGCTCCTCGATGTGGATCGAGGTCAGCAGGTCCTGCTGCACGACGCGCTGGCTGAGGATGATCGCGTCCTCGTAGTTGTAGCCCTCCCACGTCATGAACGCGACCAGCATGTTCCGGCCGAGGGCCATCTCGCCCTCGTCGGTGCACGGACCGTCGGCCAGCGGCGTACCGATCTCGACCCGCTGCCCGGCGTCCACCAGCGGGCGCTGGTTGATGCAGGTGCCCTGGTTCGAGCGGCGGAACTTCGCCATCCGGTAGGTCTGGTACGTGCCGTCGTCGGCGGCGATCTCGATCAGGTCGGCCGAGACCTCCTTGACCACGCCGGCCTTGTCGGAGACGACCACGTCTCCGGCGTCGACCGCACCGCGGAACTCCATGCCGGTACCGACCAGCGGGGCGTCCGAGGTGATCAGCGGCACCGCCTGGCGCTGCATGTTCGAACCCATCAGCGCGCGGTTGGCGTCGTCGTGCTCGAGGAACGGGATCAGCGCGGTCGCCACCGACACCATCTGGCGCGGCGAGACGTCCATGTAGTCGACGTCGTCGACCGGGACGAGCTCGACCTCGCCGTGGCGGCGGCGGACCAGCACGCGCTCCTCGGCGAACCGGTTGTCCTCGTTCAGCGCGGCGTTCGCCTGCGCGATGACGAACCGGTCCTCCTCGTCCGCGGTCAGGTAGTCCACCTGGTCGGTGACCTGGCCGTCGACGACCTTCCGGTACGGCGTCTCGACGAAGCCGAACGCGTTCACCCGGCCGTACGACGCGAGCGAACCGATCAGCCCGATGTTCGGGCCTTCCGGCGTCTCGATCGGGCACATCCGGCCGTAGTGCGACGGGTGTACGTCGCGGACCTCGAAGCCGGCCCGCTCACGGCTCAGACCACCCGGGCCGAGCGCGTTCAGCCGGCGCTTGTGGGTCAGGCCCGCGACCGGGTTGGTCTGGTCCATGAACTGGGACAGCTGCGAGGTGCCGAAGAACTCCTTCAGCGCAGCGACCACCGGACGGATGTTGATCAGGGTCTGCGGCGTGATCGCCTCGACGTCCTGGGTCGTCATCCGCTCCCGGACCACGCGCTCCATCCGGGCCAGGCCGGTGCGCAGCTGGTTCTGGATCAGCTCGCCGACGGTCCGCAGGCGACGGTTGCCGAAGTGGTCGATGTCGTCCTCTTCGACCACGATCTCGCCGCGCGGAGCCGGCAGCTCGGTCTTGCCCTCGTGCAGCGCGACCAGGTACTTGATCGTGGCGACGATGTCGTCGACGGTCAGCACCGCCTGGTCGTGCGCCTCGTCCCGGCCGAGCTTCTTGTTGATCTTGTAGCGGCCGACCTTGGCCAGGTCGTAACGCTTGCCGTTGAAGTAGTAGTTCTCCAGCAGCGCCTGCGCGGCCTCGCGGGTCGGCGGCTCACCCGGACGCAGCTTGCGGTAGATGTCCAGCAGCGCGTCGTCCTGCCCGGAGGTGTGGTCCTTCTCCAGGGTGAGGCGGATCGACTCGTAGTCGCCGAACTCCTCGAGGATCTGCGCGTCGGTCCAGCCGAGCGCCTTCAGCAGGACGGTGACGTTCTGCTTGCGCTTGCGGTCGAGGCGGACGCCGACCATGTCGCGCTTGTCCACCTCGAACTCCAGCCACGCGCCGCGCGACGGGATGATCTTGGCGGTGAAGATGTCCTTGTCGGACGTCTTGTCCGGGGTGCGCTCGAAGTACACACCGGGCGAGCGGACAAGCTGCGAGACGACGACACGCTCGGTGCCGTTGATCACGAACGTGCCCTTGCGGGTCATCAGCGGGAAGTCGCCCATGAACACGGTCTGGCTCTTGATCTCGCCGGTCTCGTTGTTCATGAACTCGGCGGTGACGAACAGCGGAGCGGAGTAGGTGACGTCCCGTTCCTTGCACTCGTCGACCGTGTTCTTCGGCGGCTCGAACCGGTGGTCGCGGAACGACAGCGACATGGTGCCGCTGAAGTCCTCGATCGGGGAGATCTCCTCGAAAATCTCTTCCAGGCCGCTGGGGCCGGACAGGTCCGACCGCCCCTCGGCCTCGGCGGCGGCCACGCGGGCCTGCCACGTTTCGTTACCGACCAGCCAGTCGAAACTATCCACCTGAAGCGCAAGCAGATCCGGAACCTGGAGCGGCTCGGAGATCTTTGCGAAGGAGATGCGGCGGGGGCCGGTGACGTTGGAAATGCTGTCGGACTGGGGGTTGCGCGAGGCGACCAAGGGGCGTCCTTCCACGGGCTCGCAAAATCACATCGGTGCTGGGAGCGCACGCCAAGCCGCCCCAGTCAAGTCGGAGACCCGAGCGAGGGCGAGAGAAAAGGCAGCGCAAAGCAATAGGCTACATGATCCAGGCAAGCCTGTCCAATGGGGTCCAATAGTTTGCCGTCGGACCACCCTCTCCGTCAAGGACCGACCCGGGATCTCCAGTGAGCAGATCACCCACGAGACCTCCGGCGCCCCTCGGTGCGGAGTTAGGTAGAGATTACAGTCCGGCGATCTCCTGGACCAGCCATCGGTCACCATTTCGGACCATCGTGAACCGGGTCCGGTTCAGGTCCACCCGGGGACTACCCTTCGTGATCGTGCTGGTGGTGGTCTGGTTCACGAAGATGATCAGCGTGACCCGGTCGGCGTCGCCGTCGCGGACCGCCACCTCACGGACGTCGGCCTTCACAGTGGCCTTGGTCTTGGTGGCGAGCTCACCGGCCACCTTCGCGGTCTCGTCGAACTTCGCGGCGAAGTCCGGCGTCATCGTCGCCCGCGCGGCGGCGAAGCTCGCGTCCAGGTGCTGGTAGTCGTAGCTGAGGGCGGTCTCGGCGGCCTTCCGGCCGGCCGCGGCGGCCTGGTCCCGGGCATCCTCGGCCTGCTTGCCGTGCCAGGCCTTGATGCCGAGGACGGCGGCGACGGCCAGGGTGAGGACGACGACCACGCCGAGGGCGGCCGTCAGCAGGTTCCCGAGACCGCGCGAACGGTCACTCTCCGTAGCTGATTTCGGGATGGCCGGCCCGGCTAGTACGGCCGTTTCCGGCTTCACTGTGGCCGGGGTCACATCCTGGAGACGCCCTTCTTCCTCGGCTTCGGTCTCCACGAGGTCCGGCTCGGGCGGTTTGGCCGGCCGCCGCTGGCCGGCGATCCGGGGACGGTTGCGCGGTGCCGGCATCAGCCCACCACCTGCAGGTCGGCGGTCAGCCAGCGGTCCTTCTCGCGGACCATGTCCAGCTTGATCCGGTACCGGCGCTCGGTCCCGGTGGTCGAGGCGGTGTTCGTCACCACCGCGTTCACGATCACCAGCACCTGGGCGGAGTCCTTGTCGTTCGACACCACGCCGGCCTCCTTCACGTCCCCCTTCGAGGTCGCCTTGTTCGACACCACGTCGGTCTTCACCGCGTCGATCCCGGCCTGGAACTCCTGCTTGAACTGCCCGGTGGACTCGTCGACGACCCGCTTCGAGTCCGCGTCCCAGGTCTGGTAGTCGTACGTCGTGAAGTCCAGCGCCAACTGCCGCGCCGCCTTCGTCGCGCCGGCCCGCTCCGAGTCGGCGGCCCGCTGTTTGCCCAGCGCCACCACCGACAGCGTCAGCCCCACGAGTGCCACCACGAGCAACACGCTGAGCCCCCACGCCAGCAAGAGCCGGCCGTTCCGTGCGATCACTTGCCGGTCACCGGTCCGAGGATTAGAGCCTTCCAGGAGTCGCTGCCGAGCAGCTCCTGCTGTCCGCCGGTCGAGCCGAGCACGATGTCCGGCATTCCGCCGGTACCGCCCGCCTGGCCGGTCGCCGGGTCGTAGCTGACGCCGTACCCGGTTCGGTTCAGGTACCGCGACGACGGAGCCGGCTTGTTCTGCGAGCCGCGGACGTTGACGCCGGTCGACGGGTTCGCCGTACATCCGGCCTCGGCGTTCGCCGGTGTGTTCGTGACGAGCTGCGGGACCCGCCTGTCGGTGCCGCCGTACCCGGCCGTGCAGGCGTGCGGGCTGAGCCCGACGACCAGCCCGAAGTGAGCGTCGTAGTGCCCGGTCCCCGGGTCCTTGGCCGGTACGACGTACCCGCCCATCGCGACCGCCGGGTAGACCACCATCAGCTGTTCGACGGCATCCAGCCGGACCGCGGTCAGTTGGCTCACCGTCAGCAGGTTACCGAGCAGCACCGCGACGTCCGCGCTGTTGTCCCGGATCAGCCCGGTGAGCTGGGTGGACGCCAGCGAGCCCTGGTCGATCACGGTCCGCAGGTTCGTGTCGGAGCTGACCAGGGTGTCGGACAGCAGCGCGAGGTTCTTCGCCCAGGTCTTGATCGCGTCGCCGCTCGCGACCTGGGTGGCCAGCACGGTGTCGCCGTCGTTGATCAGCTTGATGGTCTGCAGCACGTTCGCGTCCGCGTCGTTGATCAGCTTGCCGGAGCTGTCGATGATCTTCTGCAGGTCGGTGCCCTTGCCCTTCAGCGCGGCGCCGAGCTCGTGCACCGTGGTCTTCAGGCTCCGCTTGTCGACCGAGTTCACCAGCTGGTCGAGGTTCAGCAGCAGCTCGGTGGTGTCGATCGGGATCGCGGTGTCCTGGCGGGCGATCTTCGAGTTGTCCTGCAGGTACGGCGCACCCTCGCGGCGCGGCTGCAGGTCGACGTACTGCTCACCGATCGCGGACCGGTCCGCGACCACCGCGAGCAGGTCGTTCGGGATCTTGAACTTCTTGTCGATCTCCAGGTTCACGTCGACGCCGTCGGGCAGCAGCTTGAGCTCACCGACCCGGCCGACCGGCTGGCCGCGGTACGTCACCTCGGCGCCGGAGAAGATCCCTCCGGACTCCGCGAAGCTGGCGCTGACCGTGTAGTTCCTGGTCACCACCAGCTGGTCGACCTGGGCGTACCGGGCGCCGACGAACGCGACGCCGACGACGGTGATCAGCAGGAACACCATCAGCTGGATCCGGACCGCTCTGGTGATCATGAGACCGCTCCCGGCATCAGGGCCCGGGCCAGGTCGGGATCGAACCCGGACCGGTTGAGCTTTGGTGTGCAGATCGGCTGCCCGAGCAGCGTGATGCAGGTCGTCGCCGTACCGGTCGGCACCGGCAGCGCCGGCCCGGAGGTGGTGCCGGCGCCCGCGCTGGTCGGCAGGTGGACCGGGAGGCTGATCCCGAGGGTCGGAAGGCCGGTCGGGCCGACGGTCGGGAGGCTGATCCCGATCAGGCTCTTGAGCGCCTTCTGGGTGTCCACGTCCAGCGTGATCCCGAGGTTGGTGTAGTCGCCCTTCGCGGCGTTGGCGGCCTGGTCGGGGAACGGGTAGGTGAACAGCAGCTCCAGCGACTTCGGCAGGTTCGCGCCCGCCTCGGCCAGCTTGGTCAGGATCGGGAACAGCGACTTGAGGTTCGCCACCAGGTCCTGCTGCGCGGAGGTGATCACCCGGGTCGCCGTGTTCCCCAGCGTGGCCAGCGCCTGCAGCGTCTTGACCAGTGCGGCCCGCTGCTGGTCCAGCACCTTGATCGAGTTCGGCAGGGAGTCGATCGCGGTCGCCAGCGTCGCCTTCTGCGCGTTCAGCTTCTTGGCCAGCGCGTCCACCGACTTGATCGCGGTGATGATCCGGTTCTTGTTCTGGTCCAGGGTCCCGACGAAGATGTTCAGCTGCGTCAGCACGCTGCGGATGGCCGGCTCGTTCCCGGTCAGGGCCTTGTTCAGCTCCTGGGTGATGATCTGCAGCTGGGCCACGCCACCGCCGTTCAGCAGCAGCGACAGCGCCGACAGGACTTCCTCGACCTCGACGTTGCTGGTCGTCCGGGACAGCGGGATCAGCTCGCCGTTCTCGAGTTTCCCGTGCGGCTGCTCGGACCCGGTCGGCCGGGACAACGACACGAACTTCTCACCGAGCAGGCTGGTCTGGCGGATCGTGGCGTGCGTGTTGTCCGGCAGGTCGAGGCTCTTCGGCAGCCGGATCCGCACCTTGGCGATGTACCCGTCCAGCCAGACCTTCTCGACCGTGCCGACCGTGACGTCGTCGACCTTCACCGTCGACTTCGGTACCAGGTCCAGGACGTCCGCGAACTCCACGGTGACGGAGTACGACGGCCCCTTGATCTTCGCGCCGCCCGGGAGCGGCAGCGAGTAGACGGAGAAGTCGCATCCGGTGAGCAGCATCGCGAGCGCGGCGATCCCGGCGACGAACGACGTACCCCGCAGGATTCTGGGCCTCACTTGACCAGCCCCCCGAGCGTCGGGTCCACCGGGTCGGGGCGGTTCAACGGGGCCCGCTGTGCCTGCGGCGCGGGCGCCCACGGCGTACCGGCCGGTCCGCCGCTGGCCGGAGCTCCTCCGGTCAGCGACGTCAGCAGCGGGAGCTTGGAGAGCGCGTCCAGGACCGGCTTCAGCGCCGAGCAGGTCGAGAGCCCCTGGCCCGCCTGGACCAGCAGCGAGCAGATGAACGTCGCGGGGTCGTCGAGCTGGGCGGCGTTGATGCGCTGGTCCAGCGTGCCGAACTGCGGGTTGTAGATCCGGGCCAGGTTGCCGAGGCCGAGCGGCGCGGTGTCCAGTACCTCGGCGATCGCGGCCTTCTCCTTGACCAGGATCTGCGACAGCTGGGTCGCGCCGGAGACCGTCGTCTTCACCAGGCCCCGGTTGTCCTTCACGAACGACGCGACCTCGCCGAGCGCGGTCGCCAGCAGCGCCAGCGCCGTACCCAGGTCCTTGCGTTCACCGGCCAGCGTGGTCGTGGTCTGGGCGAAGTTCGTGTTGAACTGCTTCACCAGCTGGTCGTTCGCCGCCAGCGCCGACACGAACGTCTGCAGCTGCCGGATCGTGTTGAACAGCGCCGACGAGTTCCCCGACAGCGTGCTGGTCAGCTTCGACACGTCGGTGATGGTCTGGTTGATCTTCGCGCCCTGGCCGTTCAGGTTCTTCGCCGAGACGTCCAGCAGGCGGGCCAGCGCCCCCTGGTCGTTCGCGCCCTTCGGGCCGAGCGCCACCGACAGGTCGTTGAGGCTCTGGTAGATCTGGTCGAGCTCCAGCGGTACGGCGGTCCGGTCCAGCGGGATCTCGGCGCCGTCGGCCATCGCGACGCCCTTGGAGTACGCCGGGGTGAGCTGCAGGTACCGGTCCGCGACGATCGACGGCGACGCGATCACGGCCTTCGCGGACGCAGGCACCTTGTTCTTCGCGTCCCACCAGAACTTCACCCGGACCGAGCGCCCGGCCGGCGTGATGCTCTCCACCTGACCGACCTTGATGCCGAGGATCCGGACGTCCGACCCCGGGTAGATCGAGACCGCCCGCGGGAAGTACGCCGTCGCGGTGACCCGCTTCGGCTTCGGCCAGAGGGTCACGGCGCTGACCACGATGATCACCAGGACCACCGCCACCGCGATCAGCCGGGACAGTGCGTTCACCTTCATCAGCCGCCACCTCCCAGGATCGGGGGCAGCCCGGTGGGCAGCACCTTGGGCAACGGGATCTCCGGTACCGGCGCGAGGTTCTGCAGGTACGTGTCGAACCACGGCCCGGTGCCGAGCGTGTTCGTGAAGACGCGGACGAACGGCGCGAGACCCTTGAGGCTGGCGTCCAGCGAGTTCTGGTTCTGCAGCAGGACCGCGAGCACCGCGTTCACCTTCTGCAGGGTCGGCGCGAGGTCCTTGCGGTTCTCCCGGACCAGCGCGGTGATCTGGGCCGACAGCTGCTGAGTCGACACCAGCAGCTGGTGGATCAGCGCGCGCCGGGCCTGCACCGCCTGGAAGACCTTGTTGCCGTCCTTCATCAGCTTGATCAGCTGCTGGTTGCGGTCGGCAAGCACCTTGGTGACCACGTTCGAGTGCTGCAGCAGGAGCTTCAGCTGCGCGTCGCGCTTGGCCACGTTCTCCGAGAGCCTGGAGAGGCCGGTCAGCGAGGCCTGCACCTCTTCGGGTGTGTTCTGGAACGTCGCCGACAACGTGTCCAGGGCCTTCGCCAGCTGCGCGGTGTTGATCCGGTCGGTGGTGTTGGCCAGGTCGGTGAACGCGGTCACCACGTCGTACGCCGAGGTCGTGCGATCCAGCGGGATCTCCGAGCCGGGCTTCAGCTGTCCCGAACCGGCCGGGTCGAGCTTCAGGTACTTCTGACCGAGCAGCGTCTTGATCTTCATCTCGGCGCTGGTCTGGTCGCCGAGCTTGACGCCTTTGTCGACGACGAAGTCGACCCGGACGTGGGTGCCCTCGAGGACGACGCCGCGGACCTTGCCGACGCGGACGCCGGCCACCCGGATCTCGTCGTTCGCCTTCAGCCCGCCGGCCTCGGAGAACTGCGCGGAGTACTTCGTTCCGCCGCCGATCAGCGGCAGGTCCTGCGCCTTGAACGCGGCCAGCATGATCAGCGCGATCACCGTCAGCCCGACGACACCGATCGTCACCTGGTTCTGCTCGCGGAAGGGCTTCACTTCTTGCACCTCGCCGAGTTCAGGTCGTACGCGACCGGGATGCGGGTGCCGGTGGGCAGTGTGACGTTGCCGTCGAAGTTGCACAGGTAGAAGTTGAACCAGGAGCCGTACGACGCGGTCCGGGTCATCGAGTTCAGCTTCTGCGGCATGAACTGCAGGGTCTTCACCCAGATCGACTGGGTGTCGTCGAGAGTGCTGGCGACCGTGCGGAGCTTGTCCAGGTCGGCCTTGATCGGCACCCGGGTCTGCTGCAGCAGCCCGGCGGTCTTGGTGTTCAGCGAGTTGATCGAGGTCAGCGAGCTGAGGATCGGGTTGATGTCCTGGCTCAGGCCGGTGATGAACTGCTGCAGGTTGATCAGCAGCTGGGAGAAGTTCTGCTGCCGCTGGGAGACGATCTGCAACGTCGAGGTGAGGTTCGTGATCAGGTCGCCGATCACCTGGTCGGCGTTCGCCAGCGTGGTGGTCAGCGACGCGGTCTTGGCCAGCAGCGACTCGATCGTGCCGCCCTCGCCCTGCAGCACCTTGATCACCTCGAACGCGAACTGGTTGACATCCGCCGGGGTGAGCGCGGTGAACAGCGGCTTGAACCCGTTGAACAGCACCGACAGGTCGAGCGCCGGCGTCGTCCGCTCCTTCGGGATGATGCCGTTCTTCTTCAGCCGCGGGCCGCCGCCGACGCCGTCGGTGAGCGCGATGTACCGGTTGCCGACCAGGTTCCGGTAGCGCAGTGTCGCGTGCGTCGAGGCGTCCAGGACCTGGTTGGAGTCGACGCTGAACGTGATCATCGCGAGTCCGCTCTGACCGGCAGCTGTCTGGTAGAGCTGGATCTTGTCGACCTGCCCGACCTTGACGCCGGCGATCCGGATGTCGTCGCCCTGGTTCAGCCCGACCGCGTCGGTGAACACCGCGCGGTACTTCGTGGTCGAGTTGAAGCTGATGTTCCCGATCGTCACCGCGAGCAGCGCGGTCGCGATCGTGGTCACCACCACGAAGATCCCGAGCCGGACGGTGTCGAGCGTGGTCTTCTTGTCGAAGAAGCTCATCTGAGATTCACCTGCCCGCCGCGGAGGAGGGGGCCGACGATCAGGGTGGTCAGGTCCGGTACGTCGTTCGCGGGTACGCCCATCGCGGGGCCGACGACCGAGTCGATCACCTGCTGCTCGGCCGGCGTACCGACGCCCTGGGTGTCCATCGCCGCACCCGGCATCGCGCTGTTCAGCTTCAGGTTGACCGGGAAGCGCTGGTTCTTGTTGTGGTCGCCGATCACACCGTCGACCCCGGTGACGTACGGCGCCGGGTTCTGCTGGTTGTACGGGCCGGGCTTCGCGCCGGGGACGCTGTAGTTCCGGCCGACGCAGGTCGGGCCACGGTGGTCGAGATAGGCCGGCTTCTCGTTCGGCGCGTACGGCGTCGGCTGGTTGGTGATCAGCTCGAGGTTGATGTTCAGCCGGCCGTCGCGGAACGTGTCGTTCAGGATCGGGGCGGTCTCGGTCATCACCTGCAGGAAGCACGGCACCTCGGGTGCGTACTTCTCCAGCAGGTCGAGCACCGGGCGGCTGACCTGTCCGAGCCGGATCACCCGGTCCTCGTTCGCCTTCAGGAACGCGTCACCCGTGGTGGACAGCTGCTGGACGTTGGCGAAGAACGCCTGCAGTTGCTGCTGCTTCTCGACCACCGTGTTGCCGGTGATGGTCAGGTTGCGCAGCGCGCGGACGAGGTCCGGGGTCGCGTCGCCGTACAGGTCCGCGACCTGGCTGAGCTTGGCGAGCGCGTCCATCAGCTTCGGGACGCTCGGGTTCAGCTTCTTCAGGTACGCGTCCAGTTGGGTCAGCGTGCCGGCGATCTCGGTACCGCGGCCCTCGAGCGCGGTCGCGAGGGTGTTCAGCGTGGCGTTCAGGTCGGCCGGGTCGACCGCCTGGAGCAGCGGCAACGCGTCGTTCAGCACCTTCTCGATCTCGATGCCGACCGCGGTCTTGTCCCGGTTGATGACGTCGCCGGCCTTGATGTGCGGGCCTCCTGCGCCTGTCGGCGGCACCAGGGCGACGTACTTCTCGCCGAACAGCGTCTTCGGCAGGATCCGGGCGCTGACCGCGGCGGAGATCTCGTCCACCTGGTCCGGCTTGAGCGCGAGGTTGACGGTCGCCTCGTCGCCGTTGGTGGAGATGCCGGTGACCTCGCCGACGATGATGCCGCGCAGCTTCACATCCGCATGCCGGTTCAGCTGCAGGCCGATGTGGCTGGTCTTCAGCTCGACGTTGACGGTCTTGACGAAGATCTTGGCGTAGAACGCGTACGTCAGCCAGAGCAGGAAGACCAGTACGCCGATGAACGCGACGCCCAGGACCTTGTGCGAGATGAGTTTGGCCACGTCAACCCGCCAGCCTGACCGTGGTCGTCGTACCCCAGATCGCCATCGAGAGCAGCAGGTCGACGACGTTGATCACGACGATCGACGTCCGGACCGCGCGGCCGACGGCGACGCCCACACCGGCCGGACCGCCGGTGGCGTGGTACCCGTGGTAGCAGTGCACCAGGATCACCAGTACCGAGAACACCAGCACCTTGCCGAACGACCAGAGCACGTCTCCGGGTGGCAGGAACAGGTGGAAGTAGTGGTCGTACGTGCCGGTGCTCTGCCCGTAGAACGTGGTCACGGTCAGCCTGGTGGCGAAGTACGACGACAGCAGGCCGACGACGTACAGCGGGACGACCGCGACCAGGCCGGCGATGATCCGGGTGGTGACCAGGAACGGCAGCGACGGGATCGCCATCACCTCGAGGGCGTCGATCTCCTCGCTGATCCGCATCGCGCCGAGCTGCGCGGTGAACCCGCAGCCGACGGTCGCGGCGAGCGCGATCCCGGCGATCAGCGGGCCGATCTCGCGGGTGTTGATGTACGCCGACACGAAACCGGCGAACGCCGACGTACCGATCTGGTTCAGCGCCGAGTAACCCTGCAGGCCGACCTCGGTGCCGGTGAAGAAGGCCAGGAACGTGATCACGCCGACGGTGCCGCCGATCACCGCGAGCGCACCGGTGCCGAGCGTGACCTCGGCGAGCAGCCGGAGGATCTCCTTGCGGTACCGCGTGACGGACTTGCCGGACCAGGCCAGCGCCTTGATGTAGAACGCCAGCTGCTCGCCGAGCTTGTCGAGCGAGTTCAGCGGCTTCTTCACCAGGGTGTCCACAAGGGCCGACATGTCAGGCCCCCTTCGGCGGAACGAGCTGGAAGTAGATCGCGGTCATCGAGAAGTTCGCGACGAACAGCAGCATGAACGTGATCACCACGGACTGGTTCACCGCGTCGCCGACACCCTTCGGCCCACCGCCCGCGTTGACCCCCTTGTACGCCGCCACGATCGCGGCGATCGCCCCGAAGACGAGCGCCTTCGCCTGGCCCTGCCAGAGGTCCGGGAGATGCGCCAAGGCGGTGAAGCTCGCGATGTAGCTGCCCGGCGTACCGTCCTGCAGGACGACGTTGAAGATGTAACCGCCCATCACGCCGACCACGCTGACGAACCCGTTCAGGAAGAACGCGACCAGCATCGTGGCCAGCACCCTCGGCACCACGAGGCGCTGGATCGGGTCGATCCCGAGCACCATCATCGCGTCCAGCTCCTCGCGGATCTTCCGGGAGCCGAGGTCCGCGCAGATCGCCGAACCGCCGGCACCCGCGATCAGCAGCGCGGTCGCGATCGGCGACGCCTCCCGGACCACCGCCAGTACGGCGGCCGAACCGGTGAACGCCTGCGCACCGAACTGCTTGATCAGCCCGCCGACCTGCAGCGCGATCACCGCACCGAACGGGATCGCGACCAGCGCGGTCGGGATGATCGTCACGCTGGCCACGAACCAGGCCTGCTGCAGGAACTCCTTGAGCTGGAACGGCCGCCGGAACATCGCCCGGAACGTGTCGAGAGCAAAAGCGAACAGCGACCCCGCATGCTTCAGCGGAGCGGTGGCGGAAATGGTCACGGGGCCCCCCGGTCTGGACCGAGGAGCACAGGGAGCGAAGCGACCGGAGCGACCGGAGCGATGAGGGAAGACCGGGAGGCACAGCCCCGTGACCCGCCGCGCGGCAGCGCGGCATTCAGTACGGTCACCTGGCCCCCACGGTGGACGTGGCGAACGAACCCGGGGGCGGGGTGACGCCGTTGTCGCGGCACCATTCGCCCGGCGGGCGCTGGGTCGGCCGGAGCATGCCGCTGCTGGGCAGCTGCTGGATCGGGATCGGCGGCAGCGGCGGCAGCTCCTGGCCCGCCTCGGCCGCCAGTTCCTCGGCGTCCTTCTCTTCGGACATGCCGATCGGGCCGACCATCTGCGCGTTCAGGAACTGCCGGACGACCGGCTCCTCGCTGGACAGCAGCATCTCCCGCGGGCCGAACATCGCCAGGTGCCGGTGGTACAGCATGCCGATGTTGTCCGGCACGGTCCGGGCGGTGTTCACGTCATGGGTGACGATCAGGAACGTCGGGCTGAACGCCTCGTTCAGATCGATCATCACCTGGTTCAGGAACGACGTACGGACCGGGTCCAGGCCGGAGTCGGGCTCGTCGACCAGCAGGATCTGCGGGTCCAGCACCAGCGCCCGGGCCAGGCCGGCTCTTTTGCGCATACCGCCGGAGATCTCGCCGGGCAGCTTCCGCTCGGCGCCGACCAGGCCGACCATCTCCATCTTCTCCATCACGATGGAGCGGATGTCGGACTCGGACTTCTTGGTGTGCTCGCGGAGCGGGAACGCGACGTTGTCGTAGAGGTTCATCGAGCCGAACATCGCGCCGTCCTGGAACAGCACGCCGAACAGCCGGCGGATGTCGTAGAGCTCGCGCTCGCTGCAGGTCGCGATGTCGGTGCCCTCGATGTACACGTGGCCCTTGTCGGGCTTGAGCAGGCCGATCAGCGTCTTCAGGAACACGGACTTGCCGGTACCGGACGGACCGAGCATCACGCAGATCTCACCGGCCGGCAGGGTCAGGGACACGTCGCCCCAGATCAGCTGGCTGCCGAAGGACTTGGTGAGACCTTCGACGCGGACTTCTACGCCCACCGGCCCTCCTCACGGGATGTCTGCTGGTCCCCGACCGACGACGTTCTGCCGTCCCAACGACGGGGCAGTGGCCTAGGTTACGCACGAGTACGGTTTTGCGTAACCCCTGGAAGTCAAGCGGTTGTGATACTAGCCAGGCTGAAATGCAGGAAGGGCGGCCCCCCAAGCGGGGACCGCCCTTCTCTACACATTCGTTACGTCCGGGAGCCGGGCGTAACGGAGGTCACTTCAGGGTGACGGTGGCGCCGGCGCCCTCGAGGGCCTCCTTGGCCTTCTCCGCGGCAGCCTTGTCGACCTTCTCCAGGACGGCCTTCGGGGCCGACTCGACGAGGTCCTTGGCCTCCTTCAGCCCAAGGCTGGTGAGACCGCGCACCTCCTTGATGACCTGGATCTTCTTGTCGCCGGCGCTCTCGAGAACGACGTCGAACTCGTCCTGCTCGGCGGCCTCTTCGACCGGGGCACCCGCAGCCGGGGCTCCCGGGGCAACGGCGACCGGGGCGGCGGCGGTGACGCCGAACTCCTCCTCGAATGCCTTAACGAACTCCGACAGCTCCAGCAGGGTCAGTTCCTTGAACTGGCCGAGGAGCTCTTCGGTGCTGAGCTTCGCCATGATGGCGGTCCTTCCTGACAAATGTTGCTGGTGATCACTGATGGGGTGTTGCGGTGAGATGCCTCAGCTGTCAGCTGCGGCGGTCTCCTCGGTGCTCGCCTCGGCAGGTGCCTCGACGGTGTCCTGCACCTCTGCCACTGCGTCCTGCACAGGGGCAGCCGTGTCGGCACCGGCGGCCGGCAGCTTGTCCTGCAGCGCCGCGAACAGGCGCGCGGCCTGCGACAGCGGAGCAGCGAACAGCGACACCGCTTGCTGCGGGGCCGCCTTCATCGCACCTGCGAGCTTCGCGAGGAGAACCTCACGCGACTCCAGGTCAGCGAGCTTGGTGATCTCGTCAGAGCCGAGTGCCTTACCGTCCAGCACTCCACCCTTGATGACGAGCAGGGGGTTCGCCTTGGCGAAGTCCCGCAGACCCTTGGCCGCTACCACCGGGTCGCCCTTGATGAAGGCGATTGCGGAGGGGCCTTCGAGCAGGCTGTCGAACGAGTCGACACCGGCATCCTTGGCCGCGATCTTGGTCAGCGTGTTCTTCACCACGGCGTAGTTCACGTCGTCACCGAGCGAAACTCGAAGCTGCTTGAGCTGCGCAACGGTGAGACCGCGGTACTCGGTCAGCACGGCGCCGTTGGAACTACGGAACTCGTCCGTCAGCTCCGCGACAGCGGCTGCCTTGTCCGGCCTCGCCATGGGGGTCTCCTTCTATCGGCTTCCACGCCTCGGACCCCTGAAAAGAAGAAACGCCCCTGCGCAGGCGCAAGGGCGTGAAACATACTGTGTCACTGTCCAAGTCACCTACGCGGGCCGCCCACCTGAGTGGGACCTTCAGTCACCCGAGGGTGACAACCAGCGGTCTTCGGCTGGTCCATAGTAAGGTTCAGAGTCCGGTTGACCAAATCCGCGATCCGCGGCAGCGGCGCGTACCGTCGGGCTCGGCATCGCGCACCTGGTTCATGCAGTAGGCGGAACCGAGATTCCGCCTCGGCCGGGCGGCATGACCCACATCACGCTATACGTTCACCGTATAGTACAATACGAAATGTGGCTACTCCCCCACCGGTGTTGATGCCGATCTTCCGCTCTGAAGCGCAGGCGAGGATCCTCGCCTGGCTGCTCCTCGTACCTGATCGCGAGCAGCCCATCGCGACACTTGCCTCGGTCGCCGAGGTTGCGCAGCCGAACACGCTTCGCGAGGTCAACCGGCTGGTGGAGGGCGGACTGCTGCGCGAGCGCCGCGCCGGGAACACCCGGCTGGTTGCTGCCAACACTGCCAGCCCCTACTTCGAGCCTCTGGTGCAGATCCTGGGACGAGCCTACGGCCCCGCTGTCATGGTGCCGCAGGAACTGGCCGAGATTCCCGGCATCGAGCTCGCCGTCATCATCGGCTCGTGGGCACGTCGATACCAGGGAGAGGCCGGACCTCCTCCGAACGACGTCGATGTGATCGTGGTCGGCTCCCCGCAACCAAGGGCGCTGCGCCGAGCCAACGCGCGCCTCGAGGAGCAGCTCGGGGTTCCTGTCCAGATCACCGTTGTTACCCCGGAGGACTGGGCCGAGCAACCTACCGGCTTCCTCCAAACCGTCCACAGCAGTCCTTACCTGACCGTTCTTGACAACACCGGAGCCGAACAGTGAACGCAGCAACCCGCGCGACGATCGCCAGCCTGATCAGTGCGGGAGAAATCGAACGAGTCCCGGTCGACAAGGAGGTCATCACCAATCTCCTACGGCAAGCCGGCAACCATCTGCGTACGGCGGCGGCCGGCGCGGCCGATGACGACCCCGAGGGTGCCTTCCAGTTGGCCTACGATGCGTGCCGCAAGACCAGCCTGGCGCTGGTGATGGCCACCGGCCTCCGCCCGAAGGGCCAATCCGCCCACGTGACCACCTTCGACGCCGCTGCGGCGATCGCATCCAACTTCGGCGGCCGTCAGATCGTCACCGACGCGGCCCAGCTCCGATACGTTCGTCACGGTGCCGAGTGCCGCGCCGAAACAGTCAGTGCTGCCGACGTCGAGGATGCCCTCGCGCTTGGCGATGAGCTGCTCAAGGCGCTTCGGTCGGCGATCGACCAGATACTCCAGGCCTCCAGCTGACCACGCCCGTCCGGATTGGCGAGACGCTGCCGGTACCCGTTCAGGCTGGTCGCTCGGCAGCCGGGTGCGGTGGGATCCAGCGGTGCATGGCCGTCGCTGCAGCCCATCCCGTCCCGGCCATGATCACGATCGCCGGGCCCAGCCCCAGCAACGCCGTCGCGCCCGCCAGCAGCAACGGACCCGCGCCGTTCCCGGTATCCGCGAACAGCCGGAACGCCCCGAGGAACTGCGCCCTGCCGACCGACGGCGACGCATCCGCCCCCAGCGTCATGATCACCCCGGCACCCAGCCCGTTCCCGATCCCCATCAGCAACGCGACAGCGGTCAGCGTCGCCGTCGTGTGCGTCAACGGCAGCAGCAGGTGCGCCAGCCCCAGCACGAGCATCGACGGTACGGCGACCCACTTCCGCCCGAGCCGATCCATCACCGAACCGGCCGGATAGAACAGCAACATGTCCACCGCCCCGGACAACCCGAAGATCACGCTGGTCGTCTGCGGATCCAGCCCGATGTGCAACGCCCACAGGGGAATCACGACCTGGCGTGACGCCCGCACCGCGCCGACAAGTAGCGCTCCGACGCCAAGAGTCCGCAGTACCGGGAGGTGGTCGCGGATGACGACCCAGGTGGACTGGGCTGCGACAGGGCCTCGCCCACGCCGGTGCTCGACGTCCGGAAGGCTCAACAGCACGCCACAGGCGAGTAGCGCGGCCACCAGGTGCACCCAGTACGCACCGTCCGTACCAAGGAACTTCATCGCGCCAGCACCGAGGAACGGGCCGATGAAGGAGCCGATGCGCTGTACGCCGCCCAGTGTGGACAGCGCCCGCGCCCGAAGCTCGACAGGGACCGCTTCACTCAGATACGCCTGCCTGGCAAGGCCCCAGACCGCACCAGCGAGCCCGGTACAACCGATGGAAACAGCCAGACCCCACACGTTCGGGACGACCAGACAGGCTGCCAGGGCGAACGCCACGAACACCGTGGCGCCAAGCATCGCCTTGCGTTCACCTATGCGGTTCGTCAGCGCGCCGGCTGGGATGTCACCGATCACCTGACCCAGCCCGGCCGCAGCGACGACCAGACCGGCAACAGCAACCGAGGCGCCGAGGTGAGTGGCCGACAGCGCCACAACCGGCGCGATGGCGCCCTGCCCGATCCCGTACAGCAGGGCGGGCAGATAAACAGCAGGTGCGATCTTCCAGAGACTCCGGGCCTGTGACATCACCGGCCGCCGGCCAGCGCCGTACTGCGGTCCCGGGCGGCCGGGGTGGTTCCCAGCAACTCCGACACCGACCAGGCACCCGCGGCGACCCTCATCCCGAACTCCTCCATCCGCTCGACCGGCATCCGCATCTCGGGGCCGGACACACTGAGACAGCCCGTGACCTGACCGGAGTGCCCGTACACCGGTGCAGCCACGCTGCAGATACCTGCGGTCCGCTCCGTCCGCGACATCGCGTACCCGCGCCGGCGGATGTCTGCGAACTGCTCCGCGAGCACCTCGGGGTCGGTGATTGTCGCCGGCTGGACCTGTTCCAGCGGACCCTTCAGCACGTCCTGCTGCCGCTCGAAAGGCAAGAACGCCAGCAGGGCCTTCCCCGGCGCACCGAGCGGCAACGCGACCGGCAGGCCGAACTCCGTGTAGGTACGGCGCAACTGGTGGAAGCTCTCGACCTGGTCGAGGACGACGCGCTGCCCGGACAGCAGCAGCTCGTGCACGGCCGCGGTCTCCCCTGTGTCATCGCGGAGTGCACGGAGGACCGGCAGGGCGGCGTCCCGCAGACCGGTCGGTATCCCACCGCTGTGCGCGAGCTGCACGACCAGCGGGCCGATCGCGTACCGCCGGTGCGCCGTCTGGCGGACGAGCCCGTTCTCCTGCATCGCCAGCAGCAGGCGGTGCACGGTGCTCGTCGACAACCCGGTCGCCCGGGCCAGATCGCTGATCCCGAGGTCCGGCGTACGCGCGTCGAAACACCGCAGGATCGCCACGGCGCGATCGATCGACTGCACCGACCCTCGTGTTTCCTGCATGGTGAAACCATATCCCGCAATACGGGATCAGCGATGGACAGTCCAAAGCCCGGACCACTGGGGCCCGGGCTTGGGAGGGGTTCAGCTCAGGACGGCGAGTGCGTCGATCTCGACCAGCATGTCCGGCAATGGGAGGCCGGTGAACACGGTGGTCCGCGACGGCAGTACGCCACTCGGCGTCCGGGTCGACACGAACTCGGCGTACGCCTCGTTCATCGCGCCGAAGTCCTCGCGCTGGGTCAGGTAGACGCGCAGCATCACCACGTCGTCCAGGCTCGCGCCGCCGGCCTTCAGGATCGCCTCGATGTTCTGCAGCACCCGGGTGGTCTGGCCCTTCACGTCACCGGCGAACACGAAGTCGCCGCTGGCCGGGTCGACCGAGCCCTGGCCGGACACCTGCAGGATGTTGCCCTTGCGGACGCCCTGCGAGAACACCGGCATCGGTGGCGGCGCGTCGGTGGTGGAGACTGCGCTCTTGTCGGACATAGGACCCTCTCAGTTGTAGTCGGCACTGATCGCCTGTGCGGTGGCGAGCAGCTCGGGGAGCAGCTCGAGCACCTGTTCATAGTTCAGCAGTACGTCGGGTACGGACAACGACACGGCCCCGACGACGCGCCCTGCGGCGTCCTTGAGCGGCGCACCGATGCAGTTGATGAACGACTCGTGTTCCGCCCGGTCCTGCGCCCAGCCACGCTCCTTGGAGATGACCAGCTCCTCCAGCAACCGGTCCGGGTCGGTGATCGTGTTGGGCGTGTACGCCTTGTAGTCCAGGGTTGCCAGCACCGCATCGCGCTGCCGCTTGGGCTGTGCCGCCAGCAACACCTTGCCGACCGCGGTGCAGTGCAGAGCGGCCGGTGCGCCGACCTGCGAGTACATGCGTACCGAGCGCACGCTGTCCAGCTTGTCGACGTAGATGGCCTCGCCGTTCTCCCATGCCGCCAGGTGGACCGTCTGCCCGGTCTTCTGGTTCAACTCGTGCAGGTGCGGTGCAGCAACCTGCAGTACGACGTGTTGCTCGCGTGCGACGTCCGCCAGCGCGAACAGCCGCGAGCCCAGGCGGTACCTGTGCGCGGCGTCCCGTCGTACGAACCGATCGGCCTCCATGGTGCGCAGCAACCGCAGCACAGTGGTCTTGTGCACGCCGAGCTCGCCGGCGAGCTGGTCCAGCGACCGCTCCCCCTCACCGAGACTGGTGAGGATCTGCAGTGCCCTGGCCAGGCTCTGACTCATGCCGAACCGATCTTCGTCGCTGCCCACTCCGCGTCCGTCGCGTTGAGCAACCTCTCACGCTCAGCCGCGCTAGGAGGCGGCGCATGGTCCTCGCGCTTGGTCAACACAGCCGCAGCCGTCAGATGCCCCAGCCGCAACCGCTGCGCCGCAGGAAGCCCCTGCAACGTCCCGGCCAGGAACCCCGCCGCAAACGCATCCCCCGCCCCTACCGTCTCTACAACGTCTACAGAGAGTGCTGGGACCTCAGTGCGACCGCTTGGCTCCAGCAGGATCGCGGTGTTCGCGTCGTCCTTCACAACCAGCGTCTTGGCGCCCAGCCGCTCGTACAGCTCATCCGCATCCCCCGTACCAGCAAAGACCTCAGCCTCGTCGGCCCCGATCAGCGCGAGGTCGGCAGCCCGCAACAGCCGCCACAACGGCTCCGGGTCGCGCTCCCGCCACAACACCGGCCGCCAGTTCAAGTCAACGCTCAGCAGGAACTCACGCGGCTCCGTCGCCAACCGCTCCAACATGTCCGAGCTGCTGGCAGAGATCGCCGCGGTAATACCCGTGGTGTGCACGAGCTTCGCCTGCGCCAGCCGCTCACGCACCTCGGCCCGGTCCAGGAACCCAGGCGCCATCGCAGCAGCCGCCGACCCGGTCCGGTAGTAGTGCATCCGGGACCGCCCGCCGTCCGACTCCTTCACATAGAGCGCCGTCGGCCGGACCGGGTCCAGCTCCACTCCCCCGACGTCGACGCCACGCGTCTGGAGATCCCGCAGTACATGCTGACCGAACCCGTCGTCGCCGAGCCGCGAGATCCACCCGGTCGGCACGCCGAGCGCGGCCAGCCCGCCGGCCACGTTGCACTCCGCGCCGCCGACCGAGCGCCGGAACACCTCGACGTCCGCCAGCGGTCCGGAACCACCCGCCAGCATGATCATCGCCTCACCCAGGCAGATCGCGGCCGTCTCGGGCATCGGCACTCCTTGCGGGAGAAGTGATGGGATAGGGGTGTGCGTTGACGCGACTTCGGGCGCGATGCTACAACCGACGAGTCAGAATACGCAATGAGCGTTGCGTATTCTGCAATCCCAACCCCAGGGGGTCTGATGCCTGCTTACGATGCCGACGCCGTCGCCGCTCTCGCCGATCAGCAGGTGAGTTGGCGGGACAAGGCGCTGCCGCCGGGTTTCTGGGGCCGGACCGTCAAGGAGGTCCTGGCCGACCAGCCCCGGCTGTCCCAGCTCCCGACGCCGCTGATGACGCTTTCGGCACCCGGCCTGCGGCACAACGTCGACACCCTCACCACCTGGTGCACCCGGCACGGCGTGGAGCTCGCACCGCACGGCAAGACCACGATGGCGCCTGCCCTCTGGGCGATGCAGCTCGACGCCGGAGCCTGGGCGATCACGCTCGCCAACGCGTTCCAGCTCGGGGTCGCGCGGGCGTACGGCGTCCGGCGGGTGCTGATCGCGAACGCGGTGATCTCCCCGCTGCAGCTGCGCTGGATCGCGGACGAGCTCGCCGCCGACCCGTCGTTCGAGGTGTCGGTCTGGGCCGACTCGGTACGCACTGTCGAGATCATGGAGGCGGCCCGCTCGGCGTATGTCGGCCCGGACGCCCGCCCGCTCGATGTGATGGTCGAGGTCGGCGGCATCGGCGGCCGGACCGGCGCGCGCGACCCGGAGACCGCGCTGGCGGTCGGCCAGGCGATCGCCGACGCGTCGACGCTGCGGCTGGCCGGCGTCGCCGGGTACGAGGGCGCGATCGGGCACGGCGTCGACGAGGCCAACCTCGAGGAGGTCCGCGGGTACCTGCGCGAGCTGGCGTCGGTCCACCACCGGCTGCGCCCGCTGTACGACGCCGACGTCGTACCGGTGGTCAGTGCCGGCGGCAGCCAGTACTTCGAGCAGGTCGCGAAGGTCCTCGCGGCCGAGGCCGGCGAGGGCGCCAGGGTGGTACTGCGGTCCGGCGCGTACATCTCCCACGACGACGGGCTGTACCGGCGGGTGTCGCCGCTCGGGGAGCACCCGCGGACGGACGGCGAGCAGCTCGTGGCCGCGATGCACGGGTGGATCCGGATCACGTCGCAGCCCGAGCCGGGGCTGGCGATCTTCGACGCGGGCCGCCGCGACTTCCCGTTCGACCAGGACTGGCCGGAGCCGCAGCTGATCCGGCCGCGGTCCGATGACGGACCGGTGCTGCCGGCCACTGGTATGACGGTCACGAACCTCAACGACCAGCACGGTTTCCTGCACTTCGAGGACGCCGTACCGGTGGTGATCGGCGACGAGCTGCGTGTCGGCCTGTCGCACCCGTGCACGGCGTTCGACAAGTGGGGGCTGATCCCGGTGATCGACGACCCGGACGCCGCCGATCCGGTCGTGGTGGACCTGGTCCGGACGTTCTTCTGAGATGCTGAACATCACCGGCGCACTGATCGTCGACGGCTCGGGGGCGCCGGGGTACCACGCGGACGTCGCGGTCGACTCCGGCCGGATCGTGGCGATCGGCAACGATCTGCCCGCCGCGCACCGGACGATCGCCGCGGACGGGCTGGTGCTGTCGCCCGGGTTCATCGACATGCACTCGCACTCCGACCTGCAGATCCTGGTGAATCCCGACCACACCGCGAAGGTCAGCCAGGGCGTCACATTGGAGGTCCTCGGCCAGGACGGGCTGTCCTTCGCCCCGATCGACGACCCGACGCTGGCCGTCGTACGCCGTCAGATCGCCGGCTGGAACGGCGAGCCGGACGACTTCGACTTCTCCTGGTCCACCGTCGCCGGGTACCTCGACCGGCTCGACGAGGGCATCGCGTGCAACGCGGCGTACCTGGTCCCGCAGGGGACGCTGCGGATGATGGTCGTTGGTACCTCCAACCGTCCGGCGACCGAGACCGAGCTGGTACGGATGCAGCAGTTGCTGGCCGACGGGCTGCGGGACGGCGCGGTCGGGATGAGCAGCGGGCTGACGTACACGCCGGGCATGTTCGCCGGCACCGACGAGCTGGTCGCGCTGTGCTCCGTCGTCGCCGCGCACGGCGGGTACTACGCGCCGCACCAGCGCTCGTACGGCGAGGGCGCGCTGGCGGCGTACGCCGAGATGGTCGACGTGGCGCGCCGCTCGGGCTGCGCACTGCACCTGACCCACGCGGTGATGAACTTCGCGCCGAACGCCGGCCGCGGCGCCGACCTGGTCGCGATGATCGACGCCGCGCTGGACTCCGGCGTCGACGTCACCACCGACACCTACCCGTACTTGCCTGGGGCAACCACCCTGTCCGCGGTGCTGCCGAGCTGGACCGCGGAGGGCGGGCCGGACGCGCTGCTGGCCCGGCTCCGCGACCCGGCCGCGCGGGAGCGGATCACCTACGAACTCGAGCAGGTCGGCACCGACGGCTGCCACGGCTGCGTCGTCGAGTGGGACACGATCGAGATCGGCGGCGTGCGCAATCAAGCGCTTTCGGAAACGGTCGGAAACACCGTCGCGGCACTTTCCGCGCGGTCCGGGAAGCCGGCCGCGGACGTGTTCTACGAGATCCTGCTCGCCGACGACCTGGCCACGTCGATCCTGCAGCACGTCGGCCACGAGGAGAACGTGCGGACGATCATGCGGCACCGGTCGCACACCGGCGGTTCGGACGGGATCCTGGTCGGCGGCAAACCGCATCCGCGTTCGTGGGGCACGTTCCCGCGGTACCTCTCCCGGTACGTCCGCGAGCTCGGCGTCCTCGACCTGACCGACTGCATCCACCACCTCACCGGCCGCCCCTCCCGGCGGCTCCGGCTCACCGACCGCGGGCTGGTCCGCGCCGGGTACGCCGCGGACCTGGTGCTGTTCGACCCGGACACGGTCCGCGACGCCGCCACCTTCCCCGACCCCCGTCAACCGGCCGAAGGGATTCCGTACGTGCTGGTCAACGGGGTCCCGGTCATCGACGACCACCACCGCACCGAGGCCCGCCCCGGTCACGCCGTACGCCGAACTCCCTGATCGTCGACCTGCCCCGATCGTCGACCTGCTCCGACTCGTCGACCTGCTCCGAGAGGAACCCCTTGTGAACACCCTGGACCTGCTCCGCGCCGACCGGGTGCTGACCGTCGTCCGCGCCCCGGAGATCTCCGACGCCCGCGACCTCTGCGCCGCACTGGTGGCCGGCGGCATCCACGTCGTCGAGCTCACCTACACCACGCCGGACCTCCCCCGGCACCTGGAACGGGCCGCTGCCACTGCGGCCGAGACCGGCGCGGTCGTCGGTGCCGGAACCGTCCAGACCGCCGCCCAGGCCACGCAGGCGATCAACGCCGGTGCGCAGTTCCTGGTCACCCCCGGTCAGGGTCCCGAGGCCGCCGCGATCGCCGAGGCCGCGCGGTCCGCCGGCGTCCCGGTCGTCCTCGGCGCGTTCACCCCGTCGGAGGTGATGACCGCGCTCGCGCTGGGCTCCGCCGCGGTGAAGATCTTCCCGGCGCACCAGCTCGGCCCGAAGTACTTCAAGGACCTCAACGGCCCGTTCCCCGGCGTACCGCTGATCCCGTCCGGCGGCGTCAACGCCGGTAACGCCAAGGACTTCCTCACCGCCGGGGCCCTCGCCGTCAGCGCCGGCACCGACGTCGTCGCCCCCGCCGACGTGGCCGCGGCCAACTGGGCATCGATCACCGACAAGGCGAAGGCCTTCTGCGCGGCTATTGCACCGTGATGCTCCCGTAGCTGCTGCGCAGGAACACGCGGTGGGTGGCGGACGCATCGCTCGGCAGGTTCAGATTGGTCGACCCCTGCGCGGCGACCGCGTCGATCGCGTACGTCGTCGATCGCGGCAGCTGCAGGTGGATCGAGCCGTCGCTGGACGTCGCCGACACCTGCTCCGGCGGCCGGTCGAAGATCATCGAGATCGAGCCGCCGCGCGCGTCCACCGACACCTGCGGGCTGCGCAGCTGTGCCATGTCCACCGAGCCGTCGCTGACGTCCACCGTCAGCGACGCCGCCACCCCGGCGACGTTGATCGACGACCCATCGACCTTCGCCCGGACCGCGGCGGCCGCCGGAACGTCCACCGTCAGGTTGACCTGGCAGTGCGAGTCCGGGCACATCGTCTTCACCACGACCAGCCGGCCCACGGTCGACACCCGGACGTCCGGCCGCTGTGCCGCGTACGTCCCGTCGACGGACACGTGCACCTGCCCGTCGTAGCTCGCCACGATCTGGGTGGAGATATCGGAGGTGATCTGTACGCCGTCCGTCGCCGGCGCGAACGAGGCGGTATAGCTGTACGGCAACTTGCCCCGGATCGCCCCCACCGTCCCCAGTCCGCCCACCACCAGCACCGCCAGCAACGGCAGCACCCCGACCAGCAGCA
This sequence comes from Kribbella aluminosa, assembly GCF_017876295.1. NCBI lineage: Bacteria > Bacillati > Actinomycetota > Actinomycetes > Propionibacteriales > Kribbellaceae > Kribbella > Kribbella aluminosa. The sequence continues at coordinate 754,930 of NZ_JAGINT010000001.1, read as the reverse complement.
TCGTCCGCTGCGCCCTGGTCATGGGGCCTCCCGGTCTGGACTGAGGAGCGCAGGGAGCGGAGCGACCGGAGCGACCGGAGCGACGAGGGAAGACCGGGAGCACCAGCCCCATGGCCCGCCGCGACGGAGTCGCGGCATCAGCACAGTGAGTTTCATCAGGTCCCCAGATATCTCAGGACGGCCAGCACCCGGCGGTGCTCGCCGTCGGTGGGGGACAGCTGGAGCTTCAGGAAGATGTTGCTGATGTGCTTCTCGACCGCACCTTCGCCGACGACCAGCGCCTGCGCGATCCCGGCGTTCGACTTGCCTTCGGCCATCGCGCGGAGAACGTCCTGTTCCCGAGGACTCAGGACGGCCAGCGGATCCGCCTTCCGGGACCGCACCAGCAGCTGCGAGATCACCTCCGGGTCCAGCGCCGCGCCGCCGCCCGCGACCCGGCGGAGCCCGTCGATGAACTGATCGACGTCCGCCACCCGGTCCTTCAGCAGGTACCCGACACCGCCCGGGTTCCCACCGATCAGCTCGCTCGCGTACCGCTCCTCGACGTACTGCGAGAGCACCAGGACGCCGACCTCCGGGAACTGGTCGCGGATCACCAGCGCCGCCCGGAGCCCTTCGTCGGTGAACGTCGGCGGCATCCGGACGTCGACGACACAGACGTCCGGCCGGTGTTCCTCGACCGCGGTCAGCAACGCGTTGCCGTCGCCGACCGCCGCGACCACCACGCAGTTCTGCTCCTCGAGCAGCCGCACGATGCCTTCCCGCAGCAGCACCGAGTCCTCGGCGATCACGACCCGCATCCGTTCGGCCTCCTCAGCCACAGGGCACCTCCGCGATCAGCGTCGTGCCGCCGCCCGGTGGACTGTCCACCGTCAGCTGTCCGTCCACACCGGCCACCCGATCGGCCAGCCCCCGGAGTCCGCTGCCGCGTGCCGGATCCGCGCCGCCGCGGCCGTTGTCCCGCACCTCGACCCGCAGTACGTCGTCCTCCCGGATCACCAGCACCTCCACCTGCGCGGCCTCGGCGTACTTGGCGACGTTCGCCAGCGCCTCGGTCACCACGAAGTAGGCGATCGACTCGATCGTCAGCGAGGGCCGCACCGGGACGTCGACGCGCAGCTGGACCGGGACCGGCGAGCGCGCCGCGACCGCCGACAGTGCCGCGTCCAGGCCGCGGTCGGTGAGCACCGGCGGGTGCAGTCCCCGGGTCAGGTCACGGATCTCGGCGATCGCCTGCATGGCCTCCGAGTGCGCCTCCTCGATCAGCGCGCGGACCGCCGGCTCCTTGTCCCCGAGCCGGTTCTTCGCCCGGCCGAGGCTCATCGCCAGCGAGACCAGCCGCTGCTGGGCGCCGTCGTGCAGGTCGCGCTCCATCCGGCGCCGCTCCGCCTCGACCGAGTCGACCACCTGCTGCCGGCTCTGCACCAACTGATGCACACGCTCGGCCAGGACGCCGGACTCCGACGGCCCGAGCAGTTCCTTCACCAGCCAGCCGTCGAACCACGAGGCGGCCCGGATCATCAGCGGCGACACGAACAGCAGGAACAGCGCCGCGAGCACCGCGACCACGGACGCGCGCGTCGTCGAGTCGATGACGAACGGCCCGAGCTGGGCCTGCGCAGCGGCGAAGTACGAGTAGTACGCCGGCAGCCCGATCAGCACCAGCGGCACCGACCAGGCGAACGGAACCACGAACAGCCACGCGATCGCCGCCCAGAACAGGACGACGTAATAGATGAACTGGCGCCACAGACCCGGGTCCTTGACCGCCAGGGCCGCGTCCTTGGCAGCCGACCCGGCGCGCGGCGGCGGCACCAGCGCGGGCACCTCCTGACCACGGGTCACCCGAGCCCGGGCCCGCTCCCATCCGGCGATGCCGTAGACCCAACGGTTCGCCCACCGGCTGAGCGGGATCCCGATGAGTGCGAGCGGGAAGCCGGCCAGGACCACGGCGGTCGCGCCGAGCACGAGCAGACCGGAGGTCAGGACGACCACCGCGTCGCCGAGCAGATGGATAGTTGCCAACCACAAGTACGGCGACCGCCAGAGTCCCCACGGCGTCCGGGGAACCGGACTCGCCGCAGCCGTCATCCGGATCACCTCCCCGTGTCAGCGCCTGCTCGCGGTCACAACCTACGTGGTCGGCGCCGCCAGGCAGCATGAGGACAGCCCACGGAAGCGGACGGGGGTTATCCCCACCCCCCTTCGTGGGCTGGCCGGACTGTCTCGAAAGGCGTTCCCCGGAAGGCTTGATGGCATGACGACGACAGCGATCGGCAGCACGCTCCCCGCGGACATCGGGCGAGCCATGGAGGGGACGCTCGGTGACGCGATCGACGACCGCGTTGCCGACGCGCTTGAGGACTACATCGCCGAAGGCCGGCTGGACGGCCGGTTCCGGGCCCGCCACTCCCCCGGCGGTCTGGCCGCGATGGTGGCCGCCGGCGTCGCGGCGGTGCTGCTGCCGTGGTGCCTGATCCTCGCAGCCACGCTGCCGAGCAGCTACGAGGTCGGCCATTGGAAGCTGACCTGGATCGGCCTCGACTGCGGTACGGCGATCGCCGCCGGGCTCACGGCGTACCTGCTGCACAAGCGCAACAGGCACGCCGTTCTGACCGCGATGGCCGCCGGGACGCTGCTGATCGCCGACGCCTGGTTCGACGTGAGCACAGCGGCCGCCGGGTTCGACCGGACGCTCTCACTGACCGAAGCGCTGCTGGTCGAGCTGCCGCTCGCCGTGTGCGCGTTCGTGGTGGCGGCCCGCGAGCTCAAGCGCTGATCAGCTCCAGCACCGGCCCCTCGTGCAGCGCACGGTAGACCTTGTCCCGCAGGACATTCGCCTCCGCGTCGGTGAGGGTCCGGTCCACCGGCCGCAGGACCAGCCTGACCAGCAGGTTCCGTTGACCAGGCGTCATCTGGAGACGTGTCCGGGCACTCGTCGGCAAGTCGTCGTACGACGTTTCGCCCAGCACCTCCAGCGACTCCGCGGCGTCGGCGTCCGGGCCTAGCGCGGCCCGGACCTTGTCGCCGAGTACCTCGTCCGACACGTCCGCCGACCCGTCCACCACGACGGACAGGTCGCGGCGGACCGGCGGCATCGACGAGACCGGCTTGTACGGCGTCAGGTCCAGCATCTGCTCCGCCACCCGCGGATCGGTGGACCGGAGCAGCCGGATGTCGCGGATGCCCTTCCGGAGCATCATCAGCCGGTCGAGCCCCGGGCCCATCGCCAGCCCGGTCCAGCTCTCGTCCAGCCCGGCCAACCGAAGTACGTGCGGCGCCGCGACCCCGCACTCACCGATCTCGATCCATTGGTCGTCGAGCAGTACGTCGATCTGGCGGCCGTGGATCGTGTACGGGTGGACCGCCGGCACGGTGCGGTAGGTCTGACCGGGCAGGACGGTGGCGACCAGGCGGGCGATCATGTCCTCCAGCTCCGGCTCGCCGAGGGTGACGTTCCGGCTGACCCGCCACAGGTCGAGCTGATGCGGCGTACCGGTGTGCTGCCAGTCGACCGAGTCCCGGCGGTAACAGATGCCGGCGCAGACCATCAGTACGTCGGACGCCTCCGAGCCCGCCAGCTCCCGGAGCGCCGGCGGGATCATCGCCGACGTGTGGCTTCGCAGCACCTCGGTCTCCGAGGCGTAGCGCGTGTAGCGGGCCTCCCGGGTGACGGCATCGGTCGCGTAGCCGAGGTTGTCGTAGTTGTCCGCCAGCGGTACGACCGGATGGTCGCGGCGGGTCCAGATCTCGGTGTACGGCCAGGCCGCGCCGAGCGCGGCGCGGATCGCGTCGACGACGAGCTGGACGGCGTGCGGCCCTTGGGCCGGGTCGCTGAGGTCGCGGAGCGCGAGGGCAGCGTGCAGTTCTTCGACAGTGAGGACAGACATGGGTTGCTCTCCAAGGATGACGGTCTCGACGGGGGTCCACCCCGGTCGGCCGCGGTTACCTCAGGAGAGAGCGCAGCAGCGGCTCACCCCGTCGGCACCGTCGTGCCGGCCGGGGCGCAGAAATCGCCGCCCGTACTGCGTCATGCCGTCGACTCTACCCTTCGGCCGGATCTTCCGCCCGGAAAAGTACTCCCGCCGGCCGGGACAGAGTGCGACGATGGGCCGCATGCGCTGGATCGACACTCTGGAGAGCGCGGCCGCCGATAAGTTGCCCGAGGCCGTGCACCGCTACTACCGGCAGGGTTCCGCGGCCGGCGTCAGCGTCGGCGAGGCCACCGCGGCCTGGTCGGCGTACCGCTTCCGGCCACGCGTGCTGAACGACGTGTCCGGCGTCGATCTCGGTACGACGGTGCTCGGCACGCCGGTCGACGCACCGGTCCTGGTGGCGCCGTCGACGATGCAGCGGATGGCCGACCCGGACGGCGAGCTCGCGATGGCGCGCGGCGTCAGCGCGGCCGGGTCCGTGCTCGGTGTCTCCAGCAACGCCGGCTCGACGTTCGCCGAGCTCGGCGCCACCGGAGTGCCGTGGTGGCTGCAGATCTACATCGTCCGGAACCGCGACATCACCCGCAGGATGCTCGATGCGGCGGTCGCGGGCGGCGCGCGGGCGGTCGTACTGACCGTCGACACCCCGGTCGTCGGCCGCAAGGAGGACGAGGGCGAGACCGTCTGGGACCTGGTGAAACCCGGCCAGCTGCTCGCCAACCTGCCCGCCGGTGACTGGTCCGACGACGACCTCGCGAAGGCCGACGACCTGAACCCGGACGCCATCGGCTGGCTCGCCGAACGCACCGGCCTGCCGGTCGTGGTCAAAGGCGTCCTGCGCGGGGACGACGCCAAGCGCTGCGCGGACGGGGGCGCCGCCGGCATCATCGTGTCGAACCACGGCGGCCGTCAGCTCGACGGCTCGATCCCGACCGCGCAGGCACTCCCCGAGGTCGCCGAAGCCGTTGCCGGCAGCAACATCGAGGTGTACGTCGACGGCGGCATCCGGCGCGGCGAGCACGTTCTCACCGCGCTGGCCCTCGGCGCCCGCGCGGTGTTCGTCGGCCGTCCCGCGTTGTGGGCGCTGACCGTCGGCTCGGCCGACGGCGTCACCCGGCTCCTCACCGACCTCGCCGAGGAGCTGGACCACACGATGCGCCTGGTCGGCGTACCGGCACCGTCGTCGCTGACGCCGGACCTGGTCGCCACCCGCAGCTGACAAACAGAAACGCCCCCGGGTCGACCCGGGGGCGTTCTGAAGAAGCTGAGGCTCAGGCGTCGACCTGGTCCTCGGCGAGGTTGCGGGTCAGGTTGGGGTCAACCTGGACACCCGGACCCATCGTGGTCGAGAAGACCGTCTTCTTGATGTAGCGGCCCTTGGAGCTGGCCGGCTTCAGCCGGAGGATCTCGTCGAGCGCGGCGCCGTAGTTCTCCACCAGCTGGGCCTCGTCGAACGACGCCTTGCCGATGATGAAGTGCAGGTTCGCGTGCCGGTCGACCCGGAACTCGATCTTGCCGCCCTTGATGTCGTTCACGGCCTTCACCACGTCCGGGGTGACCGTGCCGGTCTTCGGGTTCGGCATCAGACCACGCGGGCCGAGAACCCGGCCGAGGCGGCCGACCTTGCCCATCAGGTCAGGGGTCGCGACGACGGCGTCGAAGTCGAGCCAGCCGTCGGTCACCTTCTTGATCAGGTCGTCGTCGCCGACGAAATCGGCGCCGGCGGCCTTCGCGGCCTCGGCCTTTTCACCGGTGGCGAAGACGAGGACCCGTGCCGTCTTGCCGGTACCGTGCGGAAGGTTGACGGTGCCGCGCACCATCTGGTCGGCCTTGCGAGGGTCGACCCCGAGACGCATCGCGACGTCCACGGTGGAGTTGAACTTCTTGCTGCCGGCCGCTTCCTTGGCGAGCTTGATCGCCTCGAGCGGCGTGTAGAGGTGATCGAAGTCGATCTTCTCCGCGGCGGCGCGGTAAGCCTTGCTGCGCTGTGCCATTGCTGCTGTTCCTCTCTGGGGTGTGGTCTCCGGGCGGCGCGTCGCCCTGCCACTACTTCGAATGAAAAGGGTGCGATCAGCCGTCGACGACGACGCCCATGGAGCGCGCCGTACCTTCGATGATCTTCATCGCGGCGTCGATGTCGCGGGCGTTCAGGTCCGGCATCTTCGTGGTGGCGATCTCGCGCACCTGGTCCTTGCTGATCTTGCCGACCTTGTCCCGCTGCGGGACGGCCGAGCCCTTCTGCAGACCGGCGGCCTTCTTGATCATCTCCGGCGCCGGCGGCGTCTTGGTGACGAAGGAGAAGGAACGGTCTTCGTAGATCGTGATCTCGACCGGTACGACGTTGCCGCGCATGGACTCCGTCTGGGCGTTGTACGCCTTGCAGAACTCCATGATGTTGACGCCGTGCGGACCGAGCGCGGTACCGACCGGCGGGGGCCGGCGTCGCGGCACCGGCCTGGAGCTGCACCTTGACCAGGGCAGCGATCTTCTTACTCTTGGGAGGCATTCTGTCGGGTCCTTAGACTTTCTGGATCTGGTTGAAGCTGAGTTCCACCGGGGTCTCCCGGCCGAAGATCTCCACCAGGGCCTTGATCCGCTGGGCCTCGGCATTGATCTCCGTGACTGTGGCGTGCAGGGTCGCGAACGGCCCGTCGACCACCATGACCGAGTCTCCGACACCGAAGTCGGCGACCTCGACCTTCTTCTTGGCCGCGGTCTTGGCGGGTGCGGCACCGGCTTCGGCTGCCGCCGCCTCGGCCGCCGCCACGACGGCCGGAGCGAGCATCTTCTCCACCTCTTCGAGGCTGAGCGGGACCGGCTTCTGGCTGTTCCCGACGAAGCCGGTCACCGACGGCGTGTGCCGCACGGTCGACCAGGACTCGTCGGTCAGATCCATCCGGACCAGCACGTAGCCCGGCAGCACCGTGCGCTTCACCATCCGGCGCTGCCCGTTCTTGATCTCGGCGACCTCCTCGGTCGGCACGATGATCTCGAAGATGTAGTCCTCCATGTTCAGGGAGTTGATCCGGTTCTCCAGGTTGCCCTTGACCCGGTTCTCCATCCCTGAGTACGTGTGCACGACGTACCAGTCGCCGAACTGCGAACGCAGCCGGCTGCGCAGCTCCTCGAGCGGGTCGACCGGCTCAGCGGGCTCCGCCGCCGCGACGTCGGTGCCGTCGCCGTCGGTGTCCGCGACGTCGTCGGTGTCTGCGTCGTCGGTGTCTGCGTCGTCGTCGGTGTCTGCGTCGTCGTCGGTGTCCGCGTCGTCCGTGGCACCGGCGCTGGAGAAGACCACCTCGTCCGGCGCGGCGGCCGGCTCGGCGGTGGTCAGCGGCGCGGTCTCCGCGGTCTCGTCGGCGAGCTCCTCCTCGGCGTCCTCGACGTCCGCCGCGGTCACCACCTCGGCGACCTCGGCCCCGTCGGCCGCGGGGACCACCACGACCGGCTCGTCGTCGGAGGTGTCCGGGTCCGGCTTCGGCGTCTCGGCACCGTCGTCGGCGGAGTACTCGTCGTCGTCGGTCTCGTCGCTGGTCTCGTCACCCTCGTCCTCGTCGTCGAGGCCGGCGAACGGGTCGTCATCGTCATCGGCGTCGTCACCGAACAGGTCGTCGTCGGTGGCGTTCTCGTCGAAATCGAGCTCCAGGTCGTCGGAGGCGGATACGTCGAACTCGTCCTCGTGATCGAGGACCTCGTCGTCGCGCTCGGACACGTCGTACTCCGTCATCTGTGCATCGGGGTCTTGTCTGCTTCGGATCGGGCCGGGAGCCCGGGACCTACGGGAGGTCGTCGATCGTGGCGTTCCTCAGCCGAAGACCTTGAACATCGCCCAGCCGAAGGCGAGGTCGAGGACCGAGACGATCGTGATGACGAACACCACGAAGGTCAGGACGACCACGAAGTAGGTGGACAGCTGCTTGCGAGTGGGCCAGACCACCTTGCGGAGCTCGGCGACCACCTGGCGGTAGAAGCGCAGCAGGCCCCTGCCCTGCTTGCCCTCCGCAGGCTTGCCGGCGCCGGACGGTGCCGGGGTGCGCGTCTCCGTCACGACTTACCTCTTTCGCTAGCGGCGGCCTGACCGGCCCTGCGCCGGTCAGGATTTGCAGGGCACGAGGGACTTGAACCCCCAACCTTCGGTTTTGGAGACCGATGCTCTGCCAGTTGAGCTAGTGCCCTCTGCAATCCATCCGGACGCCGCGTGGGACCTGATCTCGGGCATGCCGGATCAGGGCCATCAACGCCCGGACTAGAGAAGTGTACGGGGTCTGAGCCAGGTGGTCGAACTCAGCCTCCGCACGGACCCTGTACCGTCCCATCGGGCCGGGCGCCGCACCGCGGTCAGAACCATACAGCCTCCAGCAGGTCCCAACGGACAGCACCCCCGGCGCGTTCCCCGGATCGTGAGCTGCGTCCACACCGGCGGGCGGCTGATCGGTGCCGGACGTCCGCGTCACCTGGTGATACCCGGGGTGAGGCCGTCAGCCGGGGTGCCAGGATGGGCGCATGGGTTCCAGGATCTCGGCGCGGATCGGCGCCATCAGTGAATCGGCGACGCTGGCGGTGGACAGCAAGGCGAAGGCGCTCAAGGCGGCCGGCCGGCCGGTGATCGGGTTCGGCGCCGGTGAGCCGGACTTCCCGACGCCCGACTACATCGTCGAGGCGGCCGTCGCGGCGGCCCGGGACCCGAAGAACCACCGGTACAGCCCGGCCGGCGGCCTGCCGGAGCTGAAGCAGGCGATCGCGGACAAGACAAAGCGCGACTCCGGGTACGAGATCGAGGCCGCGCAGGTCCTGGTCACGAACGGCGGCAAGCACGCGGTCTACAACGCGTTCGCGACGCTGCTCGACCCGGGCGACGAGGTGCTGCTGCCGGCGCCGTACTGGACGACGTACCCGGAGGCGATCCGGCTGGCCGGCGGCGTATCGGTGGAGGTGCTGGCCGACGAGACGCAGAACTACAGCGTCACCGTCGAGCAGCTCGAGGCGGCCCGGACCCCGCGGACCAAGGCGCTGCTGTTCTGCTCGCCGTCGAACCCGACCGGTGCCGTCGACAGCCCGGACGCGATCGCGGCGATCGGCCGCTGGGCGCTCGAGCACGACCTGTGGGTGATCACCGACGAAATCTACGAGCACCTGACGTACGGCGACGTGCGGGCGACGTCGATCCCGGTCGCGGTGCCGGAGCTCGCGGACAGGACCGTCGTACTGAACGGTGTCGCGAAGACGTACGCCATGACCGGCTGGCGGGTCGGCTGGATGATCGGCCCGAAGGACGTCATCAAGGCCGCGACCAATCTGCAGTCGCACCAGACCTCGAACGTCTGCAACATCGCCCAGCGGGCCGCGCTCGCGGCGGTGTCCGGCGACCTGAGCGCGGTCGACGAGATGAAGGTCGCGTTCGACCGGCGGCGCCGGACCATGGTCCGGATGCTCAACGAGATCCCCGGCGTCGAGTGCCCGGAGCCGACCGGCGCGTTCTACGCGTACCCGTCGGTCAAGGGCGTGCTCGGCAAGGAGATCGCCGGCCGGACTCCTGCTTCGTCGGCGGAGCTGGCGGACCTGATCCTCGACGAGGTCGAGGTGGCGGTCGTACCGGGCGAGGCGTTCGGCGCACCGGGGTACCTCCGGCTGTCCTACGCCCTCGGCGACGACGACCTCACCGAAGGCCTCACCCGGATCGCGAAGCTACTGAGCTGAGATGGACGCCCGCCACTCACCAACCACGCCGGCGGCGCGGCGCTCCCGCTCGGCGCGACGGTCTGTGGGGGGTTTGGTGAGTGGCGTAGGTCCGCGGCCGATTTCTCTCCCGGCGCTGTCCATCGGTAACCTTCTGTGATGACGCAGCGGGATCTGCGGGTGCTGCCGAAAACACACCTGCATCTGCACTTCTCCGGGTCGATGCGGCACCTCACGCTGGTCGAGCTGGCCGACAAGCACGGCGTCCGGCTGCCGGACGCGCTGCGCACCGACTGGCCGCCCGAGCTGTCCGCCGCGGACGAGCGCGGCTGGTTCCGGTTCCAGCGGCTGTACGACATCGCGCGCTCGGTGCTGCGGACGGAGGACGACGTACGCCGGCTGGTCCGCGAGGCAGCCGAGGACGACCGGGCGGACGGCTCACGCTGGCTGGAGATCCAGGTGGATCCGTCCGGGTACGCGAACCGCTTCCACGGGATCACCGAGTTCACCGACCTGGTCCTGGACGCCGCCCGGGACGCGTCGGCGTCGACCGGGATCGACGTCCAGGTGATCATCGCCGCGAACCGCACCCGGCACCCGCTGGACGCCCGCACCCTGGCCCGCCTCGCCACGCAGTACGCCGGCCGCGGAGTGGTCGGCTTCGGCCTGTCGAACGACGAGCGCCGCGGTACGACGTCGGAGTTCGAGCCGGCCTTCCGGATCGCGCGCAACGCCGGCCTGCTGGCGGCCCCCCACGGCGGCGAACTCTGCGGCCCGGCCACCGTCCGCACCTGCATCGACGAACTCGGCGCCGGCCGCATCGGCCACGGCGTACGGTCCGTCGAGGACCCGGATCTGCTGAAGCGCATCGTCGACGCCCAGATCGCCCTCGAAGTCTGCCCCGCCTCCAACGTCTCCCTCGGCGTCTACCGCCGCCCCGAAGACGTCCCCCTCCGCACCCTCTACGAAGCCGGCGCCCGCATCGCCCTAGGCGCCGACGACCCCCTCCTCTTCGGCTCCCGCCTCGCAGAGCAGTACGAAACCGCCCGCACCACCCACAACTTCACCGACCCCGAACTGGCCGACCTGGCCCGCTCCTCGGTCCTGGCCTCCACCGCCCCACCCGAAACCCAAAAGTCCCTCCTCACCGAAATAGCCGACTGGCTAGGCACCCCAGCCGCAGTCCCTGCGTAAGCGCCGCCACACCTTCCCTGACAACGGAGACCCAAGGCGGAATTGGCCCCTTGTCCCGCCTTGATGCGGTTTCATAGGATGAAACTTGGAAACTAATTCATGTCGAGGGCTTACGGGGGCCCACGTAGACAGAGGGTGAGTCCGCTGACACCGGCATCGCAGATCGAAGCCAACGACATCCCCGGGGGCCGGGTGTATGCAGTCCGAGCCATTGAACGCGTATGCGCCGTTCTGAACCTCCTGCAGGAGTCGATCGACGGCGTCACGCTGAAGGAGGTCGCCGACGCCGCGGAACTGCCGAAGTCATCGGCGTTCCGCTACCTGTGGACGTTGGAGAAGCATCGCTACGTCGAGCGCGACGTCGACAGCGGCCTCTTCCGCATCGGCCTAGGTTTCCTCGGCATGCAGTCCCGCCACCTCGAAGTACTACGCGAACGAGTCCGCCCCTCGCTGGAGAGCCTTCGCGACGAGCTCGACGAGACAACCAACCTCGGCGTCCTCGACGGTCACCACGTCATCTACGTCGAAATCATCGAAAGCCGGCGCAGTGTTCGGCTGGCGGCGAGCCGCGGCGGCCATGACGCGCTGCACTCCACCGCACTCGGCAAGGCGATCGCCGCTCACCTGCCCGAGGCCAGGGTCCGCGAACTCCTGAACCAAGCAGGCATGCTGGCCAGAACAGCCGAGACGATCACCGACATCGACGACTACCTCGCAGAACTTGCCAAGGTACGACGCCTGGGCTACGCCGTAGACAACCGCGAGAACGAACCCGACGGCCGCTGTGTAGCCGTCCCCATCCTCGGCACCCGCCTCCCAGCCGCCCTCAGCGTCAGCGCCCCCGAAGCTCGCTTCTCCATGCGCGATGTCGAAAAGGCCGCCAAGACCCTGATGAAAGTGGCTGAGCTGATCACGCTGAGCCCGGACCCCACCCAAGAGCCCGCACGAACCTGAGCACCGGCCACCACCTATGCGGATGTCGGAAAGGCCTCATCCTCAAAGGGATACAGCGGCCTTCGACGGTGCCGGTAGTCGAAGCGGCTCAGGTCCATCGCGGTGATCCCGTCGGTGTCGACCACGATCATCCGCGCCGCGATCGGAGCGTAGCCCGCCCGAGGCGAGTTGACACCTTTGGCCACGACGATGCGGTACGCCGACGGGACGACGCCGACCGACAACAGCTGTTGGCAACTCGTACTCATGACGGCCGTCGACGTCAGGATCAGGGTGTGCCCGGCCGTGGTGTCGAGCACCGCCGTAGGCCCCATGTCGAAGAACCGAAATCCGCCATGCGTCGGTGTCGGTTCCTCGAACCGGCCGTCGGAAACCGCGCGCACTCGACCGTGGACAGGGACAGGCTCACCCGCGGAATGCGACTGCCAGGCGCCGATCACGAGACTCAGCTCCGCGCCGACTCCGACATCTATGCACTGTCGCGCCGACTTCGGATCGCACAGGACCTGCACGAAAGATCGCTGACCAGACCGAACTGCGGCGCCAAGGATGACCGTGGAGTCTCCGGGCGAACCGCCGCCGATGTTGTCCCCGGCATCGAGCAGCACCACTGGTCCACTCCGCTCCGCGGCTGCGGCGTCCAGCGCCTCATCGACGGACATACCGGTCACTTGAAGCTCCCGCCGCTGTGCCCACACAGCCGCGGCAAGCTCGTGTGCGGATCTCCGGGCGACCTCGAGATCGCCGTCGTGGATGGCCAGACAGGACATGCCCAGCTGCGGCACGTCGGCGTACGGGAAACCCTCTAGGACGCTCAGGGACAGGAGACCCGCGCGCGCGGCGATGTCCCGGGCCTTCGCCAACAGCATCGCCATCGGCTGCTCACCGGTGTCCTGACACGCGATGTTGGCAACCAGTGGCAACGCCATCATGGCCTGCTGCGGCTGGATCTCTCCGCGAATCGCCCGCACGATCAGCTGCGTGCACCGGATGGCCTGCTGCTTCGCGTCGACATGCGGGTTCGTCTGGTAGACCAAGGTCACCGTCAATGCGTCCAGCAGTCGCTGGGTGAGGTTGGCATGCATGTCGAGGACGGCACCGACCGGTACGCCGGCCCCGACCTCAGCACGAACTCTTGCCGCGATCTCGGCGTCCGCATCCACGAAGTTCTCGGCGACCGCTGCTCCGTGCAGGTTCAGCAATACCCCGTCCCAGGGACCTTGCGCGCGCAACATGTCGATCATCTCGCCGACGAGCCGGTCGAACGCATCGGCAGTGATCGGCCCAGTGGGCGTGACAAACGCGAACATCAGTGGGATGACTTCGACACCCAGCTCGGCGCCGGCGACGAGAAATCCACCGTTCGTCGTGGATGACGTGGCGTACGCCTCGACGATCTCGGCGCCCCGCCACACGCCACCCGCACTGAACAACTCGCGATCCGCGTGGATCGGCGAAAAGGTGTTCGTCTCGTGGTATATCCCCAGCAACGCAAGTCGCATGGTCTACCGGCCAGCCTTCGTGTTCCACTCGCCAAGAGTCTTGTCGAAGCGAGTCAGAGCGGCATCCAGCTCTCGTTGCCCGTGAGCAGCCGATACATACCAAACGCCCCGTCCGGTCAGCCAGATCCCGTTGTCCACCAATGCTGCCGCGAGCCGTTCGTAGCGTGCCAGATCGAGGTTCTGCAAGCTCTTGTAGTCCCTCACGTCGGCGTCGCCGAACGATACGTGGAATGCCGCCGGCAAACCCGCGACCCGCAGGTCCACGTCGTGCCGCGCAGTGATGTCGAGCAGACCCGCCATGAGCGCGCGCCCATGCTCGTCGACCCTCGTGTACGGCGATTGGTCGCGCAGAACCGTGAGCGTCGCGGTCACGGCGGCCATGGCCATCACCGAGGCATTGAACGTACCGGAGTGGTTCACCTCTCCGGTGCCGAACCTGACCATCAGGTCCTCCCGCCCGACGACGGCCGCGACCGGGAAACCCCCGGCGAACGCCTTGCCATAGGTGGCCAGGTCCGGCGTCACGCCGTACCGCTCGACCGCACCGCCGAGACCTACGCGGAATCCGGAGATGACCTCGTCGAAGATCAGCACAACGCCGTAGCTGTCGCAGAGATCTCGAACCTTCTGCAGGTATCCGGGTAAAGGCTCGATCACGCCGGCGTTGATCATGATGGGTTCCATGATCAACGCGGCCAGCCGGTCTCCGTACTTCTCGAACTCGGCGGCCAGCAGATCGGCCTCGTTCCACGGCACGATGTGGGACTCCCGGAGATGGTCCACGACCTGACCTTCGCTCGCGACTCCCCACGTTCCGCCACGCTCCCTGGTCAGGACGTTGTCGAGCCACCCGTGGTAGTGCCCTTGGAATCGGAGGATCTCGGTCCTGCCGGTGGTGGCCCTGGCGAGTCGCAGCGCCGCTTGAACCGCCTCCGTGCCGCTGCTGCAGAAGCGGACCATCTCGGGCCAGCCCGCGACCGAGCACACCAGCTCTGCGGCTTGCACCTCGAGCTCGTGCTGTCCGCCGTACAGCAGCCCACCTTGGCAGGCCTGGAAGACCGCCTGGACGACAGGAGCCGGAGCATGGCCAAGGAAATTGGGGCCTTGCCCCAGGAGGTAGTCAACGTAGTCACGCCCGTCGACGTCGAACAGCCAGGCTCCTTTGGCGGAGCGAATGAACGGCTGTGGTCCGCGCAGCCGGACATTGGAATGCACACCGCCCGGAGAGCGCCCGAGTGCGCGGGCGCGCAGCTCCTCGGAACGGACATTCACCCGACGTTCGTCGTATGTCGTCACTGTTTCCACCCTCGTTTCACTGAGTGAAATGACCATGCTATTCTTCGAGCAACGCTACGGACACGGACAGCTGCGGTCAAGGGAGGCGGGTTACGCCGGTCCGCCAACGACCGAGCCTCTGGCGATCAGTGGAGCCGGACCTGCCCACCCAGTTCAATGACGGACAGCGAGACGCGCGGGGGCAGTGCCTGGCCGGGACCGCCGCCGCACCCCCACGGCAAGTGCCCCGGCGCGCTGCACCGACTGGACAACAACGGCAGCATCGCTCGGTTGGCCGACGGTCCAAGGCCGAAGGGTTACCCGATGGACTGACAGTCGACGCGGATGGCTTCCTCTGGCTCGCCGTCTGGGGACGATCGCAGGTCCGCCGCTACGATCCGCTCAGACGCCCGGTGGCGACCACTTTCCTTCCGACGCCCAACGTATCGAGCTGCACGTTTCGGTGGCCGGAGCTGAGTGCCCTCTTCCTCACGACAGCCGCCATGGACATTCCTCCCGAGGATGCCGGTCGGCGGCAGGCCGGAAGCGCCTTCGTGATACCGACCGTAGGCCAGGGCCGGACTCGGCAAGTCTTCCCAGCACCGAGTCAGTAAGTCGTCAGTCCGCCATCGACGTAGATCGTCGATCCAGTCACCGCAGCGGCGTCGGGGGAGATGACCCAGGCAACTGCGGACGCGACGTCATTCGGCTGGATCGGCCGCGATAAGGGTGCCGCCTTCGACCAGGACGCGGCTCGCTCGGCAACGTAGTCAGGCACGCGGCTCGTCCCGGTGTCCACGTCTCCGGGCGCGACGCAGACGACCCGCACTCCCAGACCGGCAAGGTCGTGAGCCAGAGCCCGGGTCAGTCCGTCGATGCCAGCTTTGCTCGACACGTAGGCCGCGGCATTCGTTTGGGCTTGCCGCCCGGCCGTCGAGCCGATGTTCACCACGACGCCGGCGGCGTGAGTCAAGTGCGGGAGCGCTTCGCGAACCAGACGGAGCGGAGCCTTCAGGTTGACGTCGATCACCTGATCGATGCGCTGGTCGCTGAAGTTGCCGAGTGCATCGACCGCAGCCGCGCCGGTGACACCGGCATTGTTGACCAGGACATCCAATCCGCCGAACTGCGCGACGCAGGCCTGAACAGCCCACGCGCACTCCTTCGCCTCTCCGAGGTCATGCGCTCCGAGACAGATCCCGGAGGATTCGTGGAACAGTTGCTCGCCCGCGACCACCTCCGCCTCGCAACGCTGGACGACGTACACGTTCAGCCCTTCGGCCAGCAGCCGGAAGCTGATCGCGGCGCCGATTCCGGTCGCGCCGCCAGTTACGAGAGCCGTGCGTCGCACCACTGGTCACGCGTCCTGGTCGAGTCAAAGCCACCTGGGCTGGGTTTGGAACCGCCGTTTCAAAGTCAGCTTGGCAGCGCTCCGGCCAATCGTCAATCCGCACCGCCAGAGTCGACCCACTCATCGATGTCCCGGGAGACGCGGCCGATGTCGATCGCCTTCAGACGCGCCGCGTCCGGGGCGAATCGGCCGAGGTCCTTCCAACCGCCGCCGGTGAGGATCAGTACCGGCCGGGCGTCCGGTCCGAGACGCTCGCTGTCCGCATCGGCGACCAATGCTGCCACCGTGACGGCCGCCGCCGGCTCGACGAACAGGCCTTCCGCGGCGGCCAGCCAGCGCTGTGCCACCAAGATCGTCGCATCGTCAATTGCCGTTCCCCAGCCCTGCGAACGAGCCACCGCCTCGGCTGCGGCCTCGCCGTCGGGCGGACGCGGCAACTGCAGCGCAGAGATCTCGCTCTCGCTGCGTTCGATCGCGACCGCTGGGATCTCACCGGCCAGGAAGCGGACAACCGGCGCACAACCGGACGGCTGACATGCGACGAGTCGCGGGTCCAGACCTCGTGCGGCGAGGCCGCGGGCGAGCGCGACCACCAGTCCGCCGCCGCCCACAGGGGCATACACGTGGGTTGCCTTCGGCACCTGCTCGGCGAGCTCGTAGGCGATCGTGTCGATTCCGCGCATACCCTGCGGGTTAAAGGCGTGCAGGGTGACGCCTAAATACAGCCTGTGTCTGGCCGCTGCATCCCGGACCTGGTCGAACATGTCGCCGTCGACCTCGGGGCGCCCCGCGCCGTTGACCCTGACCACCCGGACGGCGTCGGCGCCGAAGGCAAGCAACGGCAGCGACTTCTCCGGAGGAACCGATCCCGCCAGGCAGAGGAACCCGGGAATCCCCGCTCGCGCGCCGTACGCCGCCATCGCCATCCCGGCGTTCCCTGACGACGTCGCGATCCACCCGCGATATCCCTGGCTCCGCGCCAGCGACATCGAAAGTGCCGCCACCCGGTCCTTGTACGACCCGGTGGGATTCGAGGTCTCCAGCTTCGCCGATACCGACCGCACGCCCAAACGCCGCGCCAGCGCAGGCAGGTCGACGACCGGCGTCCCACCTTCCCCCAAACACACGAACTCCCGTACCGCCGGAAGCCCGTGCGCGAACCGACTCAACCCACTCCGATCGCCCGCCATGGTCACGGCCCGTCGCACGGAACTGCCAGCACGAACAGGACATCCCCCAACTTGACCCGGGCGTGCCTGCGCAGAAACATCAGGACGCCCGGACGCGGCGCGCGAACCACCTCGAGCAGATCACCCTGGTAGTTGAACAACCGGCCCACTTCGCTGCCCTCCGCCATGAGTTCACCCGCAACAGCCGTCGTCGAGAACAGGCCTGCGCATGGCGACGCTACGCCGGAGTCCAGGTCTCCCGAGCCACTCACCCATCGAGTCGGGCGCCGATCGGCACGGCACGTCGGCACCATTCCGAGATCCCCCATCACCGACAGCACACCGGTCACATAGGCGTCCAGCTCGGCAGACCGAATTCCTCCACCGCCCCCGCACTCGACGTACACAGCCGGAACGCCGAGCTCCATCGCCGCGGTCAGACTTCGCCCGGGCGGCCACGACTCGTGCAGCCAGATCATCGGCGCCTCGAACACGACTGCGGCACGCAGAGCCACCCCGTCGACGGGCTCCTGGTTCACCCCACAGAACAGCGGCATGCTGTAGCGCAGCCCGGCCGAGTGCAGGTCGATCAGCAAATCCGAACCGGCGATGACCTGGTGGGCAATTCCGTCGGCAAGAGCAGCAGTCGGCCCAGCCTCCGGGTCGCCGGGAAAGGACCGCGCCAGGTCGCCATCGTCGTACGGCGAGGTGCGACCACGCGCCGCCCACGCGGCCGGATTCGCCGGCGCCACCGCCCGGACAACGCCTCGCAGCGCGACGCCTCGCACCTCACGAAGAACGCGCCAGACAGCCAGCACACCTTCGTCCTCGTCACCGTGCACACCGCCTAGCAATGCCAAGGTGGGTCCCGGCGCGCCACCGCGCAGGGTGCTCATCACGGCCCCGCCGGGCAGTACCTCGCGTTCCAGACGTGTCCCGCTCTCTGTCGGCAAGTCCCCACACCCCTCACCATAGACTGAAACTCGAGTTCCAAATATAGAGCCACTCAGCCGAGATGGGCAGTGCGAGTTTTGTGACGGCGTCAGCTAGACAGTGATCGTCGGGTGATAGATGTCGAACCAGTGGTGCAGGTCTAGCACCCACTCCAGTGACGCCGCACCGGCGATACCGAGTCCGCCGGGTCCCGACGTTGCTGCCTGCAACCACTTCCGCGAGACGATGGAGAACACGTCTGACGATCGGTCGTGTGCGAGCTCCTGAGCTTGTGCCCGAACCTTGTCCTCATAGCTGCGGTCGTGAGTCCACGGATAGCCACTCTTCTCCCGCATAGCTATCGACTCCGGTAGGACGTGCGCGGTCGCATGGCGAAGCAGGCTCTTCTCGCGATTGTCGAAACTCTTCAACGCCCAGGGAACGTTGAAAACGTACTCGATGAGGCGATGGTCACAGAAGGGAACGCGTACCTCGAGTCCGACCGCCATCGACATCCGGTCCTTACGCTCGAGCCACATCGGCAGAAACCGGCGCAGCGCGAGGTGGCACAGGGTCCGCATCTGCCTGCGCTCCTCGGACTCGCCGTCCAGGGGGTCGACTTCAGCGACGGCCGTCGCGTACTGGTCCGACACGTAGCCGGCGATATCGAGCGTCCGAACCAGCCCGGGATCCAAAGCCGCACCGCGGATGTCCGCGGTCCCGAGCGAGGCCGCGAGCCAAGGAAACGACCGAGTCCCGCCGATGCCAGGTTCATGGAACCATCGATATCCACCGAACAACTCGTCGGCGGACTCGCCGGACAATGCCACCGTGGATTCGGCGCGGATCGCCTTGAAGAGCAGATAGAGCGACGCATCCATCTGGCCGAACGTCGGTGCATCCCGTGCGGTCACGATCGCCCGCCGAACTGCCGGATCAGCCATCTCCTCAGCACTGACATGAACGACTTCGTGCCGGGTCCCCGCGTGCGATGCCATCTCGATCGCGTACGGTGTGTCCGGAGCGGCATGGATCCGGTCCGCGACGAAGTTGTGCTGGTGATTGATCAGTTCCACCGAGAACGTCCGGAGCTGCTCACCCCGATCGCGGAGATCCGCAGCTGCGACGCCGGTGATCGCGCTCGAGTCGAGCCCGCCGGAGAGCAGCACACATCGTGGAACGTCGGACACGAGCTGCCGTCGTACCGAGTCGGTGAACAACGTCCGGACTGTGTCGACTGTGGACTGTTGGTCCTCACCATGCATTGACGCGCGGAGCTGCCAGTACCGCGCCGCCCGGATACCCGACTCGTCGGCGATCACCAATGAGCCGGGCGGTACGCTCCGCATCCCCTTCCACAACGACCATCCTGGCGGTTGCGTCACCTCCAGAAGCTCCCGCAGCCCGTCGGCATCCACGGCCGGATCGACACATGGATTCGCCAGGATCGCCTTCGGCTCGGATCCGAACACCACACCATCGGGGGTCGGGAAGTAGTAGAGGGGCTTGACCCCGAGGCGGTCACGCACCAGAACCAGCCGACGCCGTGCGCTGTCCCAGACCGCGGCTGCGAACATGCCGTTCATTCGCTCGACCATCTCGTCGCCCCACTCGAGGTAGCCACGGAGCAGAACTTCGGTGTCGCTGTCTGTGTGAAACCGATGGCCGCGCAGCTCGAGCAGATGGCGGACCTCCGTGAAGTTGTAGATCTCGCCGGCGAAGACCATCGCCACAGTGCCCGCCGGGGTCTCTACTGTCATCGGCTGTTTGCCACCGGGAAGATCGATGACCGCCAGCCGGCGATGGCCCAACGCGATCGAGGGTCGGACCCAGGTGCCCGATTCATCGGGGCCACGGCAGGTCATCGTCGCCGTCATGGAGTCGATGACGCCGAGCTCGCGCGTCAGGTCGCGAGCTCGGGAGAGCCAGCCGGTGAAGCCGCACATGGGTTATGCCTGACCTCTCGCCTGTGCGAGCTCGACAGGCATGCCGATGTCCTGCCAGTGCTCGCGGAGGGGCCACAGCCCGACAGGCCGACCGCGCTCGAGACACTGATCCAGCAGTTCGGTGATCGGGAACAACCGTCCCGGCGGGATCGTCGAGATCAGCTCGGGCTCGAGTACATAGATCCCCGCGTTCACCGGCCACGAGGAAACCGGCTTCTCGACAACCCGGACCAGACGGCCGTCGGTTTGCTCCAGTACACCGAACGGCACCTGGTGCTCGTAGCTTGCGGTCGCGATGGTCGCGACCACGTTGCCGCCGGAGTGTGCGTCGAGCAGTCCGCCGACGGAGAAGTCGGTGACGAGGTCGCCGTTCATCACCAGCAGCGGCTCGTCGATCACGCCGAACCTCGTCAGCAGACGTAGCGATCCGCCTGTGCCGAGCGGGACCGCTCGATCCTCGCGCAGATACTCGATCTGGCAGCCGAAGCTGCTGCCGTCGCCGAAGTGCTCCTCGATCACCTCACCGAGATAATTGACCGAGATGAAGATCCGGTTGATACCTGATCCGACCAGGTGCAGCACCAACCGTTCGAGAATCGGCCGGCCGGCCACCGTCACCATTGGCTTCGGCAGGTGGTCGGTCAATGGAGCGAGCCTCGTTCCTCTGCCGCCGGCCATGATGACCGCGGCATTGTGCCGCTGCAAGGCTCCGGCCAACGCATGCTCGGTATGTACTCCGACGACACGTCCGGTGTCGTCGACGACCGGCAACTCTCGTACACCGAGCGCGTGCATCAGATCGATCGCTTCCGCTCGCCCTACCTCGGGTTTCGTGGAGATACCCACATCCAGCACCAGCGGGTGCGCCGGCGATTCGAGTACCGCGCCGTTCAGCAGCGCGCGGCGAACGTCGGCCTCACAGATCGCACCCACCAGTCGGCCGCTCGAATCGGCGACGAACGCCCGCGAAAACCCGCTCCGATCGATCGCCCGTAGCACCGCACGCATCGAGTCGTTCTGTCCGACAAGCACCTCAGCGATACGCATTTTCCCCTCACGTCCTGTCAAGCGCCATCAAAGCGAGGATTACAGACCCCGACGGACGCCAACCAGGAGACGATTTCAGGCGGCGGCCGACAGTGCCGGCGTAAGGAGACTCGCTGGTCCACGGAAGACCCGATCGGCACGATCAGGGTCATGGCTGTCCAGGACGTCGATACCCAGCCCCTCCTTGTCGTCGGCGCTGGCGCCGTGGCTCGCCAGGTCAGGTCCCTCGTCGCCGATCTCACCGGCACACCGTTCCGGATCGTCGGCTATCTCGATACGGGCGTTCCGACGGGTTCGATGGTCTGTGTTCCGCTGCTCGGCGGCGACGAGGTACTCGCCGGCGCCGACACCGCCTATGTGATTGCCATCGGCAACCCGCAGGTACGGCGACGGATCGACATCTCGGCCGAAGCCTGGAGGAGGCATCCGGTGTCGCTCGTGCACCCGAGTTCCACGCTGGACCACGGAGTCGTTCTCGGGGCCGGCACCATCCTCCTTCCCGGCGTACGCATCCAGGCGGATGCACACCTCGGCCGGCATGTCCTGGTCAACGCCAACGCGGTGGTCGGGCATGACTGTGTTGTCCACAATCACTGTGTACTCAGCCCGATGGCGATGCTGAGCGGTGGCGTCGTCGTGGAGGGCGGGGCCTTCATCGGAGCGGGCGCGACAGTTCTGCCGGAACGCGTCATCGGGTTCGGTGCGACTGTGGGCGCGGGTGCTGTCGTCACTGAGGACGTCCCTCCACTGACACGTGTCGCCGGCGTACCCGCGAAACGCACCCTCCGACGCTGACGAGGTGAAATTCACCCCGTCTGCTATCGACGAACACGAGAGCAGGCTGTACGCATGACTGATCACTCAACTGGCGACACCGTGCCGGCGCGCCTCGCGCAACGCTCGTCCGAACGCCCCGACGACATTGCTCACGTGGTGATCGGCGTCGGGCAACTGACATTGAAGGAGTGGGAGCATCGCTCGAATGCCGTAGCCCACGGGCTCATTGCACGCGGTGCGAAGCCCGGCCGTCGCATCGTGCTGCCGTGTACGGCATGGGGATGGCTCGACTATGCAGTCGCCTATATCGGCACTCAGAAGGCGGGGGCAACGGCCGTGCCGGTGCCGCAGCAGTTCGGGAACGAGCATGTCGCCCGGGTCGCTCGGGAGGCCGAGGCCGTGGGCATCATCGGCAGACTCGCGGATCTGCCGTCATCAACGTGGTGGTGTACCGACGTACGGGAACTGGAGCATGGGCAACCACAGACACCGGTGAGCATGAGTCCAAGTCCTGTGGACGACGCGGAGATTCTCTTCACGTCCGGCACGACAGGCGTACCAAAAGGTGTAGCGGCCACCCATGGGAATCTTCTGTACACCCACTCCAAGCCGGCCGCGCAACAGGTCTACGACAGATATTGCACGCGCTCCCTCCGGGAACCCTCGCTACGCAGGGGCTGCTTCTGCAACCTCTCGATACAACGCCACAGAGGGTCATTACGTTGCCCAGGTACGACGATCGGGCCTTGCTTGCAGCAGTCGAGCTCTACCAGGTAACAGACCTCGTTCTGGTCCCTGCGCTGGCGCTCTCGCTGATGCGGTACCCCGGTACCCGAACTTTCGATCTGTCCAGTGTCGAGATCGTCCGAACGATGAGTGCCCCGGTTGCTCCGGTCACCTTGGAGAAGCTCGACAAAGTGTTCGAGAACGCCGCCATCGTAAACATGTACACAACAACAGAAGCGTGGCCGGCGCGGACGCGCATTCGCTACTCTCCAGATCACCCGAACTCCGTGGGGCGCGCCGGCATGTCGGGATCGGTGAGAGTCGTCGACAGCGCCGGCCGGCCGGTTGACGCCGGATCGACCGGATACGTCGAGCTCGCGCTCGATGGCGCTCCCCGCCGTCGCTACCTCGACGGCAGCGGGCAGTCTCAACAGGTCTTTCGGGCGGACGGCTGGGTGCGTACCGGCGACACAGGCTACTTGGACCGTGAGGGCTACCTCTATCTCGTGGATCGCAACGCCGACCTCGTGATCACCGGCGGTCTGAATGTGTCGACCATCGAAGTCGAGGCCGCCATGTTGGAGTTCCCGTCGATTGTCGCCGTGGCGGTGTTCGGACTGCCGCATCCAACGCTCGGGGAGTATCTGGCTGCCGCCGTCCAGACCACCGATGGATTCTCCCACTCCGAGCTCGGCACCTTCCTCGAACGACGGCTCGGCCCGGCGAAGGCTCCGAAGCGCGTCGACGTACTGGATCAGTTGCCTCACAACCCGATGGGCAAGGTGCTGAAGAACGAACTGCGGGAGCTGGCACTGTCGCGCGTCGACGACGGCGGAAGCGAGCCGCAAGCAAGTGGCTTGGAAATGCACCTGAGGAACCTCTGGTCGGACGCGATCGGCGAGGAGGTGGTGGATCGAAAGGTTCGGTTCGTGGATCTCGGTGGGACGTCACTCGGGGCTCTGGACCTCGTGGCGCGGGTTCGGAGTGAAGTCGGTCGCGAGATCAGCCAACGCGACGTGTTCGAGGCGATCGGGGTGGTCGAATTCGCAGCGCGAGTGGAGGCTGCTCCTGCAAGCACCACCCGGCATCATCGCGAAGTCCGGCCGGCAGCTCGCACGAAACGACTCGGCGACGCCTGGCTACTCCCGACCAAGTACTCGCAGGACCTGCATTACGACGCGACGGGCAGCGGATGGTCGGACCTCACGGTGCCGCTTGTCATCCCGCTCGAGCCACACTACGACCGAAGCGTGTTGCAGCTGGCCCTCGATGATCTGGTCGAGCGGCACGAGGCGCTGCGGACAACACTGGCGCGGGTCGCCGGCACCATCGTGCAGCAGGTGCACATGAAGGGCACGCTACGGCTGGAGACAGCGGATGTCGACGCTACGGCGATTGCGGCCGAGCATGCCAGTCGGACAGTCGACGTTGCGGCATACGAACCATTCGAGGTCCGCGGCGGGTGGCTGGCACGTGCCCGGATCTGCCACATCGATGCCGAACTCGACGTTCTGGTCCTCAGCACCCATCATGCGGTCTGCGACGGCTGGTCGGCTGGAATCCTGTACCGCGACCTCGCGGAGCTCTACCGGGCGCGCTCGGAGGGGCGCGCACCGAAGCTTCCCCGCCTGACGCTCCAGGTCGGTGACTACGCGCGCTGGGAGCGGAGCGTCATCCGGCGTGGCCCGTCGGAGTATTGGCGCGCCCACCTCGACGGTGCCAATCCTCTCCTGGAACTGGAAGGACTTGGCGAGTCGGCCCACGCGCCCGGACGGATGCAAGTGTTCCCTGTCGCCGAGGTCTCGCCGGCCATGACCCGCAGGCTGGACGGCCTGGCAGCCGTTCACGAAACGACTCGCGCGCGAATCCTGGCGGCGATTGTCATCGCTTCGGTTCGGGACTACCTCCGGGCGAGGGCCACGATCGGTTTCGTCACGGCAAACCGTGACCGCCCAGAACTCCTGAGTGTCGTTGGCGACCTGGCCGACCTGGTGCCGGTTCGCGTCGAGCTTGCCGACAACCCGAGCTTCGGGGAACTCCTTGCGCGGTTCGATCGAGCACTCGACGACGCGTACCAGCACAGACTCCCGTACGGTGTCCTCGAAGGCCTGTTACGAGAAGGCCCGGACCGGGCGACAGCGTCGGCGCTCGACATCACGGTGAACTACGTACCAGCCGCCGGCCGGCTCGCCGCACGGAACGACGAGGCACGCCGACTCGTCCGGGACGAGGTTCTGCCATGGAAGCTGCGCGCCCCGGTCTTCGAGATCGATGACTGGTGGAAGATCGGCGGATTGCTGAACTACACATTCTCGGCGACGGGCGATGGTGGTATCGACACCGGCATCTTCGCGAATGTGACGGCGGTGTCTGAACAGCAGGTGCTGGAGTTGGGCAAACGACTGACGTCGTCCATCGACCAGATCGCCAGCACACGCTCAGGCTGTCGCGACTGACCATACGAGCTGTCGCCGTGGTCCGCAGCTGCGCTCACCGCCCGCCGCAATCCAGATGATCGGCCAGGAAGATCTGCTGCGCATTCAGTACGGCTTGGTTCTCCGCGTCCGCGTTGGCGTACTCGAAGTGACCGGCTGACAAGATGACAAGGCTTCGCTCTGCGCTGAGTGCGTTGTAGATCGCGAACTGCCCAGGTGGCGGCACCGCCGGATCGAACAGCGCGGCGGCAACCTGGACAGGGATGCCGATCAGGGTGGCCGCTGCAGCTGCGTCGAAGTAGCGCAGTACTTCGGTCACCGCAGGATGAGTGGCGTGGTACTGCCGCAGGGCCTCGCCACTGCCGATGCTCTGCATGGTCAGCCGAAGCGGGTGCTGGCCGAAGGTCGGCACGGTCAACTGGGCCGCACCGAAGCGCTCGTCCCATGGCAATGCCAGCGCCCCGATGCCGCCGCCGAAGCTCGAGCCGACATAGCCGAGTCGCCCCTTGATCGAGGGAACGAGTTGCAGCAACGCGGACGCTGCACACCAGACGTCCGCCACGCAGCCACCGATCGCATAGCGCTCGCGTGCCTGGATCCCGTGCAGGACATGGCGCATCGGTTCAGCAGGGATTCCGCCAACGTAGCTACGCGCGCCAATTCCTCTCGCGCACGGAAAGATCGCCGCCATCCCGGGGACCGGCAGCGGAAGGTCGATCGCGTCGCGACCGCGGTAACCGTGGCCTACGACAATGCCGTGCGAGACGGGACCGTCAGGAATCGCAAGCCAGCCGCCGAGCCGGACGCCGACCGAACTGAACGTCAATCCGAAGACGCGGACCCCGTCCTCTGCGATCTCGAGTTGCCCAAGGTCGGGCGCTACCTCGACCTGCCGCGCGTCGTCGTACTTGAGCCGCCAAAACGTTTCGAAGTCGTCAGGTCTATCCGGCGCGGGCACCGACAGCAGGTCGTCCAGGCCGTACCCATAGCTGGGGTCGAACGGCAGGTCGTGAGCCGGCGCTGTCATGGTCATCGATCATGAGCCAAAGATCGAAACCCGGTCAAGGGAGGGATGACCGGATCGGCCGGGCGGCGGTACGGTATGTCCCAAAATCGTTCAGTGAGCACGGGGGTGCAGATGGCTGGCGATATCAGGCTGATCGTTCAAGGCGATGACTTCGGCATGTGTCATGCCGTGAACATCGGCACAATGCAGGCGTTCCGGGAGGGCATCCTCACGCAAGCCTCGGCCATGGCCCCATGCCCATGGTTTCCCGAGGCCGCGGCCCTGGCGAGGGAATCCGGGATTCCGCTCGGCATGCATCAGACGCTGACGTGCGAATGGGATCACCTGCGCTGGCGCCCACTGACCGACGGGCCCTCCTTGGTGGGTGGTGACGGAACGTGCTTCCGCACGGTGGCCGAGGCTCAAGTTTCGATCACCCACGTCGATGCCGTACGCGAACTGTCTACTCAGCTGGCGCGCTTCGCTGCGGAAGGGCTTACTGTCGACTACCTGGACTTCCACATGGGCGAGGTAGCGCCGGAAGCGTACGCCGAGATCTCGAGCGCCACCGGCAAGCCGTACATCTATGGTTGTCCGGACTCACAGCGGTTCGCATCGATCACGTTCTTGAGCGAACGCGAAGCGACAGCCAAGAAGCCCTGGACGCTCGCCTACATCGCCGACCTGACGCCGGGAGTCCACCTCCTGATCACCCACTGCGCGGTCGCAACACCTGAGCTCGCGGGGCTGACCGCACCAGGCACGAACACCTATCGCTGGGCAGAGGAGTACCGGACATCGGATCTGTCCGTCGTCACGCACCCGGAAGTCCGCGCAGCAATTGACGAGCGTGGCATCGAGCTCGTGACCACGCACGACGCATTCGCCGACTGACGAACCAGCGACCTCAGAGTCGACGTCGCCCGCGGGGCCGGGATACAAGTACGTCCAGCCGACGGAGCGGTGGCGCATCCGGCACGACATTGTATTGCCTGGTGAAACCTGCGTTTCTATCATGAGCCTACTGTGATCGCCGTGCAGGCCAGTCATACGGGGAGAGACACATGGGGAAACGTCACGACGGCACCGACGGCTCGTTCGCCTCACCGGCAACGATCGACGTAGCGCTTCTGGCCGCCGAACTCGGACTCGACCTGACCCCACAGGAGACGCTGTCCCTCCGGGCGGGACTGCGCACCAATCTCGCGATCCTGCGCGAGTTTCTCGCGGACAACGCAGCGACCGAACCGCCAAATCAGCGCACATACGGCAAGCGTGGGTTCTGGCCGGCCTCGGCAGCCGACGACCCGCTCAATGCGTGGCTGTCGAGATGCTTGATCAAGGGCTCGGCGGAGGGCCTCCTGGCCGGCCTGACAGTGTCCTTCAAAGACACAATCGCAGTGGCCGGCATTCCGCTCACCTGCGGCATCAGGGGAATGGAGGACTACGTCGCCGAGTTCGATGCGACGGTGGTCGATCGTGCGCTGCTGGCAGGCGCGACAGTTGCGGGCAAGAACACGATCCTCGGTGGATTCGGCGAATCGAGCGCGGAACGGCGGCCGCGTAATCCGCATTCGCCGGATCACCTGACCGGTGGCAGTTCGTCGGGTTCCGCTGTCGCGGTCGTCTCTGGAGACGTCGATGTGGCCTTCGGTGGCGACCAGGGCGGCTCCATCAGAGTTCCTGCGGCGTGGTGCGGAGCGGTAGGCCTGAAACCGACGTTCGGACTCGTCTCGAGTTTCGGTGCTGTCAGTGGCGCCGATCCGTCTGTCGACCATGTCGGCCCGATCACCCGGACGGTTCAGGATGCTGCGGCGGCACTGCAGGCGGTCGCCGGATACGACCCTTTGGACCCGCGACAGCGGCGCGACGTACCCCTGACTGTCGATGTGTTGACGCAATTGAGTGACGGCATCCAGGGTGTGCGGGTCGGTCTCCTGTCGGAGGGATTCGCCGGTGCCGACGACGAGGTGTCCAACCTGGTCCGGACCGCGGCCGATGCGTTAGGTCAGGCAGGCGCCGAGATCCGTGAGGTGTCGATCCCTGAGCATCGGCGTGTCCTCGCACCCTGCCTGGCGCTGGCCGCGGAAGGTGCGCGGCTCACGGATCGGACCGGGCCGCTGGGTATGGCGTCGTCGACGTGGTATTCACCGACTCTGGTCGCAGCCCTCAACCGCGCCTGGGCGGGCCACGCCGCGACGGCGGAAAAGTACTCCCGCGTGATGGGCGAGGCTGCCTGGCGGATGCATGAGGGCCGAGCGTACGCGATTGCACAGAATGTCCGACCGAGGTTCGCCGCTGCTTACGACCGGGCGCTGCGTGATTTCGACCTGCTCCTGATGCCAACCTGTCTATTCCCGGCACCACTGTCCAAAGCCGCCGATGACACGCTTCCTCTTGATTATCCGGCCGCTGCACACCGGTTGGGTCTGACAAACACCTTGCCGTTCAATTTCACGGGCCATCCTGCCGTTGCCATTCCTTGTGGGAAATCCAACGGCCTGCCGGTCAGCATGCAACTGGTCGCCCGCAAGTTCGAAGAAGCACTGCTGCTCCGGACCGGGTACGCATTCCAGGAATCCGTTGCCTTCGACGACTACACCGCCGTGGCGAACTGACCTGCAGTAGTCGGGACCCCGATTGGGCAACGGGGCACGCCCCTGTCTGCGAGCGCGCGGATGCTGTCCGCTGATTGCCGTGAGCAACCCTGGATCGGCCAGTGCGGGGACCAACAGGGAACCATCTGCCCCGATTGGCCCCCTTGCAATCTGCCCCACGTTCTGATCTTGACAGGACTCTGCCGACTTCGTTAACTGGAATGAAACATACGGTTCATCAGATGAACCCACGGCCTCGATCCCCTGCTTCGAGTGTCGAACGCAGGCCAGACCGCTGACCCCGGTCGTCGTATCGATCCGCAACTCCAGCCCTGAGGAGGTGGTCGGTGATGGCCCCTGTACGGCGTGCGTGCTTCGTCTGCAAGCAGTCACCGCGATTTCTGGCATCCTTCGTCGCCGCGCTGTGCTTCGGCCTGCTGGCCGCAGCCTGCGGAGGCGGCCCCCACGAGCGGAGCCGGCAGCCAGGAGACGAAGGACGGTCTCAAGGTCGCCGTCACTCTCGAACCGACCGACTGGAACTACCTGCGCAATCCGGCGCTGACCATCCGCCAGCTGCTGATGTTCAACGTGCTCGAACCTCTGCTCGACAAGCGCGTGGACGGCACACTCACACCTTTGCTTGCTGAGTCCTACACAGTGAGCAAAGACGGGCTGGTCTACACGTTCCACATCCGCAAGGCAACGTTCAGCAACGGCGCGCCGGTCACTGCCGACGATGTCGTCTACTCGCTGGAGCAGAGCAGGACCACCCAGCTTCAGGACGTGTCCGGGCGGCTGAAGGCTGTCAAAGAGATTTCGAAGACCGGTGACCAGACGGTCACCGTGACACTCAGTACGCCGAGTCAACGGTTCCTCGATGCGATGTCGACCGACAGCGGGGCCGTGATTCCGAAGGGATCGGCCAGCCGGCTGAAGACCGGACCGATCGGCACCGGTCCCTTCGTCTTCGCCTCCTGGAAGCACGGTGCACAGGTCGACTTCGAGCGCAACGATCATTACTGGGGCCAACGACCGGCACTGCGCACGATCACCTGGCGGTTCATCGGCGACGCGACAACAGCGGTCAACGCACTACGCGCTGGGGACATCGACATGATCGGCGGCTTCTGGGGAAGCAAGGCTCAGACCGACAGCGTCGTCGGGAAGGCGTCAGGTTTCGCGAAGAACGTGATCGCAGGGCCCACGATGGTCTACATCAGCCTCAACGCCAACGACCCCGTCTTCGCAGATGCGCGCGTACGCCGGGCAATCGCCTTTTCGCTCGACCGGCAGGCGTTCATCGACGGCACCAACTCCAGCGGCTCGCCGACCTGCGTGTTCGTCAATCCGCCGAACGAACCCTGGAAGAGCGACAAGTGTCCTTACCCACACGATCCGGCGAAGGCCAAGCAGCTACTCACCGAAGCCGGCAGGCAGGGCCTCACGCTGAACTACACCTATCTGGCCGGCACCGAGGACGGTGTAGCCGTCGTCTCGCAGGGACTGGAACAAGCCGGATTCAAGGTCAAGACCCAGGCGCTCCAATGGCCGGTATATCTCGACCGGGTGCTAACAAAAGGCCAATACCAATTCACGCATATTGCCGGACCCCAACAAATTGACACCTGGAAATGCCCCGGGTGGTTCACCCATGACTGCTATCCGGCGATGGACGCGCTGCTGGCTCGCGCCGATCGGGCGACCAACCGGACCGAGTGGGCCGATCTCAGGCGCCAGTCCGTCGAGCTGGACGCAGAACGGGCCTACCTGATCCCGGCCTGGACGACAAATGTGGTCGACCTGTACCGGAAGGGCTTGGAGGGGCTGAAGACCTACACGGTGGCCGGCGAGGCGGATGTTCGCAACGTCCGCTGGGGCACGAGCTGATGGGCCGGCGGACGGGCTGTCCGGTCAGGCGTGAGGCGAAGGAGGTTCGATGCGCTGGCTCGTCGTGAGGTCGGCCGCTGTGCTCGCGTTGTCGGCACTCGCCGGTTCGTTGGTCGTCTTTCTTCTGTTGCGTCTGCTCGGTGGCGATGTGGCGACCGTCATCCTCGGACGGTCGGCGACAACCCAGTCCCTCGCCGACCTGCGGACGGAACTGGGCCTCAACCGGCCTTGGGTGGTTCAGTACGTCGACTGGCTCGGTGATCTGCTCCGCGGAAATCTGGGCCAGTCGTACGCCGCCGGGTACAACATCTCCGACGAGATCCGGTCCCGAATGGGGCTGACGTTGTCGTTGGCACTCGTGTCGATGGCCGTCTCGGTCGTCGTCTCGGTCGCGGCAGGTTCGTACTCGGCTCTGCATGCCCGCAAGCTGCGGTCCGGTGCGGTCGACCTGCTCACCCAACTCGGGCTTGCGGTACCTACCTTCTGGGCCGGCCTGGTTTTCGTGAGTGTCTTCTCGGTACGTCTCGGATGGTTCCCCGCGGGCGGTTACGTGCCCTGGTCACAGGATCCCCTGCAGGCAGCCAGGTGCCTCGTCCTTCTGGTCGCGTCCCTGTCGCTCTTCGTCTCGGCCGTTCTGACGCGCTACGTCAAGTCGGCGATGCTCGACGTGCTCGGTGAGCCCTACATCCTTACCGCGATGGCAAAGGGCCGAACTTTGTCCGGCGCGGCGCTGGTGCACGGGGTCCGGAACGCGTCGGTGTCCATCGTCACGGTGGGCACACTGATGCTGGGCGGGTTGCTCGCCGGCACTGTAGTGGTCGAGAACGTCTTCGATCTGCCAGGCCTCGGCAGCTTGCTGGTGTCCGCGATCGACGGACGCGAAGCGCTCGTCGTCCAATCAGTGGCCTTCGTGATCCTGTTCATGATCCTCACGCTGAACTTCCTGATGGACATCTCGTACGGCGTCCTCGATCCGCGGATTCGGGACGCCGAGAGGAGGGTCGCCAGTGTCGACTGATCGCCGGGCGGCCCGGGCCGCCAGCACACCGTCCTTGATCATCGGAGCCACACTGCTCACCCTGTTCGTCGGCGCCGGCCTGCTCTCGCTGGTTTGGACACCAGCCGACCCAGGCGAGATCGACGTCGCCCATCGGCTCGCTCCGCCCGGAACGAGCGGTCATCTTCTCGGGACCGACGGGCTCGGCCGTGACGTGCTCAGCATGATTCTCGCCGGAGCTCGAACGTCACTCACCGTCGCAGGGGCTGCGACACTTGCCGCGGTGGTGCCAGGAGTGCTGCTCGGCCTGCTGATCGCCGGCAGCCGCCGGACATTCCAGGGCTTCTTCAGCCGAGTCACCGACATCGGCATCGCGCTGCCCGGACTTCTCCTGGCACTGGTCCTCGCCACCGCGATCGGCCCCGGCACCACGACATCGATCGTGGCGATCATCACCTGGTTCGTGCCGGTGGCGACGCGGGTCACGATCGGTCCGGCTCGGCAAGTCCTCGCGCTCGACTTCGTGGAGGCGGCCCTCGCCTACGGCAGGAGCAGGCGCTTCGTTCTCTTCAGGCACGTGCTGCCCAACATCGGACCGCTTGTTCTCGCCCAGACCTCGGTCATGTTCGCGTCGGCGATCCTGCTCGAGGCGGCCTTGTCCTACCTTGGTGTCGGCACTCAGCCTCCGACTGTTTCGTGGGGCCGGATGCTGAACGACGCACAGCATTTCATCGGCCTGTCGACGTACCTGATCATCCCGCCAGGACTCGCCATCGTCACCGCCGTTCTCGGCTTCAACTTCCTCAGTGACGGCCTCCGTGCCTGGCTCGACCCACAATCGCGGACGAAGGCGGTGGCAGCCTGATGCTGGAGATTCATGACCTGTCCGTCACGATCGGACCGCATCGCATCCTGGGAATCGAGGAGTTCCAGATCCTGCCTGGCCGGAGGATGGGACTCGTCGGCGAATCAGGATCCGGGAAGACGATGATGGCCACCTCGATCGCCGGTCTGCTGCCGGCGGACAGTGTGGTTCGGGGCTCGATCCGGCTCGACGGTCGCGAGCTCGTCGGTATGTCCGATCGACAGCGTGCCAAAGTCCGTGGGAGTGAGATCGGCATGATCTTCCAGGATCCGCTCAAGGCCCTGAATCCTGTGATGCGGATCGGACGCCAGGTGGCAGAGGCCGTGCGAATCCGGTCCGGCGTCGCCCGGCGCGACGTCCGCGGACGAGCGCTGGAACTGCTCGAGCAGGTGCACCTACCCGATCCTGAGGCGCTGGCGAGGCGATACCCACACCAGTTGTCAGGGGGCCAGCGGCAACGCGCGTTGATCGCGATGGCAATCGCCCGGCGCCCGCGCCTGCTCGTCGCCGACGAGCCGACGACTGCGCTGGATGTAACCGTGCAGAAAGGCATCCTGGAACTGCTCCTCGAGCTGAGCCGCCGGCATGACATGGCGCTGCTCTTCATCACCCACGATCTCGGCGTCGTCAGGGCTGTCAGCGACCGGATCGCGGTGATGTACGGAGGACAACTGGTCGAGTCCGGCCCCGTCGAGAGAGTGCTCCGACTCCCTCATCATCGCTACACCGAGGCGTTGGTCGCGGCCAGCCCGACCAGACGCCGATTGAAGGAATCGACCGCACTGCTCGGTGTCCCGTTCACGACGATCCCCGGAACTGTGCCGGCCCGCCGGGGAATTCCCGTCCGGATGCACCTTCCGGAACCGCTGCACACACGCGGTCGAGGCGTGCGCGTCCGGGCCTGCGGCAACCGACGCGGGCGACGGTCACTTGTACCGGTGCTGGAATCCGGCGACCTGTGGAGCTGAGGCACATGAGCTATATCGTTGAGACCCGGCAGCTCTCGTACCGCTACCGGGCAACGACGGCGCCGGCACTCGAGAACGTCGATCTACTCGTCGAACCCGGCACAACGCTCGGCCTGGTCGGCGAGTCGGGTTCTGGTAAGTCCACGTTGATCCGCGGGATGTGCGGCCTACTGCCCACGCCACCTGGCACGGTTCGCTATCAGGATCGAGCCGTCAGCGACTGGCTCCGTCACGACGGCCGGGCGTTCAGGAGGCAGAACCAGATCGTGTTCCAGAATCCGGCGAGTTCCTTCGATCCGCGGATGACGATCGCCACGGCGCTCGCCGAGCCGGTGAAGGCGCTCGAGCGACGTTCTCCGCCAACGAGTGAGCTGGTCGACCGCCTCGAGCAGGTCGGGCTCAACGCCGGGGTTCTCGGCCGTCACCCCCGCCAGCTCTCCGGCGGTCAGGTGCAGCGGATCGCGATCGCCCGCGCGCTGCTGGTCGGCCCGCGGGTTCTGTACGCCGACGAGCCCACGAGCGCTCTGGACGTCTCGGTCCAGGCCCAGGTGCTGAATCTCCTGATGGATCTCCAACGGTCGCTCGGCCTCACTCTGGTCGTCGTGTCCCACGACCTTGGTCTCGTCAGCAGGGTCTGCGACCAAATCGCAGTGATGCTGTCCGGCTCGATCGTCGAAGCAGGTCCCACCGCCGAAGTCCTCGGCGACCCGAAGACACCGTACAGCCGGCAACTGCTGGCAGCGGCAGAACTTGACAGTCTCATCGAGGAGGAAGCGAGCTAATGGCCCTTAGCGTCGACGTTTGCGTGTACGGCGGAACCCCGGCTGGATGTACGGCGGCCGTGGCCGCCCGTCAGGAGGGGGCCTCGGTGGTCCTGGTCGAGCCAAGTCGCTGGCTCGGCGGCATCCTGGGCGCAGGCATCAAACCGCGGCAGGACTGTTCGTTGCCCGATGGAGTCGGAGGTCTGACCCGTCAGCGAGTGTTCGAGCTAGGTAAGACACCGCCGGAGATCCGCGCGGGTTTCGCCGACTGGATCCGTGACGAAGGAATCACGGTGATCGACGAGCACCGTGTCGATGCGGTCGAACGACACGACGGCCGCATCTCCCGTGTGCGGTTCGGTTACGCCCCTCCGGATCGCTGGGGTGTGCCCTCACCGGCGGTCCTCGACGGGCGCTGGGAGGAAGTCACCGCCCGGGTCTTCGTCGACGCGTCGTACGAGGGTGACCTGATGGCGGCCTCGGGAGCGAGCTACCGAACAGGCCGTGAATCGGTCCGTGAGTACAACGAGGAGCCAGCCGGCGTCCGGGAACCGACGAACTGGACTCCTATCGACCCCTACATCGAGCCGGGTCGCCCGGAGTCCGGACTGCTCCCGATGATCGACGCCGATCACGGCAAGTCGATCGGTGCGGCTGACGACTACACGCAGGCTTACAACTTTCGGTTCTATGTGACCACCGATCCGCAACGTGCCGTGCCCTTCACGCCGCCTGCGGACTATCGCGCCGAGCAGTACGAGCTGGTCGGGCGATTCGTCGAGTACATCCTCGGAAGCAGTAGCGACGACGACGCAGCGATGGAGCGCCTGAGCGGGATCTTTCCGGGCTGGGTGAACGACGTCGAGTACAACTACCAGCGCGACTCTCTCATGACCATCGCGCCGCTGGGTGAGAGCCGCTTCTACCAAGATGCCGGGTGGGACAAGCGCTCGGCTATCTGGCGAACGCACATCGACTACCTCCGTGGACTCCACCATTTCCTCTGCACCGACCCACGAGTTCCCCTCGGCTTCCGCGAGCGGACCGCGGAGCTGGGGCTCGACCGAACGATGCACCAGGACACAGATGGCTGGCCGAATCAGCTGTACGTCCGGGTGGCACGGCGTCTCGCCGGCCGTTACACCCTTACCCACAAGGACGTCCTCAACCAGGTCGCGGTCGAGGACGGCGTGGGACTGGCGCTGTACGGCGTCGACACCTATCCGGCCCGGCGTTACGCGTGCACCGTACCCGGTGCACCAGGGATCGGGGTGGCCACCGAGGGCAACATGTTCATCGGCGGCCCGATGGGCACCGGACAGGCGTTCGAGGTCCCCTACCGAGCAATCACTCCGCAACAACACGAGTGCCGCAACCTGCTCGTGCCCGTCAGTCTTTCGGCCACGCACATCGCCTACGCTGCGACCCGGATGGAGCCCGTCTTCTCCGTTCTCGGCGAATCCGCCGGGGTCGCCGCCGCGCTCGCCGCCAAACAGTCGAGCTCTGTCCAGGACTTGAACCTCGAGGCACTGCGCTCGCGGCTCAAGGAGCGGGGCCAAATCCTCGAGAGCCCGTGAGACGGATCGTCGGCCGACTTGCCCTGGCGGCTTCTTCGATGAGGCGCACGGCGCGGTCGAGGCTCCGATCGGAGCGGATCCGATCCCCGACAGCGCGGGCGGCGGCGGTCATCGCCGGGTCTTCGACCGCGCACACGATGGCATCAGCGAGCTTCTGTGCATCCAGGTATCGCTGTGGCAGCGGGGCCGGAGCAGCTCCCAGTTCGTGGATCCGGCGGGCGAAGAACGGCTGATCCAAGACGAAAGGGCAGACGACCTGTGGCCGGCCGGCCGAGAGAGCGGCGGCAGTGGTACCACTACCGCCGTGGTGAACCACGGCGGTCACGCGGTCGAAGAGCCAACCGTGTGGCACCTCTCGGACCGGCAGGATGCGTTCTTCCGTCCCACTGATGCCGATACCGCCCCACCCAGTGCCGACGACAGCGCGCACGCCTGACCGCCGCACAGCCTCCATGATCATTGCGCCCGTCCGCTCAGGGTTTAGTCCCGCCATGCTGCCGAAACCCACGTAGATGACCGGGCCGTCAGCGTCGAGGAACTCCTCCAGGCCGGCCGGAGGAGTCCAGCGAGGTGGCGCAGCGAGCAGCCACGGGCCGGTCGTGTGGACCCACGGAGGGTAGTCCCCCGGTTCGGGAGCAACGAGGTAGGAACTGAATGCCTGGAGCAACGGTGTCGTGCCGCCACCAGGCATGCGCAACATGTCCAGGTAGCCGCCGAGTCTCGACAGCCGCAGCTTCCTCGCGCGCCACCTTCTCGTATGCCCGGCAAGTATCTGGTACCAGATGTTCGTCGTCAGATACGTGAGCCGATTGCACGCCGCCGGCAGCGGCAACGCGTGCATTGGGTTGGGGAAGGCCCGCGTCGGTATCCAGAACGGCTGCAGGCACACCCTGATGGTCGGGATGCCCAGCCACTCTCCCAGCTGCCGGCCAGGCAGGACGATGTCATGGACTATGACGTCCGCACCTTGCCGGGCAACGTCGGCCATGCCGTCCAGAACCGCATCCATCTTGTCGCGATACCTTCGCGCAACCGTGATCGCTAGACGCTTCCCGCGGAGACCGCGGTAGTTGGTCTCCAGGACTTCACGGACGGCCGCATCACCGTACAGTTCGTTCGGACCGTCAGCCAGCGCTACGAAGGGTACGTCGTACGACTCTGCCAGCCCCGCCGACGCCGCCGGGCCACCGAGTCTGACGGAGTGCCCGGCACTGATCAACGCCGTGGCCAGAGCGACAAAGGGCTGCACGTCGCCGCGCGTCCCGTGGGTGAGGATCAGCACGTCCATCGGGATCCTCGAGATTCTGTCCGTCCACTGTCTCGGTACCAGTCGAAAGTTCTGCGTATGCCGTCCTCCAGGGAAACGACCGGTTCGAAGCCGGTGAGCCGTCGGAGGGTGGACAGATCAGGGCATCGCCGGGCGACGGATCCTAGAGGCGCCGGGAGCCACTCCATCCGGGGTTCATGGCCCGCGACCCGCAGAATCAGCTTGGCCAGGTCCCCGATCGCGATCTCACGCGTGTCGTTGCCGACATGGACTATCTGACCGGCGGCATCCTCGCTGGCCATCAGGCGGACTGTCGCTGTGACCGCATCGTCGACGTGGCAGAACGCTCGGGACTGGTCCGCGCCGTACAGCTTGAACGGGTCCTCCTTACGCAGGGCCCGCAGCGACAGCTCGGGGATCACGTGGTCGGCTCCCATCCGCGCGCCGTACACGTTGTGGAAGCGTCCGACGACAAAGGGGATCTGCTTCGACCGCGCGGTGTGCACGACAGCGCTCTCGCCGAGCAGCTTGCTGGCACCATAGGCAAAACGCGGTGCAGAGATGTCGCCGATCATCAACGGCACCGACTCCGGAGTGGGAACTGGCACCACGCCTGCGCTGACACCCCCGGCGTACACCTCGCTCGTCGAGGCGAAGAAGAGTCGCTCTCCGGGCCGCATCCAGTCCAGCAGGTGCAGCAACGACAGGGTATTGATCCTGACCACCCGCGCGGGATCGGCTTCGACGTTGCGGACCCCGACGACCGCGGCAAGCATGAAGATCTGATCCCACGGACGCGGGAGGCGCTGGTAGGACGTGGGATCGGTCAGATCCGCGTGCACCACCGGCACTCCGAGCTCAGCTAGTTCCCGATCGTCGCGGCCTCGCGAGAAGTCGTCGACGATCATCACGTCGTTGCCTTCGGCAGCGAGCGCCCGGACGAGGTGTAGTCCGATGAACCCCGCGCCGCCGAGTACGAGCGCCTTCATGCTGCCGCCTCGTATCCGATACCGGCGTACCGTACGCCCCGGGCAAGGATCTGCTCGGCGTCAAGGACGCGCCACGAGTCGTACACCAGCCGAACCGGCGAGTCCGTGAGCAGCTGCGCTATGTCGAGCTCGCGGTACCGAGGATGGTCGGTGATCACCAGTACGGCGTCGGCGACCTGGAAGGCGGCCTCCAAGCCGACCGGCTCACCGCCGTAAGCATGGATGACGTCCTCGCGGACGATCGGATCGTGCCCGAGCACCTGGATGTTCGCCTCCCTGAACACTGGCATCATCTCCGCGATCGGTGTCCCGCGCATGTCGTCGGTCGGCGGCCGGCCCTTGTACGCCCAGCCGAGGACTGCCAGGGTTGTGGCGTCGTTGCGGTGCATCAGATCTGCGACGCGCTGCGCAACGTGCGCGGGCAGCGCCTCGTTGAGAGTCCTGGCCGCGCGCACAAGACGTGGGAGATGTCCGGTGCGCTTGGCCGCGGAGATCATGATGTACGGGTCTTTCGAGAGGCAACCGCCGCCCACGTAGCCGGGCCTGGCGATGTCCGGCCGGGGATAGTCGAGGTTCGTCGCTCTGACGACTTCGAGAGGGTCCAGACCAAGGCTCTCCGTGAGCATCGCGACTTCGTTGCCAAAGGCATAGATGACGTCGGTGTGGCAGTTGTTCGTGAGCTTCACCAGTTCGGCGGTCTCCAGAGAGGTCACCGGGACGACGTGTTTGCACAGTCGGCCGAACAGCCGCAGGCCGCGGTCGAGGCTGGCTGCGTCGAGCCCACCGACGATCTGCGGCAGCTCCACCAGTTCGCGCAGCGCCTGGCCCTGGATAGTTCGTTCCGGCGCCATGACGAGCTGAGCGGACCCCATGCCGGCCAGCAACGCCGGGAGCACGATCTCGCGACTCGCACCGATCGGAACGGTGCTTCGGACAACAACCAGCGTGCCGGGAGAGCAACGCTTCGCGATCGACTCCGCGGCGGCCGCGAGGTTGCGGAGATCGGGTTCGCGCGTCGACGCGTTGACCGGAGTCGACACCGAGATCACCGCGACATCGAGATCCTCGGGCAGCTCCGTGGACACGAAGATACTCTTGCCGACGTGCTGATTGAAGACCTCTTCGACGCCGGGCTCGAAGAGGTGCGGCTTGCCTCGCCGCAGCGACTCGAGCACCGCCGGCAGAACGTCGACGCCGTGGACCTCGAACCCGGCGAGCGCCAGCGCGGCCATCAGTGTCACGCCCACGTAGCCCAGCCCGACGACGCCGACCTTAGGCATTTCTCGTGATTCCAAGGTCATGTTTTCCCTCTCTTGACGGAACAACGAGGAATCGGCTCGACTGCGAGTCTGGCAATGCCGGACGATGTTCGGCAATCCGTCAACTGGTGGGCTGGTTCCACCGAATGACGGTGTAATACGCCCCTGGCACGTCGATTCTCGGTTCTGGCAATCTGATTCATCGATCAGGGTGCGCAGACAAGAGGCGAGGGTCCGACGTGATCCGATTGAGCGAGCCGAGTTTCGGTAGCAATGAAGGACGCTATGTGCAGGAGTGCCTCGAGAGCGGGTACGTGTCGTCCGTCGGGCCGTTCGTGGAGCGATTCGAGCGCGAGTTCGCGGCGTTCACCGGCGCCAAGTACGCAGTCGCCTGCGCCAGCGGAACAGCCGCGCTGCACGTGGCCTTGCAGGTTGCCGGAGCAGGGCCCCCGGCCGCCTGGTCGCGGTGTCGGACTTCACCTTCATCGCCTCGGTCAATGCGATCCGCTACACCGGCGCCGATGTGCTGCTCGTCGACAGCGAGCCGCGGACGTGGAACATGGACACCGAAATGCTGCGTGATCACGTCGTCCGACGGGCGACGCGCGGTGGCCGACTGCCCGACATCGTAGAGGTCGTGCACGCCCTCGGACATCCGGCTGACCTGGAACCATTACTGGAACTGCGCGAGAGGTTCGGAATCCGGATCGTCGAGGACGCCGCCGAGTCCCTCGGCGCGGGCTGGTCAGGCGGGCCGCTCTCCGGTCGGCAGACCGGGACGCTCGGAGAATTCGGCTGTTACTCGTTCAACGGCAACAAGATCATCACCACCGGGGCCGGCGGAATGATCACCACCGACGATCCTGATGACGCGGCGCGCGCAAAACATCTCACGACCCAGGCGAAGGTTCAGGCATCGTCGTACCTGCACGACGACGTGGGGTACAACTACCGGCTCAGCAATTTGTCGGCCGCGCTCGGGGTCGCTCAACTCGAGCAACTCCCTGGGCGGATCCACCGAAAGCGGCAGATCGCCCGGCACTACGCCGAGCAACTCAGGGAACTTCCACTGACCTTGCCGCCGCACGCGCAGTGGGCCGATCCGACGTTCTGGCTCTACTCGGTACTTGTCGATCCGAGTCGTTCGGAACCGGAGACCGTCGTCGCGCGGCTTGCGGCTGACGGCGTGGAGGCGCGACTCGTCTGGCGGCCGATGCACCGACAGCCACCGTACGCCACAGCTGATCGACTGAACGGCTCGATCGCCGATCGTCTTCATGACCTCGGGATTTCCCTGCCCAGTTCGGCACATCTGACGACCGAGCAACAGCGCAGGGTGTCCGCCGGGCTGAGTGCGGCGCTGACGGTGCCCGGCTGATGGTACGGCGAATCTGCGTGTTCACCGGCTCGCGAGCCGACTACGGGCCACTATCTGCTGTCCTGACTGCGTTGAACCACGAGCCCGGCATCGACCTCCGCCTGCTCGTCAGCGGATCACACCTCGTTGCTGAGCAGGGCATGACCATCGACGTCATCGCGGACGATGGCCATCCGATCAGCGAGCGGGTTCCGGTTGTCGTTGCGAGCGACACGCCCACTGGCGTCGCCAAGTCGTTCGGGCTCGGGGCCATCGGGTATGCCGAGGCGCTCGAGCGGATCGCGCCGGACATCGTCGTACTTCTCGGCGACCGCTACGAGGTGCTGGCCGCTGCCGTGGCGGCGGCGTTTCTGCGGATCCCTATCGCGCATATCTGCGGTGGAGAAGTCACCGCCGGCTCGACCGACGAGGGGATGCGGCACGCGATCACCAAGCTTTCGCACCTTCACTTCACCGCAACCGAAGAGTTCAGCCGCCGGGTCGTCCAGATGGGTGAGGATCCGCGAAGGGTGTACACGGTCGGCTCGCCTGGACTGGACACGGTACGAACCATCCAGTTGCTGGACAAGCTGTCGTTGTCGCAGAAGCTGGGCATGAAGCTCGCCACGCCGACCATTGCGGTGACCTACCACCCGGCCACGGCAGATCCGGTGGGCAGTGAGGCTGGAATCAGGGGCCTGCTGGCGGCGCTGGACCGCCTCGACCAGGCGACGGTGGTATTCACCGGTTCGAACGTCGATCTCGGCGGACCGTCCACGGGCCACGACCTTGAGCGCTTCGTCGCGCGGCATTCCGATCGGATGCTGATCTGCCCGTCTCTCGGCCAATCCGGCTACCTCAGCCTGGCACAGCATGCCGATGTCGTCGTCGGGAACTCGTCGAGCGCGCTCATCGAGGTCCCTGCCCTGGGCACCCCGACAGTCAACATCGGTACCCGCCAGGAGGGCAGGCCGATCTCGGAGTCGACCATCAGCTGCAGCGACGACGCAGAAGCCATCCTCATCGCCATCCAGCAGGCCCTCGCCCCGGAACACAGAGCCCGAGCTGCGGCCGGTACGTCGCCCTACGGCGACGGCCACGCCGCGGTCCGGATCCTGCACGTCCTTAAGACAACCTCACTCGAGGGAGCGTTCAAGAAGCGCTTTGTCGACCTGGTGAACTGAGACCGTCGACGTCGTCTGTGGCCAGTGCAGGCACGCCACGGAGGACACGAGCCAACAGAACGCAGACGATCGTCAGGCCCACCGCCGAGATTCCGGCAACCACCTGAAATCCCGCGGTGAAAGCGGAACGGGCCTCGTCCAGAACCGCGGGTGCAGCCGCGTCGACGGTCTCCCCGAGTGAGCTGCCGCCACGACCGCCCATGCGACTGCGGTAGACCGCGGTCACGACGCTGCCCAGGACCGCGACGCCAAGTGCGATGCCGAGTTCGTTGCTCGTCTGGGCCAGGGCGCCTGCCGAGCCGGCCTTCTCCCGCGCGACAAAGCCGATGATCAAGCTCGTGCCGAGCGTGACGACAGGCGCGGCACCAAGGCACTCGACAGCGAACGCGATTACCAGGACTGCGGGGGACGTCGTCAGCGCAATTGCGATGCAGCCCGTGGCGGTCAACGCTATTCCGGCTGGAATCAGCACTCCCGGGCGGATGTGGTGAGCCAGCCGTGGTGCCAACTGGAAGGCGATCGTCGAGGCGATCATGCCGGGGATCAGCGCGAGGCCGGCTGCCAGAGGGGTCATCCCTCGCACCAGTTGGAAGTATTGGGCGAGGAAGACCATCACCCCGCTCGACAGCATCGAGTACGACAGCATGCTGACCAGGGTCACGCTGAACGTCCGCCGGACGAACAGCCGGACGTCGACAAGCGGATCTGTCAGCCGCAACTGTCGCCGTACGAAGATCCATCCGAACGCCACCCCCGCCACCAGCGCCCCGACCGAATCCGTCCCCGCACCGTGCGCGGCCAGGCGCTTGAGGCCGTAGATCGCCGGCAGGATCGCGGCCAGCGACAACACAACGCTGGGAACGTCGATCCGCCCGGCCTCCTCGTTGCGGTACTCCGGCAAGAGGATCGGCCCGACCACCAGCAGCACGACCATCGCCGGCACGCCGACCAGGAAGGCGGAACCCCACCAGAAGTGGTCGAGCAGCACACCACCGACGATCGGCCCGACCACCGCGCCGACCGTGAAACAGCCCGCCCAGACACCCAATGCAATCGTCCGCTCCCGCTCGTCCGGGAACAGCGTCGAGATGAGCGACAGCGTGCATGGCGCGATCGCCGCAGCGGCAATACCCAGCACCGCCCGCGCACCGATCAACATCCCGGGGCTGACCGAGTACGCCGC
The DNA here is from genome assembly GCF_017876295.1 of Kribbella aluminosa. NCBI lineage: Bacteria > Bacillati > Actinomycetota > Actinomycetes > Propionibacteriales > Kribbellaceae > Kribbella > Kribbella aluminosa. Next base: position 712,116 of record NZ_JAGINT010000001.1, on the reverse strand, counting down.
CGCGACCGACGCGAACCCGAACACCGCCGCCGCGACCAGCAACAACCGCCGACGACCCACGCGGTCACCCAAGTTGCCCATGGTGATCATCAGGCCCGCCACCATGAACCCGTACACATCGAGGATCCACAACTGCTGACTGCTGCTGGCCCCAAGCGCCGCCGTCAAGGCCGGCACGGCCAGCAGCAGCACGAAGGCGTGCAGCGACACCAGAAGCGCGCCCAGGCCGAGAACGCCCAGCGCGATCCAAGGACGGCGCGCAGTCGCCTGTTTCGCGCTCTCGTCGAGGGTCATCGCAGCACGGATCGCAGGGTTTCTGTCAGCGCAGCCCGGGACCGAGCCGCATGCTGGCGTATCCGGGCCACGACTGGCTCGAATTCGCCACGTTCCATGAACCACGCAATGCGTTCCACGTGTTGCTTGGTGACTTCCTCTGTGTCCATGCTGGTGGACAGATAGAGGTCCATGGCGTCGTACGCAGCGTAGAAGACGTGCTTCTTCCAGTCGTTCAGGGACAGGAGTCCATCCGGCGATGGACCGGGTTGCGGCGAGCCGATGCAGATCGCGGGAGTGCCAGCCCGCCAAGCGTTGACGCACAGGTGATAGGTGTCGCTGATGACGAAGCGGTACTTCGGTAGTGCCGCCAGTAGATCGCCGAGCCGGGGCCGGCCCGGGCGTACATCCACTGGCAACTGGCCGGCTGCTTGAGTCTCCGACCACGGCAGCCAGTCGAGCCGAACCCCAGTACGAGCCGCGATCTCCTCACAGAATCGGGGCAGCCACGGCGGCCGCTTGGTTCGTTCGCCGACGAAGACGCCCGCCGCTGTTCCGTCGACGATCTCCTCCCCCCAGCCGGTGCGCTCCAGTCCGGCCAGTTCGGCGGACTCGAGCAGCAGGGCTGCATCTGCGCCGAACAACGCCGGCCGGCCGGCCGCGCGGAGGTGGCCGGCTTTGGCCACCGAGACGGGATCTCGCAGCCAGATCGAGTGGCATTCGGCCATCAGCCGGGAGAACGCGCGGAAGTAGCCTGAATCCTGGTAGTCCGATTGTGTGTTGTGGAGGAGCGTGCCGCCGTACAGCACGGTGCGGCGCAGCGAATCCGTCGGCTCGTCCCGTAGCAGTAGCCGCCGGTGCAGCAGATCTCTGGCTTCCGAGCGCTTCGTGACACCGCAGAATCTGAGAAGCTTGATCGTCGCATCTTGTTCGATGTAGTGCCGGGTCTGTAGGAAGTCGCCCCAGATGACCCGTACCGTTCCGGGCGGCGAAGCGGCATCTCCGAGCGGTTGGAACGTGAAGGGCAGGTCGTCGTCGCTGAGATAGTCGCGCATCCGCGCCACCGATGGCAGGTGCAGAGTGCGCCATTCGACTCCGACATCCGGGCCGAGTTGCTTGCGTACCGATTCGAAGGCCAAGTCCACGGTCACCATGCCGGCGTTCTCGAACCCGGCGTTGTCGGCGGTGATGACCGTAATTGGGGGGTCTGGCGCATCTGCTGACACTGCTTGGCCTTTCGCTTTGGCGGGCTACTTGTTGAGTGTCTGGTCAGGTGGTAGTGAGGTGCCAGGTGGCGAGTTCTGCCGGGGCCGGTCTCCGGGAGTTCGTCAGCGCTATGGCTCGTACAGGGGAAGTTCGCGGGCCCTGGTTCGAGCGTCGACGAGGAGTGCGTGAACGGTCGCGGTACTAATCCGGGCTTCTTCGGGAGTCAGGCCGTTCGCGCGGACGTGCAGGGCCGTCGCACGTTCACGCAGTTGGACGACGTGCGAGTACCTGTGACCGAACTGCGCGGTGACCGCCTCGCCGGCGGCGTTGGGATGGGCTGCAAGATCGACGCGGAGACCTTGCTGGGCGAGCAGACCTTCGGCGATGCGTTGGCCGGCCTCTGCCAGGAGGAGGTACGCCGACTCAGGGGCGCCATCGACGATCTGATCGGCGGCAGCGAGGTGCTTCTCGGCCAGGTCCAGGGCTGGTTCCGCACGAGCGTCGCGGTCGTTGGTCATGGTCAGCTGACCTGACTCGAGGAATTCGGCTATGGCCTCGCGTCCCGTGGTGACGCGTTCGCGCCCGCCGGCCGGGTCTCGGGACCTGACCAGTCGGACTTCGACGATGGGCTGGCCTTCCCAGTGGCTCGGTGTCGTCAGCGTTCGCCCAGGGCCGTACTCGCCCGCATGCCAGCGCACTGGTCGTTTCAGGCGGTGCTCAGCACGATCTCCCGCTAGACGGAGCTCATTTTCGTCGGCGGGCTGGTCCGGTTTGGGTACGACAATCAGCTCGATGTTCTCCGGGGCCGGGCCGGGGACGCCGGCGAAGCGTTGCGCCCAGGTGCCGGCCAGGACAAGGCGCCCGGCGCCGCGTACTCGGCCGAACTCTTCACCGATTACCTGGGGGACCCCGTAAGTCTGACGGATCAGGTCGACCAACGGCGCGAGACCCGGTCCCAGGTGAGAAGCGTGGTACAGGCGCATCGTGCCTTCGGTTCGGCTGCTGACTATTCCGGATGTCTCCAGTAGCTGGACTTCCTTGTCGACGGATGCCAGCGCGGCGCCCGCCGTCTCGCCGAGTTCGCTGAGGGAGAACCAGCGGTCCGGGTTGAGGAGCACCGTTGCGAGGATCCCGGCCTGCACGCGTGATCGCAGTACAGGCAGCAGCTCTGGGGTGCCCTGAGCCCGCCGTACCGGGCCTGTCCTCGCCGGAGGGTTGTGGGCGACCACGGCATTGCCGGTCTTCATGCGGCGCTTCGACAGCGCCGCCGCTTCCTCGAAGCGTTCCTGGGGGATCTCGAAGAAGACCGACAGCCACTGTCGCGTCTCGGCTCTGGGGACCTGTGCGCCACGCTCCCAGTGCGAGATCAGGTCTCGATTGATGGTGTGCCTGCCGGACAGCGTTGCAAGTGCTTTCGCGAGTCGCGTTTGGCTCAGCCCTCTCGCCTCGCGGGCCTTCCTGATGAGTTCGCCGACCGTCGCGGGACCGCTCAAGTCCATCGACGCCTCACTTCCGCAACTGTCCACGCGCCTTCCGCCAGACCCGTAACACTACGGAGCAGAACTGTGCGAGGACGGGCCGATTTACGACCCGCTCGATCCATGTTGCGTCGGGTGAGCGCCTACTTCGCGAGCGTCTCCGAGGGGAGCTCACCGAAACGTTTTCGGTACTCGCCGGCGAAGCGGCCGACGTGGCCCAGGCGCCACCGGCTGGCGATCTCGTGCACGGTGGTTGTGTCACGCTGTTTGGCGCGGAGCTCGCTGTGTGCTCGTTGCATGCGAACCGACGTCAGGTACTCCTTGGGAGCGACGCCGAGATGCCGGGCGAACCCCTTTTGGAGAGCGCGGGGGCTGACACCGGCTTCACGAGCCAGACTCGTGATGGTGTGGTCCCACTCCGGGTGGTTCTCGATGATGTCCCGCGCCATGCTGACCGCCCGCGACGGCACCAGGGGCTGGCTCGTGCCGGCGAGCTTGTCGGAGTAGTTGTGCGGCTGGGCGAGCAGCAGACCCCTGATCAGGACATCCTCGTAGCCGGAGGCCGTCAGCGCGTGGTCGATGAGGCTGTCGTCGGCACGGTCGAGCTCGTCGACGAAGGTTCGCATCATCGCCAGCCAGCTTCGGCCGTAGCCGGTGCTCACGTCCATGCCCGGGCGGAATCGCACGGGCACGGGCAGTGGCGCGGACAGCATCTCGCTCAGCTCCGACTCCACCGCGAGCCGGTCGACGCGGAGGATCAGCTTGGCGCAGTCGGCCGACCAGCGCATGCTGAGCGACTCGGTAGGTGAGACCACGGAGACGAGTCTCGGCGTGGAGAAGACCTCCTCCCGGCCGCAGCGAACGTGACTGTGACCGGACAGTGGCACCTGTACGACGAAGAACGAGCCGAGCTCACCCGGCTCGATCAACACATCCGCACCGTAGCTGACGTAATTCGCGGCGACCTTCGCGATGCGGCGAGTGCACATCCGCGCGTCCAGGTGGCCGGCCTTCTGTGTCAGGTCCAGGCGATGTGGAACGAAGACGCGTCCGACCGAATCACGAACGTCGTCCAGATCCTGTGAATGAAACAGCTCGTAGTGTTCCAGTAGTTGCATCTTCTGTCGGCCGTCCGCGCGCGGAGCGCCAACACCCCCTTTGACAATGATGTTGAAAAAACGATAACCGCTTAACCGAGTGTCAGCATCAGTTGCGCGTGCCGCCGCACAGCTCCGGACAGGACGGGTGGCATTGGTTAACGTTGCACCCACGCGGGCTGACCGGGCCAGTGCTGCGGCGGCCGGTGGAAATCGCCCTCCTCGGCAACTGGCCCCTTCCGGTGGCGCCGGGGAGTGCACAGACTTGACGTGCCGACATCCGGTCCCGCCACTTGGAGGACGACGCCTGTGCCCGCGTTCATGGAGCCGTTCCGGATCAAGAGCGTCGAACCGATCCCCTTCCCGACCGCCGGGCAACGACGTACGGCGCTCGTCGACGCCGGTCACAACCTGTTCCGGGTGCCGTCGCGCGCGATCACCATCGACCTGCTCACCGACTCGGGAACGAATGCGATGTCGGCCGCGCAGTGGGCGGCGCTGGTCAGCGGCGACGAGTCGTACGCCGGTGCGACCTCGTTCGAGCATTTCCAGACAGTCGTACGCGATCTGACGGGATTCGACGAGGTAATACCGGTGCACCAGGGCCGCGCTGCCGAGCGGATCCTGCTGGGTGAGTTGCTGGGGCCCGGACATTTTTCCATCAGCAATACGCATTTCGACACGACCAGAGCGGCGATCGAATCCAAGGGCGCCTCGGCTGTTGATCTGCCGGTCGACCAGACGTCGTCGGCCTTCGGCGGCGACATCGATCCCGGTCGGCTTTCCGAATGGCTCAGCGGAACGCAGGCTCACCGGGTGCGCTGCGTGGTACTGACCATTACCAACAACGCAAGCGGTGGTCAGCCGGTCTCACTCGCGAACGTCGGCGTCGTCCGCGAACTGTGCGACCGTCATCAGGTGATGCTCCTCCTGGACGCATCCAGATTCGCCGAGAACGCCTACCTGATCAGCGAACGCGACCCCGGCCAGTCCGGCCGGAGCCCACGCGAGATCGCGCAGGCCGTGTTCTCGCTGGCGGACGGATGCTGGGCAAGCCTGAAGAAGGACGGCATCGCCAACATCGGTGGGATGATCGCGTTACGGGATCCCGACCTCGCCCGCCGTTGCCGGCAGCAACTGATTGCGTTCGAGGGATTTCCCACCTACGGCGGACTGGCCGGCCGCGATCTGGAGGCTCTGGCGCAGGGACTCCTCGAGGTCACCGATCCGGCGTACCTGCGGTATCGGGCGTCGACGGCCCGCTGGTTCGGCGAACAACTCGCCGACGCCGGGCTTCCGGTGCTGCAGCCGACGGGTTGCCATGCCGTGTACGTCGATGCCGCGGAACTTCTGCCGCACATCCGTCCCGAGCAGCTGCCCGCTACCGCACTCGCCAACGAGCTCTACCTGAGCGGAGCCGTGCGCGTGTCCGACCTTGGCACCTTGGCCTTCGGGCGGGTCGACCCCCACGGCGGTGTGGACATCGCGGCACCCCGTGAGCTCGTACGCTTCGCCCTACCTCGCAGGGTCTACACCAAGAGCCATCTCGAGTACGTCTCGGAGGTGGCAGCCGGCGTGGCCGCCAAAGCTGCGCAGATCCCTGGTTACCGGATCGTCGAGCAAGAGTCGGCCTTGCGTCACTTCACGGCGGCGCTGATGCCGCTCGTGTGAGGCAACCGCTCACGAGCGAGCCGCCGATCCTCCTGCTGGGAACGGATCGCCAGCTCCAGGTCACTCGTCGGCAGCCGCAGAACCACACAGATCCACCGCCGCCAGTACGGGCCTGGGAGTCTCTTCCCGCGTTCCCAGCGGGCTACTTCCTCGCGGGTCAGCGAGTCGTTTCCCGAGACCCTGGCCAACTCGTCCGCAATCACATACTGGCTGAGTCCAAGTCTGTGACGCGCTTGCCGAAGCATTTCTCCGACCAGCACCTGGTGCTCCATGACGCTCCTACATCGACCTCACCGGGATCGATCCTCACTCTCAGAATCAGGTTAGAAGCGCGGAGTGATCCGGCCGATCCACAATGCGCACCGTCCTGTGCACTTCGCGAACCGCTGCCCGGTCGCGCCCGTCGCCGGCCGTGCCGGACCTACTGGCCCCTGCCGCCAGGTCGCCGCCGCTGTCACGATCTCACCGTCGATCCGACTCGGACGAAGGAGACAGTGGTGACCGATAGGCTCGTAACGCTGGTGAACCCGAACCTTGTTCATCCTCCGATCACGCCATATGCGCTGGACATTCTGACGACCTCGCTCGAGGATTCCGGATTTGATGTCGAGGTGCTCGACCTGACCCTCGTCCGGGATCGTTGGCGCACCACGATCGCGTCCTACTTCCAGCACCGCGAACCACTCTTGGTGGGCATTACCATCCGCAACACCGACACCATCTATCCCCAGGAGCAGCGGGTCTTCCTGGACTCGCACCGGGACGTCATCAGCGAGATTCGCCACTACTGCGCCGCACCGGTCGTCGGCGGTGGCGTCGGGTTCTCCTCGATGCCGTTCGCACTGGTCGACTTCTTCGACATCGAATTCGGCGTCAAAGGCCCGGGGGAGGTGACGATCGTCGACCTGGCCCAGGCGCTGGCTTCCGGGACACCGGTGTCGGACGTACCCGGTCTGATCATCAACGACGGCGACGGCGAGGTACACCAGGTCCCGCATCGCGATCGGCTCACCGCGGTCGGCCGCGCGACATTGGTGAACCGGAGGACGCCGTACACACGGCGGTCCGGCACGCCCTACAAGGTGGACAACCTCGACTACTACCACCGTGGAGGTCTCGGAAACATCCTGACCAAGAACGGATGTACCTACGCCTGCACCCATTGCGTCGAACCTGACGCCAAGGGGACACAGTTCGCCCGCCGCGCCGAGACGGCGGTTGTCGACGAGATGGAGATGCTGACGGCTCAAGGGGTGCGTGACCTGCACACCACCGACAGCGAGTTCAACCTCAGCATCAGCCACAGCAAGGCCGTGCTTCGCGAGATCGTCCGGCGGAAGACGAACGATGCGTCGTCGCCCTTGCACGACCTCCGGTTGTGGATCTACGTCCAGCCGGCCCCGTTTGACCAGGAGTACGCCGAACTGCTGGCCGCAGCGGGTTGCGCAGGCATCAACGTGGCACCTGATCACGTCCGCGACGACGTTCTCGACGGCTGGAAGGTCAGCGGGAAGGGCACCAGGTTCTACACGTCCGACGACGTGGGGAAGCTGTGCGGCCTGGCGAAGCAGTACGGCATGCTCACCATGGTCGAGGCCCTCCTGGGCATGCCGGGCGAGACCGAGGCGACCATGCACGAATGCGTGGACAAGCTGATGGAACTCGATGCCACCGTCGTCGGGTTCACGCTCGGCATTCGCGCGTTTCCGTACTCGCCGTTGGGGAGGCGTCTCGCCGCAGGTAGTGGTGGTGTGCGTCCCGTTCCCGGGGTCCAGTCCAACACCGCGACCGAGGAGATCCTCCTCACCCCGGCCGATCGGTGCAGGAGCGTTCTCGACTACGAGCGGCAGTTCATGTTCGATGCGCACGGCAACTTCCGGCCCATCTACTTCTTCTCGCCCGACCTCCCAGAGGGGCGCGGCGACATCGGTCCAGGCGACCGTTGGCTGACCAGCCTGGAGCTGCTGTGGAAGTGGGTGCCCGAGCGGGACCGTCACCGGGTGATGTTGCCTACAGCCACCGGCCTGACCCAGGAGGACAACAACTACGCGGACAATCCGTTTCTCCTCCGCCTGACCGAGCTCGGCTACAAGGGCGCCTTCTGGTCCCACTGGCCTGAGCGCGAGACGATCATGCGGATGGAAACCGCGGCCACCACTCCGTCCTGAGCGAGATCGGACAGCCCGGGGGGCAGAACAAGTGCCGACTCGGTTCCGGTTCGGGGCATTGTCCGGGTGGCGCGCGAGTCGTACGTTGCGTACATGATGCCGACGAAGATTCTGTTGCCAGAGGACGAGCTGCCGACGCGTTGGTACAACGTGCTTCACGACCTGCCGACGCCTCCGCCGCCGGTGCTGCACCCGGGGACGGGGCAGCCGATCGGGCCCGACGATCTGGCGCCGTTGTTCCCGATGGAGCTGATCCTGCAGGAGGTTTCACAGGAGCAGTACGTCGACATTCCGGGTGAGGTGCTCGACGTCTACCGGCTGTGGCGGCCCAGCCCGCTGTACCGGGCGCATCGGCTGGAGAAGGCGCTCGATACGCCGGCGCGCATCTACTACAAGTACGAGGGCGTCTCGCCGGCCGGATCGCACAAGCCGAACACGGCGGTCCCGCAGGCGTACTACAACGCGAAGTCCGGCGTCCGGAAGCTCACCACCGAGACCGGTGCGGGGCAGTGGGGTACGGCGCTCGCGTTCGCCTGCGCGCAGTTCGGGCTGGACTGTGAGGTCTGGCAGGTGCGCGCGTCGTACGACCAGAAGCCGTACCGGCGGACGATGATGCAGGTCTTCGGCGCGACCGTGCACCCGAGCCCGTCGGAGCTGACCGCGGCCGGCCGGAAGATCCTCGCCGAGACCCCGGACTCCACCGGGTCGCTCGGCATCGCGATCAGCGAGGCGGTCGAGGCCGCGGTCCAGGATCCCGAGGTGCACTATGCGCTCGGGTCGGTACTCAACCACGTGCTGCTGCACCAGACCGTGATCGGCGAGGAGGCGCTGATCCAGCTCGCGATGGTCGGCGAGACCCCGGACCTGATCGTCGGCTGCACCGGCGGCGGGTCGAACTTCGGCGGCCTGGCGTTCCCGTTCCTGCGGGAGAAGTGGGCCGGCCGGATGTCTCCGGTGCTCCGCGCGGTCGAGCCGGCCGCCTGCCCGTCGCTGACCCAGGGCACCTATGCGTACGACTTCGGCGACACCATCGGGCTGACGCCACTGATGAAGATGCACACCCTCGGCCACGACTTCGTGCCGGACCCGATCCACGCCGGCGGCCTGCGGTACCACGGCATGAGCCCGCTGATCAGCCACCTGTACGAGACCGGCGAGATCGAGGCCGTCGCCAAACCGCAGTCCGAGTGCTTCGCCGCGGGCGTCCAGTTCGCCCGGACGGAAGGAATCGTCCCGGCCCCCGAGCCCACCCACGCGCTGGCCGCCGCCGTCGAGGAAGCCCTGCACTGCAAGGAGTCCGGCGAGGAGAAGGTCATCCTCACCGCCCTCTGCGGCCACGGCCACCTGGACCTGGCCGCGTACAACGCCTACCTGTCCAACACCATCATCGACCGCAACTGGGAGGACGCCGACATCCAGTCCGCCGTCGCCGCAGCCCTGACCCGCCTCCCCGCCCTCAGCTGATCCCAGCTCGGCCGGGAGACCTCGCACCGACGGCTGACGTCCGCTGAGTGGTCAGCGGCCCCCCCGCCTCCACCAAGGCTTGGGCCGCCTGGCCACCGCGGTCAGCCAGTCCTCCGGGATCGCCCACCCACGCCCGCGCAACGCGTCGAAGTACTCCGACTTCAAGCTGTCCGGAAGCCAGTACGTCGCCCGCTCCCGCGCAGTCACCTCGAAGTACGTCGTGCGCTGCCGGCGACTCCACACCGTCGCCTGATTCGAGCTGTACGCAAGCCGAACATAGTCCCACCGCGCCTGTTCGTCCTCCATGTCGTACCCGCGCTCAACGACGCGCGACTTCCCCACCGACTCCTGCTCGATCTCGTCGATCAACGTCTGCACCAGCGCCCGATCATCGGTCAGCTCCGCAGGCAACCGCAGCCCCACCGGATCCAGCACCACCGCACCGAGCCGTGGCCGCGCCAGCTCCAGGAACACCTCGAGCAGCGCGAACCCTTCCTCCGCCCGCCCGAACCGCTCCAACTCGGCACGCAGCGTGGTGACAGCTTCCTCGGGCACGCGGCCACTCTAGATGGGGCTGCCCCTGAATGCCCCAGAATGCCCCGGTGAATTCACGCTCAGCGAGCACGAATTCGTGTCCGCCGGCCCGTCACAAGGTGGTCCGCTGCGCCCGAGAAGCCCTTTTCGCACAGCGATTCGGGGCATCTCGGGGCATCGTGGGGCAGATCATCCACAGGCCCCGATTTGGCCGTCGCAGAGGGTGTCCGGCGTCTTACAGTTACCGCCATGTCAGGGCCGAACGACTTGCTGCGCGAAGCGCGAGAACGCACACCATCACGTCGCGCACCGGGCGAACCCATGTCCCGGAGCGAACTCGCCGACACCATCTGCATCTGGCTCTGGGACACCACCGAGATCAAGTACGAGCTCGACGGCCACTACATCGCCAAGCTGGAACGTGGCGCCGTCCGCTGGCCCGGTGCGGCGTACCGCTCCGGCCTGCGCCACGTGCTCGGCGTTGCCGGGGACAACGAACTCGGATTCACCCCGCCGGCCGGCGTCGTCCTTGGCGAGCCGGAACCGACCCCGCCGGCCTCGATGGCCGGCCACGACGACGACCTGGTGCATGCCGGGGACGAGTCGATCGCGCTGCTGTCGTTCGCCGAGGAGTCCAACGTCGGCGACCTGACCGTCGAGCAGTTGCACGCGGACATCGAGCGGATCGCACAGTCCTACCTACGGACGCCGATCCGTCCACTGTTCGTGAAGAGCCTCGCAATCCGGGACCGGGCGTTCACCCTGCTGGCCGGGAACCAGTCACCGCGCCAGTCCCGGGACCTCTACTCCGCAGCCGGCTGGGCGATCACGCTGCTCGCCTGGATGTCCGTCGATCTCGGCCGCCCCGACATCGCCGAAAGCCACACCCGGACGGCCTGGGCATGTGCCGAGGCCGCGGATCACGACGTACTGCGAGGCTGGATCCGCGCCACGCAGCACACGGCTGCGTTCTGGCAGGAGGACTTCGCCCGTGCCGCCGTGTACGCCGAGGACGGACTGCGGTACGGCGGCGGCACCTCGCGGCTCTTCCTCGCCAGCGCCGCCTCGGTCGACCTCGCCCGGGCGGGCCGCGCCGACAAGGCCCGCGAACTCCTCGACATGGCCCGGACGTTCACCGTCCGCCCGGCGGAGTCCGAGCCTGGTGGAGTCTTTCTCTGTACGTCGGAACGCGCCGAAGGACTGTGGGCGGACACGCAGCTGGCGTTCGGCGACGCCCGACGTACTGCGGACCATGCCGATCACAGCGTCGCCCTGTTCGAGGCTGTCCCGTATGTGCTCCGGAACCTCGGATCCGAACGCATGGCCCGCCTGCAGCAGGCGAAGGCGCGACTGCTGCTCGGTCAGCTCGACGGCGCGATGGAGGCGGTCGAGCCGGTGCTCGAACTGCAACCGGAGTTCCGGGTCCGACCGCTGGTCCATCGCGTCGCGGAGGTCGCGGCGCTGACCGCGCCGTACGCGCGGAGCCCGAAGGGCCGGCTGCTGCGGGACCGGATCGCCGAGTTCACCCAACGTCCCGGGCTGCCGGCCCGCCGCGCAGCTCGGGCCGCCGCCGCGTCCGAGAGGAGCTGACATGATCAGGGAAGTCCGTGATCACTGGTGCTGGGGCCCGAACTGGCGGCCCGGGCGATCGTTCTACACCTGGCACATCGTCTTCCCCCACGACGCTGCACTCGGCGACCTGCACACCAGGTACCAGCACCTGGTCGGTTCACTGCCCGGGATCTCACCGGTCCCGGTGCAGTGGCTGCATCTGACGCTGCAGGGCATCGGGTTCGTGGACAAGGTCCCGCAGGCGGATCTCGACCCGATCATCGACGCCGCGCACCGTCGGCTCGAACACTTCCGCCCGTTCGAGATCACGCTCGGCCCGGCGGTCGTCGACGTCGAGAGCCTGCAACTGCCGGTGTCCCCGGTCGACCGGCTGCGCCGCCTCCGCGGCCAACTCCGCGCCGCGATCACGGACGTGTGGGGCCGCGACTCGGTTCCCGAGCTGCCTGAGCTCGATCCGCACGTCTCCCTCGGCTACTGGAACCGGAGCGCCGCGGGCCGCGCCGCTCCGCCAGCAGGTAAACGCCCTGGGCAACTGTGTCGCCAAGACCGAGGTCACCCACGTCAGCTTGATCAACCTCACCCGCGATCAGCGCCAGTACGAGTGGACGAAGTACGCCGGTCTCCCGCTCGGCGCACCTTCGTCCGGAGCAGGCTTTTGAGCGCAATCCCCTCGAGCAGGAGCGGGTACGCGTCGTCGGCCGGCCCGAGCCGATCCGGGCCGGTACACGAGGTCGTCAGGGCTTCCTCGGGCATTCGCCCACCCTCGATCGACCATGTCGAGGCCCTCCTGCCCCGTCCTGCCCCGGTCTGGCCGCAACTGCCCCAGATGGTCACGCTCAGTGTCGCATCGTGGCCCGCGATCTGCCCGGAGCCGAAGTTGTCATTCCGCTCGACGATGCCGGAAAGCCCTTCCACAGCAGAGAATCCGGGGCACGGCGGGGCATCGCGGGGCAGCTTGGGGCAGATCGTCCACCAGGCCCGGATTCGAGGTCGCAGCGGGTGTTCGCACTCTTACAGTTACCAGCATGCCAGAGCCCAATGAACTGCTGCGAGCCGCGCGGGAGCGGACGCCGTCGCGGAGTACACCCGGCGAGCAGATGTCCAGGGCCGAGCTTGCGGACGCTGTCTGCACCTGGCTGTGGGAAACGACCGAGGCGAAGTACGAACTCGACGGGCACTACCTCGCGAAGCTCGAGCGCGGTGCCGTCCGCTGGCCCGGGGCAGCGTACCGGGCCGGCCTCCGACACGTCCTGAACGTCGAGGACGACAGCGAACTCGGCTTCGTCCCACCCGGCGGTTTCGGCGCCGCAGAGCCTGAGCCCAGCGTCAGCTCGGTGGTCGATATCGAGGACGAGCTCCTGGAGGCAGGCGACGAGTCGATCGCACAGCTCGCGCCGGCCGAGGAGTCGAATGTCGGCGATCTCACCGTCGAGCAACTGCTGGCCGACATCCTGCGCATCACCGAGAACTACCTCCGCGCTCCGACCAAACCCCTGTACGTGCGCAGCCGCGCGATCCGGGACCGGGCGTTCCGCCTGATCTCCGGACGGCAGCCACCGAACCAGACCCGCGACCTGTACGCCGTGGCAGGCTGGGCACTGAACATGCTGGCCTGGATCTCAGTGGATCTCGGCCGGCCGGACATCGCCGAGAACCACACGCGGACCGCCTGGGCCTGCGGCGAGGCAGCCGATCGGGACGATGTCCGCGCCTGGACCCGGGCTGCTCAGCACCGGGCCGCGTTCTGGCAGGACGACTTCGGCCGCGCGGCGTCGTACGCCGAAGACGGGCTGCGGTACGCGACCGGAAGTTCGTCGCTCTATCTGGCCAGTGTCCTCGCGCTGGACCTGGCCCGTTCCGGGCGTCACGGAGAAGCCCGCGAAGCGTTGACCATCGCCAAGCGCACCACAGTCCGCGCCGACGTCCCGGAGTTGGGCGGGCCCTTCTTCTGTACGCCGGAGCGCGCCGAAGGCATGTGGGCCGATGCACATCTGTCATTGGGGGAAGCGCACCTCACCCGGCGGCACGCGGACCACGCGATCGCCTTGTTCGAGGCGTCTCCGCACCTGGTCCGCAACTTCGGATCCGAACGCATGACCAGGCTTCAGCAGGCGAAGGCGCACCTGCAGCTCGGCGATCTCAGTACCGCGGCCGATGCCGTCGCCGTCGTACTGACAACCCCGGTCGAGTACCGCGTTCGGCCGTTGATCCACCGGATCAACGAGGTCGCCGCCCTGACCCGCATGAGCCAGCACGCGAACGACCCGCAGGCCCGGCAGCTGCACGACGCGATTCGGGTCTTCACCCGGCACCCCGCCATCCGGGATGCCACCGGCAAGTGAAAGGAACCACCGGTGTTCGAAGAACTGCGGGACCATTGGTGCTGCCGTCCCGACCGTCCCTTCTACTCCTGGCACGTCACGTTCGCCGACTCCCCCGAGATTGCCGCACTACAGGTGTCGTACGCCACGCTGCTCCAGGAGCTGCCCGGTTTCAGTCCGGTGCCTCCGCAGTGGTTGCGCCTGGACGTGCAAGGCATCGGATTCACGGACCGCGTGCCGGACGCGGATCTGGCTCGCATCGTCGAAGCCACCCGGCTTCGGGTGGCCGGTCTGGCGAGCTTCCCGGTGAGCGTCGGACCCGCCGTACTGGACCCGGAATCCCTTCAGCTCCCGGTCCGTCCGATCGAACCGTTCCAGCACCTCCGCGACCTCACCCGGGCCGCAATCTTCGATGTCTGGGGCGAAGAAGCCATCCCCAGGCTGCCTGAACTCGACCCTCACGTCGCCCTCGCGTACAGCGACCTTCAGGCCCCGGCAGCGCCGATCGCCGCTCGTCTTCTGGCCTACCCCGCACGGTCGACGACCTACCCGATCACTGGCCTCACCCTCCTCTCCCTGACCCGAACCGACCGCGTGTACCACTGGACTCCGCACCTCACGATTCCGTTCGAGCCAGGCGCTCAGCCCGGCGCGCCATAGGCGCGGACCGCGACGACGTGGGCTCTGGGTGCTCCGTTGGTGCGGTGGGCTGTCAGGCGGAGGCGGGTGGCTTGGGTGGGGGTTGGTAGGTGGTGGTGCTGAGTGCGGTGATGGTTGTCGGTGACCTGGGCGATCGGCTGCCAGGGGGCGTCGTCTCCGTTGCGGGCTTCCAGGGAGTAGTCGGCGAGGAGGGTGGGGAGGGATTCGAAGGGGGTTCGGTGGTGGTGCAGGTTGATCAGGTCTTCCTGTACGTCGGCGTCAAGGACCACCACGACCTCCGAGAGTTCGACCGGCTCGGGCCAGGTGAGTTCCAGCCAGGGGTTCGGGTCCCAGGCCAGGTCTTCGGAGGACCAGAGGTTCGGTCCGCCGTACGGGCGGGCGTAGCCGCCGAGGACCTTCTCGGGCGCGTATGCCGAGGTGTCGCCCAGGCGGAGACACAGACCGGAGCGCTGGAGGATGTGTTTCCAGGCACGGAACTGTTCCGTCCACTGCTCGTCCGCGGCCGGCTCGCGGTGCGCGAAGTGCACTGTGCCGGGGAGGGCCGTCGGTGCGGTGTGGACGGAAACGTCCGGCGTTTTCCGCAAGATGACGAAAACGTTTGACGGACGGGACGGGCGCCAGGACAGCGGGATCCGGATCCAGCGTTTCTCGCCGGCCGGGAGGTCGACGGTGCAGGAGTCGATGAGCTCGGCGGGCAGGTAGTTCTGTGGCTTCACCGGGTCGTGCAGCTCGACGGTGAGCGAGCCGCCGTTCGAGTCGACGAGCAGTTCGAAACCGTCCAGTGCCGGGTCGACCGGGATCACCATGCCGAGGTCGGTGGTCAGCGGCAGGGTGCCGGACGAGACCTCGAGGGCCGGTCTGGTGAGCGTGGACGACGCGGTGACGGCGGCCGTCACTGCGAGGTTCGCCGGGTCGTCGTCGACGACGCCGAGGACCGACGCGTCGGCGCGGGTCAACGCTTTCCGCATCAGGCCGAACCGGTCGCGCGCCAGCTCCCGCGGCGTCAAGCCGTTGCACAGGGCAACGGCCGCGCCGATCCCGGCGGCTTCGCCGAGTACGGCGCAGGTGGCCATCACTCGGGTGGTCCCGAACGCGACGTGGCTCGCGCTGATGTTCCGCCCGGCCATCCACAGGTTCCGCACGTTCCGTGAGTACAGGGACCGCAACGGGATGTGGTACGCGCCGTCGGAGAACCAGTGCTTCGAGCCGTGCTCCGACGCGTACACGCCGCCGGGCGGGTGCAGGTCGATCGACCAGCCGCCGAACGCGACCCGGTCGTCGAACTCGCGCTGCTCGAGCACGTCGTGCTGGGTCAGCACGTGGTCGCCGAGGAAACGCCGGTACTCACGTTTTCCGGGCACCGATCCGATCCATTCCAGGGTCAGGTTGTCCGCGTCGAAGTTGCCGCTGTTCTTGATGTAGTCCCAGATCCCGTAGACCACGGCCTGCAGCTCGTCGCGGATCGCCTCGTTGTCGTCGACGACGTCCAGCTCGCCGCCCCACTCGATCCACCAGAACGCGCAGCCGTTCAGGTCGGTCCGGATCACCCGGCGGTCCGGAATCGCGGTTTCCGTGACGTTCCGCGCGAACGCCGGCGGCACGAACCGGACCGGCTCCCCCGCGTCCTTGCTGTAGAAGAGAATCGTGCTGCCGAGCGTGTTCGAGTCCGGTACGTCGGGCGCCCAGGACTCGTCGTACTGCGACCGCGGCTCCCGCCCGGTGCGGAAGTCGGCCCCGGCCAGTACGCCGACCAGGCCGTCGCCGGAGCAGTCCACGAACACCGGGCTGACGAACCGGATCTCCTTCTCGGACCCCATTTGCCAGCCGGTCACCGACCGGATCTCGTCGTCCTCGGCCTCGACGGAACGCACGTCCGTGTTCAGGTACAGCGTTATCCGCGGTTCCGCCCGAACCGCCTCCAGCAGCACGAGATCCCAGTAATAGGGGTTTCCGAGCGGATTCCGGAACTGGTTCTCGACGAACAGCTCGCCCATGATGCCGGTCTCGCGGGCGAAGCTCTGGGTGCCGTGCGCGGTCGCGCCGCACACCCACACCCGCACCTCGCTGGACGAGTTGCCGCCGAGCACCGGCCGGTTCTGGACCAGTGCCACGGTGCTGCCCTGGCGCGCGGCCCCGATCGCCGCGCAGATCCCGGCGAGCCCGCCGCCGACGACGGTCAGGTCGGACTGGACCTCGAGCTGCTGCATGCACAAGCCTTTCAGGAGTCTGGTTGGACGAAGATGTCCGGCCGGACGACGGCGTCCGGGTGCACGACCGGTTGCCCCGGGCCGTTCGGGTGGTTGGCGGTGAGGTGGTCCGGAACGCGCTGCGCCACCAGCACGAACAGCAGCCCGGCGGTGAGTACGTCGCTCGCCCGCCCGGCGAAGAACTCGGTCCACGCGGTGCCGTTCAGCGTCCCGGTGTCGAGGACTACGTCCGTGACCCGCCCGATCGGCGAGTCGACGACGCCGGTGATCGTGACCGTCAGCGCACCCTCGGCCTTCGCCCGCTGGACGAACGCCAGCGTGGTCGGGTCCAGCCCGGAGCGGCTCACGGTGAGCGCGACATCCCCCTCGCCGAGCAGCCCGGCGCCGATCTGCGACGAGTTCGGGCCATCGAAGAACCACACCGGGATGCCGATCCGGAGCAGCCGGATGTACAGCTCGCGCGCCGGGATCGCGTCCCCCCACTCCCCGTAGATGTGGGTACGGCGGGCGCCCGCGATCGCGTCCGCGGCCCGGGTCGCCGCGGCCAGGTCGATCGCGGCGAGCGCGTTCCGGAGCGCGTTCGCCTGGGTGGACGCCAGGACGTTGAGCACCTGCTCGGGCGGGTCGGCCGGCCCGATCGCCAGCCCGATGTCGCTGGTCCAGCCGGCCTCCAGGCCGCGGCCGACCTCCATCGCCAGCGCGGCCCGGAGTGCAGGATAACCGGCGTACCCGAGGTGGGTGGACAGCCGGGTCACGGTCGCGGCCGAGGTCTGTGCGGCTTCGGCCAGCTTGGTGATCGAGCCGCGGGCGACCTCGTCCGGGTTCGCCAGGATGTGCTCGGCGACTCGCTGCATCGCCCCGTTCAGCTCGGGCAGCGCCCGCTTGACCAGCTGCAACGGACTCGGACTACCGGCTCTCTCCATGTCTGCCATCCCGTTATCGTCACGTATAGACGAACTGCGCACTCGCCACACCGTCGGTGTCGCTGACCACCCGCACCCAGTGCGCACTGAAACCCGGTGGGAAAACGTGTGAACGCACCTGTCCTGGCTCGACCGTCACCGTCTCCACCGCGCCGAACCGGCCGTGCCCGTGGAAGTCGATCTCGACCGTGAACGTCATCGCGGTGGCCGAGAAGTTCTCCAGGTGCAGGCACTTCCCGTCGAAGCCGGTCATCAGGTACGGATCGGACGGAACGCCCGCGGAAACCGGTGTTTCCCACCACGGCCCGCCCCAGCCGGCCGGCTTGCCGAAACTCCACAGGTCGTCGGTCTTCCCGAACCACAACCCGGACTGCGGTTCCGCGGTCGTCGGGTTCAGTCCGTGGCTCGGTGAGGCGTTGTCCGCACCGGCGACGAGCATTCCGCGCCACGAGCAGAAGTCGCCGAGCACCCACAGGTGCGTGGAGATCGGGCGCACGCCCCAGATCCTGCCGCCGTACGCCCACGGGGACAGCTCGTAGAACATGCCGTGGTGGTCCATCAGCAGCCGCTCGTGCTCGACCTCACGGATCCGCGGCCACTCGGTCTGCCACTTGTGGTCGAAGCAGTGCGACGCTTTCGGCAACCGGTACCGCGTCCACTGCTGGTCGGACTCGGTGAACACCTCGAGGATCGCCGACGCCCGGTCCCACCCGGTCGCGAAGATCGTCCCACCGAACTCGTGCCGCCCGCCGATCGCGGTGTACGGGTCCTCCCGCAGCACCTTCCACGAGGTGCCGTCGTACTCGGCAAGTCGTCCCCGCGAACGGACGCCCGACCACTCGGGCTCGGAGTACTCGTTCGAGCAGACGACGAGCCGGCCGAACGACGTGTAGCAGTCCTTGTAGTGGACCTTCATCTCGCCGTCGGTGCCGAGCTCGTCGTTCAGGTCGAAGAGCTGCGTGCACTCGTACGTCGTGAGGTCGAGCTCGAACAGCTCGCCCTCCATCGCGAGAACGTAGACGTGGGTGTCCGGCTTCGTCAGGTGCCGCGACGTACCGCAGACCCGGAGCGGCTGCAGTTCGGGGATCGTCACGATCTTGTGGTCCGCGGTGATCACGTGCGGCCCGAGCACCAGCCTCGACGTCGGGAAGTGCACGAACCGGTTCGTGTATGTCCCGTCCACGCCAACGGTTTCCGAAACAGTTTCCATCGAGAGGTCGGCGTCGATCCGGCGCAGGCTCACGCCGCCCCCGGAGGACGCCTTGTGCGAGTTGTAGTTCTGGACGTAGAGCTTTCCGTTCCACGGCATCAGCGAGCCGACGCCCAGTTCGCTGCGCGGCGGACCGAAGTCGCCGACCTGGGCGAGATGCGGAAAAACGCCGGAAACACTGGTTGTCATTTGATTCCTGTATGAGTCATGGCGGCGACGAAGCGCCGCTGCAGGACGACGAACACGAGCAGTACCGGCACGATCGAGATCACCGAGGCGGCCATCGTCAGGCCCGGTGCGATCTGGCCCTGCTCGTCGACGAAGTTGGTCAGGCTGAGCGGCAGCGTGTACCGGTCCGGGTTGCTGATCAGCACCAGCGGTGTCTCGTAGTCGTTCCAGGACCAGACGAACGCCAGGATGCCGAGCGCACTCATCACCGGTGTTGCCAACGGCAAGTAGATCCGGGTGAACACCCGCCACTCGTTCGCGCCGTCCATCCGGGCCGCCTCGGCGAACTCGGCCGGCTGGCTGACGAAGAACTGCCGCATCAGGAAAGTGCCGAGCACGGTGAACATTCCGGGCAGGATCAACGCCCACAAGGTGTCGTACAGCCCGAGCTTCTGGAAATAGATGAACCGCGGTACCAGCAGCAGCTGCGCCGGGATGATCGCCGTCGCCAGGTACAGCAGGAACAGCTTGTCCCGCCCCTTGAACGACATCCGCGCGAACGCGTACCCGGCCATCGTCGCGGTGACCAGCTCGCCCGCGACCCGCAGTACGGCGACGAACACCGACCGGCCGAACGCGGGCAGCACCGAGGTCGCACCGCTCAGCACGGTCGTGAAGTTGTCCCACTGGAACGGGTGCGGGATCCACTGCATCGGGATCTTGTACGCGTCCACGTCCGGCTTCAGCGCGGTCGAGATCATCCACCCGAACGGCGCCAGGAAAGCGATGGCGAGAATCCACAACGGGATTCCCCAGAGCCACTTGGACCTAGTCATTCAGAGCCCTCCCTCGCTGCGCCCGCCAGGTGAACAGCGTCAGGACGAGTACGCCGACGAACGTCACCAGGCCGATCGCCGACGCGTAGCCGAACCGGTAGAACTGGAAGCCGGTCTGGTACATGTAGTACGAGATCGTGGTGGTCGCGTCGCCCGGGCCGCCGGCGGTGATCAGCGCGATCAGGCCGAACCCCTGGGACGCCCCGATGATCAGCGTGACCAGCAGGAAGATCGTTGTCGGAAGCAACGACGGCCAGGTGATCACGCGGAACTTGGCCCACGCGGAGGCGCCGTCGATGTCGGCCGCCTCGTACAGCTGCCGCGGCGCGTCCTGCAACGCGGACAGGTAGATCAGCGAGCAGTACCCGACGCCGCCCCAGATCGCCATCACGATCAGCGCAGGCAGCGCCCAGTGCGAGGACGCGAACCAGCCCGGCCGGATCCCGAACACGTCCAGCACCTGGTTGACCAGGCCGGCCTTCGGGTTCATCAGCATCAGCCAGGTCATACCGACCGCGACCACGTTCACGATGTACGGCAGGAAGAAGATCGCCCGCAGTACGGCGCGCCCCGGGAGCGGCCGGTTCAGCGCGATCCCGAGGCCGAGGCCCAGGATCACGGTCAGCGGGACGGACACCACGACGTACACCAGGGTCAGGCCGATCGCGTGCCAGAACCCGGGGTCGCGGGCGATCGCGACGAAGTTGCCGAGGCCGTTGAACGTGATTCCGCCGATACCGGACACCAGGTTCCAGTCGGTGAACGCGAGCACCAGGACGCTGATCAGCGGGATCAGCGTGAACGCGATCACGCCGAGCAGGTTCGGGGCGATGAACAGGAAACCGGTCCACCCGGACGGGCGGATCCCGCGGCCCTGCTCGACGCGGGCCTTCGTACCGGCCGAGACAAGTGTGGCGGTGGCCATCAGGGCCTCCTCTCGTTCCGGGCGATCGCGGCGTCGGCAAGCCGCCGTACCTCACGGATCGCGGCACCCGGGTCCTTCTCGCCGATCCAGCACAGGTCGCGCTGCTGCTTGACCGCGAGCGTGATCTCCGGGAACCCGGTCAGCCTGGTGTCGGTCGCGAGCTTCGGCTCGGAGGTCAGGACGACCCGGCGGAAAGAGTCCAGGTCGAAGTACTTTTCCGGCTCCTTTCCGAGCATTCCGGACACGATCTGGTCGTCGGTGACGTTGCCGAGGGCCGGCATCTTGCCGCCCTTGAGCATCGGCGTCGCGCCCTCGGTCAGCCAGAACTTCACGAACGCCCAGGCCGCCTCGAACTTCGGCGACTTCGGGTTGATCATGATGAAGTTGCTGAACGAGCCGCCGTTCCAGTCCTTGCCGTCCACCGTCGGCGACGGCGCGAACGCGACCTTGAAGTCGTGCGGGTACTTCTTCGCGTCGTACAGGTAGCGCAGGTTGAACGGCGCGGTCGACCAGAGGTGGAACTCCTCGCCGAGGAACGCGTTCTGCTGGTACGCGTCGAGGTGCCGGGACAGCACCTCGGTCCACGGGAACGCCGTACCGTCGGCGATCATCTCGCGGCCGAGGCGGAAACCCTGCTCGAAGTGCGGGTCGCCGAAGTTCGAACGGTCGCCGGCGTACCAGTAGTTCGGGCCGAGGGCGATCCGGGCGACGTCCGGGACCGTGTAGACGCCGACGGTCTTGTCCGTCGTCAATTTGCGAGCCGTCGCGCGGAACTCGTCGATCGTCCAGGCGTGCGGCAACTCGACGCCCGCCCGCTGCCGGAGCTTCTCGTTGAACAGCACGAAGAACGGCTCACGCGCGGTGGCAAGCGCCTTCACCTTGCCGTTGTCGATGTACGACCGCGGCTTCTCGGTGTCCAGGTACACCTGGAGCTCCGGGTCCGCCCGCACCCGGTCGGTCAGGTCCGCCGCCAGCCCGGACCCGGCCCGCAGCGCCATCGCGCCCTGCGAGTAGGTGAAGTAGACGTCGATGTCGACACCACCCTGGAGCGCGGTGTCGAGCTTCAGGTTGCCGCGGTCGTCGTTCACGAACCGCGTGTACTCCACCTTGTACTGCGGAAACTTCTGCTGGAACGCCTTCACCACATCAGCCGGCCCGGACGCCGCCGGCACCCCGCCCCACACCTGCAGCGCCTCCGACCGCCCTCCCCCACCACCGGAACACCCCGGCACCACCGCAGCCGCCAGCCCCGCGCCCACCCCGGCCAAAACCTCCCGCCGAGAAAATCTTTTGCGCCTCACAACTCACCTCCCACCAGATTGCGCAAAAGATTAGCGAGCACACTCAGGCTTGGGAAGACCCCCTGCAGAAGTTTTTCAGGGCCCGAACCGTGTACCGAAGAGCGGGCAGTGGTCGGCTTTGAGGCCAGGTTCCTGACCAGGACCCGCCTGCCGCCGCAGCCGGGGCCGGCACCACTACCCGTTCTTCGGTACGCCGACCCGCTGCGCGACCGCACCCATGACCGTCGCCACGACCCATCGGGGATCGCCGAAGATCTGCTGATACGTGAACCGGAGCACCAGCCAGCCGACCGCGACCAGGTCGTCGTACCGCCGACAGTCAGCGGCGAACTTCCCGGCTGAGCCATGAAACTCGAACCCCTCCGCCTCCAGCGCGATCAGGGCCACCCGATTCCCGAGATCCACGCGAACCCAACCACCGTCGGTCTCCACCAGCACTTGCGCCTCGAAGCCCTCGACGCCCGCCTCGATCAGCAGGCTCCGCAGAATCGACTCGAGGAAACTCTCGGCGAACCTGATCGCGGCAGCGGCCACCCGGACCGCATTCGGCCGGCCCGGGCCGGACATGGCGCCCGCCGACGCGACCAGTTCGTCGGCGTTCATCAGGCCGGTCGCAAGCGCGGCATCAGCGACCGCCAAGGCCTCGCCGAACGGAAGAATCCGGGCACAATCCAGGACCGTGCGCGGCAGTGACGTCCGGCGCGCACGTCGATCGGTTCCGGGGAGATCGGCCCAGTGCAGCACCGCGGGCGGCCCCGCCCGGGCCTTCCTGTTCCTCGGCAGTATGAGATGCGGCTTCTCCGGAGTGTGCAGCAACGGCAGCTGCCAGATCGCGGCTGCGCTCAGGTGCGACAGAACTCCGTCGTACGCGACAGCCGTTGCCAGATCCGTCGCGATCCCCGGGAGTCCGTAGATGCCGCGAGTCAAGCGCTCGACCTCCCCTCGCCGGACGGCCGCCGCCAACGCCCGGCGCGACGTCAGCTGCACCAGTACGGCGGCAGTGGACCAGCCTCCCAGCCGGGCCAGTACCTCCACGACGGACGTCATCCGAGCATCCTGCCTGGCGGCGCCGGTTCGTGCGCAGCGTTGTCCACAGGTACCGAAGAACGGGCAGTGGTCCCGGACTCGCGACCAGCGTAGGCGGCGCCGGCCGGGTCTGCTCAACCAGAACGGCACCACTGCCAGTTCTTCGGTACAGGCTCAGAGGGCGCAGTTCACCAGGACGGGTTCGTTGACCAGGGTGATGTTGAAGGACTGCTGGACCTGGGTGCGGACGTGGGTGGCGAGGGTGAGGAGTTCTTTGGCGGTGGCTTGGCCGCGGTTGGTGAGGGCCAGAGTGTGTTTGCTGGAGACGGCGGCGTTGCCGATGGTGAAGCCCTTCGAGACGCCGGCGTGTTCGATCAGCCAGGCGGCGCTGGTCTTCACGCGGCCGTCGGGCTGCGGCCATTGGGGTGCGCCGGCGGGGACCTCGGCGGGCGTGTCGAGGATCGGGTTGGTGAAGAACGAGCCCGCGCTCCACGTGTCGTGGTCGGCGGGGTCCAGCACCATGCCCTTGCTCCGGCGCAGGCCGAGGACGGCCTCGCGGACCTCGGTCATCGGCGCCCGCGACCCGGGCTCCACGTCGAGCACCCGCGCCAGCTCGGCGTACCCGACCGGCGCCGACAGGTCACCCAGCCTGAGCTGGAACGCGACTTCGAGTACGACGTACCGCGAAGGATCCGCCTTGAACCGGGAGTTCCGGTACGCGAACCCGCAGTCCGCCGCGAAGACCGTCCGCACCGTGCCGTGGCTCCGGTCCCAGACCCGCACCGACGCGACCGTCTCCGCGACCTCGTGCCCGTACGCGCCGACGTTCTGCACCGGCGTCGACCCGGCCAGCCCGGGGATCCCGGACATCGACTCGAGCCCGCTCCACTCCTCCGCGATCGCCCGCTGGACCACGCCGTCCCAGTCCTCGCCGGCCGCGACGTGCACCATCGCGCCGGAGCAGGCGTCCGCGTCGACCCGGACACCGGACGTCGCGACCTTCACCACGGTCCCGCGGAACCCGTCGTCCCCGATCACCACGTTGCTCCCGCCGGACAGCAGCAGCACCGGTTCCCCGGCGGCGTCCGCGTCCCGGACCGCGGCGATCAGGTCCGCCTCGGTCGTGACCTCGATGAACTTGTCGGCCGGTCCGCCGACCCGCAGCGTGGTGTAGCCGGCCAGCGACACGTGGGTGTTCACCGGACCCGCACGACCGCCCTGGCGCGTCCGAGCACCTTCTCCTCGCCGGCGAGCGCCGTGATGTCGATCTCGGCGAGCCCCTCCGTGACCTTGTCGACCTTCGCGGAGAACGTCACGGTCGCGCCCTTGTCGTCATCCGGTACGACGACCGGCTTCGTGAACCGTACGCCGTACTCCACGAGATCGGCCGGATCCGCGATCCAGTCCGTCACCACCCGCACCGCGGACGCCATCGTGAGCATCCCGTGCGCGATCACGCCGGGTAGCCCGAGCGCGGCGGCCATCCGGTCGTTCCAGTGGATCGGGTTGAAGTCGCCACTGGCCCCGGCGTACCGGACCAGGTCCTCGCGCCGCAGCGTGATCGTCAGCGGCGGAAGCTCGGTGCCGGCCAGACTCATCGACGTCCTCGCTTCACTCCGGGCGCCGATGAGGCACGAGTCGAACTGCGCTGGATAATGATCTCGCTCCGCTCGATCATGCGTCCGCCCGGTTGTGCGAGATGGTCGACGTCGACGTGGCGATCGGCTCGCCGTCGACGGTGGTCAGCGCGGTCTCGTACATGATCACCTCGACGTCACCGGCCTTGCGGACGGCGGTGATGGTGGCGGTCGCGGCGATGTCGTCGCCGGCCTTGATCGGGCGGATGTAGCTGAACTTCTGCGCGCCGTGCACGATCCGGTCCAGCCGGAGGCCGAGCTCCTTGTCGTTCAGCAGCTGCTCGAGCGCGCGGCTGCCGAGCACGAACGCGAACGTCGGCGGCGCGATCGCGTCAGCGCCCCGGTACGCCGGGTTACCGTCACCGATCGCGTCGGCGAACTCCCGGATCTTCTCCCGGCCGACCTGGTAGGACTCGGCGGCCGCGTAGCTCCGGCCGACCATCGTGGCGTCGATCGTCATATCCGCCAACCTTACTGGCAGACTATGGCGCGGGTTTCCGCCGCCCACGATTCCGGACGGAAGGTAGATCGTGACGGCTGTGGCGGCGCTGGCGAAGTACGCGCCTCGGTACCGGGTGGAGATCGGCGAGCCGACGGGCTCCGAGTGGCTGCGGGTGGACCGGATCCTGGAGCCCGGCAGCCCGGAGCTGACCGAGCTGCTCAAGCGCGACGACGAGGCCAGTCGCCACCGTACGGCGCATGCGAACGCGCTCAGCATGATGTCGTTCTACGCCGGGCGGGCGCCGGCGACCGCGCTGCTGCTGTGGGCGCTGGAGGGCCACGTCCTCGACATCCGCCCGCAGAACCTCTGGGTCCGGCCGCACGACGGCCACGGGATCGCGGCGGTCGCCGTACGGTCGGCCGACTTCCTCCCCGGTGGGCTGGAGACGTTGTACGACGTCGTACTGCGGCAGCATCTGCTCCCGCTGTCCGAGGAGCTGCAGCGGCGGACGCGGGCGGGGTTGCGGCAGGTGTACGGCGGGGTGGCGGCCGGGTGCGCGATGGGGTTCTGCGCGGCGACGCGTGAGGAGGTGACGGTGGAGCCCGGGTACCTGCTCGAACGGTGGCAGACGTTCGCGGCGAAGGCGCCGGGCGGGCTCGGGCGGCTGGGCGACGTGGAGGTGGCGGGCGGGAAGCTCGTCTACCTGCGCAACACCTGCTGCCTCTACTACACGAGCGAGTCCGGCAACGGCACCCTCTGCGGCTCCTGCTGCCTAACCCCTAGAGCCGACCGCCGCACGGCCTACGAGTCCGGCCGCCCCATCCTCACGGTCTGACCACACACCACAAAGCCGCTCCGACATGCGGAGCGGCTTGCGGGAAAGCTACGGTCAGCGGGTCTCACGGTGCGAGCCCACCACCCAGCTTTCCCCGAGCACAACACAAAGCCGCTCCGACGTGCGGAGCGGCTTGCGGGGGAGCTACGGTCAGCGGGTTTCGCGGTGCTCGGTGTGGTCGTTGCAGCGCGCGCAGTACTTCTTCAGCTCAAGACGATCCGGGTCGTTCCGCCGGTTCTTCTTGGTGATGTAGTTCCGCTCCTTGCAGACCGTGCATGCCAGCGTGATCTTCGGGCGAACGTCGGTTGACTTGGCCACTGCTGCCTCTTCTGTCAGGAGTGCGCAACTGAGGTGATCGCACTCTCGAGATACTGCCTTGCCAGGTAGCGGGGGCGGGAGTCGAACCCGCGACACCACGATTATGAGCCGTGTGCTCTAACCACCTGAGCTACCCCGCCGGGTGAGTTCAGCATCCCACCCGGAGATGGGATGCCGTGCTCAGAGCCCCTTTACGGAATCGAACCGTAGACCTTCTCCTTACCATGGAGACGCTCTGCCGACTGAGCTAAAGGGGCGGGCCGAGGAGAGAGATTACACGGTCTCCCGGCCCGATGTGAAATCGAGTCAGGAGCGCCTTGCAGGCCCCTCAGTCCGTCCCGGAAAGCATACCGGGTCCACAGCAGTGCTCCGGACCATTTTTCGGATCCGATGTCGAGAACCCCGGAGCCGCTTCGTCATCAGGGCAGGACCTACGAAAGGAACCACCATGTCCGAGACAGCGATGCCCCCGGTCGTGCCGGCCGCGGAGTGGGAACGGGCCCGCGCCGAACTGCTGACCGCCGAGAAGGCGGCCACCCGTGCCGAGGACCGCCTGGCGGCCCAGCGCCGGCGGCTGCCGATGGTGGAGTTCGGCGAGTACACCTTCGCCGGGCCGGACGGCCCGGTCACGCTCCGGGAGCTCTTCGGCGACCAGCGGCAGCTCGCGCTCTACCAGTTCATGCACTCCGGCCCGGACCACTTCTGCCCGGGCTGCACGTACTTCACCAAGAACGTCGCCAACCTCTCCGGCCTGGCCCGCAACGGCATCGCCTGGGCGACGGTTTCCGACATGCCGCTCGACCAGATGGCCGGGTACTGGAAGCAGATGGGCTGGGAGCACGTCCCGTTCGCGTCCTCGGCCGGTACGACGTTTTCCGCGGACTGCGGCGCGGGCGGCGGGTTCCTGCTGAACGTCTTCTTCCGCGACGGCGACACCGTCTACCGGACGTATACGACCGGCCAGCGC
Source organism: Kribbella aluminosa (assembly GCF_017876295.1). Lineage (NCBI taxonomy): Bacteria > Bacillati > Actinomycetota > Actinomycetes > Propionibacteriales > Kribbellaceae > Kribbella > Kribbella aluminosa. The sequence goes on along the minus strand of NZ_JAGINT010000001.1, from coordinate 684,877 downwards.
GGCGTCGACCGGCTGCTGTTCAGCACGACCGTCAGCGACCTGGCTCCGTACGGCCGCCAGGAGGACTGGGAGGACTCCCCCGAAGGCTGGCCGCAGGAGCCAACGTACGGCTAGTTCCAGACCCGGCTGCGGTACGCCGAGCGCAGGGTCGGCAGCACCTCCGTGACGAAGGTCTCAACCGACTCCCGGTTCTCGTCCGCCGGGAGTCCGGGGACCTCCAAGGAAATCCCGGAAAGCTCGTGGCGGAAACTTTCCTGGTACCTGCCGAACTTGTCGATCACCTGTTCCGGCGACCCGACCAGGACGGACCCGCCCTCGAGGAACTCCTCCAGTGTCCGGAACGGCAACTGATTGTGCCGGGCGCCCGGTGAGTCCATGAACGCGTCGAAGATCGGCCGGTACCCGTCGACCGCCTGCTGCGAGGTCTTCTTCACGTACAGCCCGTTGAACCCGGCGCCGACCACCGCATCCGCCGGGTCCCGCCCGTACGCCTCCCAGCGCTCCCGGTAGTGCCGGATCAGTCCGGCGTACTTCGCCAGCGGATGGAAACCGTTTGCGGAAAACAGCGGATCGCCCCAGCGCGCCGCCAGCTCGGTCGACTCGGTGGACGACGCCGACCCGTGCCACAACGAGATGCCGTCCGCCCGGAACGGCCGCGGCTGCGTGGTCGCGTCCGTCAGCGCCGGCCGGTAGCTGCCCGACCACGTGACCCCGGTTTCACGCAGCAGCCGGCGGAGCAGCTCGTACTTCTCCCGGTTTCGGTCCCACTGATCGTCGAGCTCGTACCCGAACAGCGCGTTCTGGTCCGGGTCGTTGCCCTTCCCGATGATGATGTCGAGCCGCCCGCCCGACAGCTGGTCGAGCGTCGCGTAGTCCTCCGCCACCCGCACCGGGTCCAGCAACGACAGCACCGTCACCGTGGTCAGCAAACGGATCCGCGACGTGACGGCGGCGATGTACGACAGCACGACCGGCGGCGACGAGGAGATGAACCGCTGTGCGTGCCGCTCCCCCACGCCGTACGCGTCGAAGCCCAGCTCCTCGGCCCACTGCGCCTGCTGGACCACGTGCTGGAACCGCTCGGCCGGCGAGAGCTGTACGCCGCTGACCGGGTCGGGCGAGTTGTCGATCAGCGTGTACGTACAGAACTTCATCTGACCCGCTTCTCGCCGGCGGTCACCGGGAGCGCGAGGCGGTTACCCGGCACCGGAGCCGGGCAGGTCCCGTACGCGGTGAACGCGAACGGCAGGTTGATCGTCCGGTTGAAGTCGATCCGCACCGACCCGTCGGACTGCACCGGACCGGTCGTGACGAACCGCCACGGCGCCGTCTCCTCGCCGTTCGTCCGGTCGTGGAACGACACGTTCAGCCGGTCGTCGCCCGCCGACGTCGCGACCAGCTCGTACGCCGTACCGCCGAGCGCGACGTGCACCGTGCCGACGGCGGTGATGTGCTGCCGCAGGTCGTCGCGCGCGGTCGACACCTCCACCCGCTGCGCCTTGGAGTACGGGCTGAAGTACCCGGTGACGATCCACGCGTCGTCCAGCGGGTACGCCGGTACGCCGGCGAAGCCCTGGCGTGTCGTGGCGCGTGGATCCCGTTGGCGGATCGCGTACCGGCCGCCCCGGAGGACGAGCTCCGCCAGCCGGTCGCCGTACAGCAGCCAGCTGAGAGATCCGGCTTCCGGAACCGTTGCGGAAACCGTTCCCTCGACCGGCTCCCCGCCGAGTGTCAGCTCGCCGGCGGCCGTGACGTACGCGCGCTGGTCGGCCCACCATCGCCCGGGCAGACCCTCGATCGCGGTCGGCGTCGGCGACAGCCAGTCGAAGGCGACGATCGACAGCCAGCCGTAGTCGGTGTCCAGGTCGTGCTCGCGGGCGGTGTGCCAGGTGTGCCAGTCCTGCTCCAGGTCGGAAACAACCGTCATGACGCTTTCCTCTGCTCGCGGTGGGCGACCTCGGACCGGACCAGCGGGATGACGTGCCGCCCGAAGTCGATCGCGTCGTCGTAGATGTCGTAGCCGCGGGCGGAGAAGATCCGGATCCCGAGGTCGTAGTAGTCGAGAAGGGCGGCGGCGACGGTTTCCGGCGTTCCGACGAGTGCCGTGGAGTTTCCGCCGCCGCCGGTCAGCCCGGTCGGCGCGGTCCAGAGCGCTCGGTCGTGCCGCTCACCGGCCGCGACTGCCTTCAGCAACCGCTGCGATCCCGCGTTTTCCGGGGTCTTCGAGCGCAGCCTGGTACTCGCCCGAACCCCGCCGGTTGCCTCCTCGGCCCCGAGCGAAGCTAGGGGCGGGTTCTGGGCTTCCTTGATGCGGCCGACAACGTTTTCCGCCTTTGCCCAGGCGAGTTCCTCGGTCGGCGCGATGATCGGCCGGAACGCGATCTGGATCGTCGGCCGGTCCGCCCGGCCCGCGGCGGCGGCCGCCGCGTCGATGGTCGCGAGCTGTTCCCGGGTCCCGGCCAGCGGTTCACCCCAGAGCGCGAAGACGTCCGCCTCGGCCGCACCCACGGCGTACGCGGCCGGGGACGAGCCGCCGAAGGAGATCCGCGGTCGCGGCTGCTGGACCGGCTTGATGTCGGCCAGGAAATGCTCGAACCGGTAGTGGTTTCCGTCGAAGTCGAACCGTTCGTCCGACGTCCAGGCCTGCTTGAGGATCTGGATGAACTCGCGGGTCCGTCCGTATCGGTCGTCCTTCGCCAGGTAGTCGCCTTCGGCCGCCTGGTCCGCGGTCGAGCCGCCGGTGATCACGTGCACCTCGAACCGGCCGTTGCTGATCTGATCCAGCGTCGAAAACGTTTTCGCGGTCAGTGTCGGATAGGCGACGTTCGGCCGGTGCGCGACCACCAGGTTGATCCGCTCGGTGCGGCCTGCGACGTACGCCGCGACCTGGGCGGGGTCGGGCGAGCCGGAGTGGTAGGCGAACAGGATCCGGTCCCATCCGTTGTCCTCGTGGGCGCGGGCGAGCTTCGAGGTGTACTCCAGGTCCAGCGGGCCGCCGGTCCGCGGCGTGACCTCACTGGCCGGGTTGGTGCCGGCGATGCCCAGGAACTCAACTGGCATGGCGTTCTTCCTTCCGTACGGTCGGGGCGAGCAGTTTGAGGAGGTCCCGCGCGACGGCGTCGTTCTGCCGGAAGCCGGGACCGTTGAAGTGCGGGCGAGAGAACCCGGACGATCCGGCCGAGCCGGACACCGAGGGCCCGAGCAGGAACAGCGCCGGGTGCACCGAGCCGTCGGCGCGGACCGCGCGGGACCGCGAGTCGGCCTTGAGCTGGCCTCCGCCGAGGCTGGTTCCGTCGGAAGCGAACAACTCGTCGGCGGCCAGTGCGCCGGATCCCAGCAGGCCGCGCAGCAGTGGATCCGAGGCCGCGAGTACGTCGGGACTCGGCAGCCGGGCCTCGACGAACGCGCGGGCACGGATCTCACCCGCGACACCGGGGCTCCGGGCAACGAACTCATCGTTGTCGATGGCAACATCCAGGTCCGGCCCGGCGAACCGGACGATCCCGGCGCGATGCAGCGCGAGCAGTTCCTCCAGCCGCCGCGGCGGCGGCCCGCTGGCCACGAACGAGAAGAACCCGTGCCACTCGCGCTCCACCTTCCGCACCCGGTCCTCGTCCGACAGCTGACCGTCGGTGATCGCCCGCGACAACACGCTGTAGACGCTGAGCAAGGCGTTGAACACCGCCAGATCGGCGGAGCAGGAAGGGTCCGCCCGCCGCAGCAGATCGTCCTCGATCAGCTCGACCATGAACTGCTCGAACCGCTCCCGATCCGCGCAGCGGAGTCCGTCCAACGGCCGATCCACCTCGCGCCGAACGAACCGATCCACCGGATCAGGCACCGCCCCAGCAACCACCGCCGCGAACGCAGCATCCGTCAACTGCCCCCACGCCGAGGGCGGGGCTGCGGTGGTGCCGCGCGCCGGTGGCGGGGCGGCCGAGGGCGCCGCAACAGGCTCGACATCGAATCCGCTGTGCCCCCAGTCCTGGGCTGTCACGGGCGTCCAGCTGTCCAGCGCCTTTGCGAACTCCTCCCAAGGCATGCGTACTCGTTCGGAATGCGCACCGAACAGTTGCTTGTAGTGGGCGTAGGCGAGCTCTTTCTCGATCAACGGCAGTACGTCGCGATCGAAGTCGAGCGGACCGTCGCCCAGCGCTTCCTTCGTCAGGTAGTGCGTGGGGACCGGCTTGGTGCCGGCAACGGTGTAGCCGAGTTTCGCGTGGTACGGGACGCCGCGGCGGGAGCCGACGTACAGGATCGGCTCGTCGCCGGACGGGCGGTACGTGAGCAGCCCGTCGCACTCGTCGTACCAGCCGCCGCGGCCCTCGGTGAGCAGCACCATCAGGTCGACGAACGCCTGGCCGAACCCGCGCACGATCACCGGCGCCTGTGGCCACAGCCCGTCCAGGTCGACGTCCGCGGTGTACCCCGGCGGAATGTAGGTCAGCCCCGCGTCCGCGGCCTGCGCGGCCCACGCCGATTCCGATGCCGTCGGCAACCGATCCAGGTAGCCGAGGGCAAGGACCACCGCGTCGGCCGCGATCTCCGTACCGGACTCGAGGATCACCCGCTGGTCCGCGGTGAGCTCGACGGCCCGCTCCCGGTGCGTGCTGACGGTTGCGGGGAGATCGCGGACGACGCGCTCCCACACCCACGCCAGGTACTCCGCCTGCACCAGCCGCGGTGGGAAGTCCATCGGCCCGGGCGGCTCCAGCCCGGCCTTCTCGAGGATCACCGCGCCCTCACCGGCGACCCAGCTCGCGAGGTCCGGACCCGGCACGATCGGCCCCTCGCACTCCACCGACTCGTCGGTGAAGATCGTGATGTCGGACGTCATCGAGTTCATCCAGAGCAGCCGCGACTGTTCCCGCCGCCAGATCCGCCCGCCACCCACCGGGTACGGATCTACGACATGGATGTGTACGTCGCGACCCTCGAGCAGCTCCTCCGCGCCGGCCGCGAACCGCTCCAGCAGCCCCACCGTCCGCGGACCCCCGCCGACGAACACCACGGTCGCCGGCGGAACCTTCCACGGACGCATTTCCGAAACCGTCATCGCGACAGTCCGAGGTGATCGCGCAACGTCGTACCGCTGTACTCCGAGCGGAAGACGCCGTACTCGCGGAGCAGCGGGATGACCCGGTCGACGAAGTCGTCGAGGCCGCCCGGAGTGAGATGCGGAACGAGTACGAAACCGTCTGCCGCATTTTCCTGGACGTGCCGGTTGACCGCCTCCGCGACCGTGGTCGGCGAACCGACGAACGTCTGCCGGTTCTGCTGGTTGATGACCGTCTGCCGCAGCGACCATCCGTTGGCCTCGGCCTGCGCCCGCCATTCCGCGACGATCGGGAACGGGTCGTTGTACCCGACCCGGCCCTGCGTCACCGACGACCCGACGACCGGGTCCTCGGCCGGCAACGGCCCGTCCGGGTCGTACGCCGACAGGTCGCGGCCCCACAGCAGTTCCGCTAGGACCAGAGCGGTCGGCCCGGAAACCTGCTGCTCCCGGATGTACGCCGCCTTCTCGATCGCCTCGGCGTCCGTGTCCGCGACCACCACCGTCACGGCCGGCATGATCTTCAGCGACTCGTCACTCCGGCCGTACTTCGCCAGCCGGGACTTCACGTCCTTGTAGAAGGTCTGCCCGGCCGCGAACGTCCCGTGCCGGCTGAAGATCACGTCCGCGCCGGCCGCGGCGAACTCCCGGCCCTCGTCGCTGTCCCCGGCCTGGATGATCACCGGCCGGCCCTGCGGCGACGGCGGCAGCCCGAACCGTCCGCGGATGTCGAAGTGCGGGCCGGCGTCCGCGAAGGCCCCAGCGCCCTCGCGGGCGAAGCTGCCTGATGCCTGGTCGAGGACGAGGTCGTCACCGGTCCAGGAATCCCACAGTTTCCGGACGATCCGCAGTGATTCCTGCGCGCGGACGTACCGGTCGGACTTGTCCAGGTAGCCGCCGCGGCGGAAGTTCTCGCCGGTGAAGGCGTCCCAGGACGTGACGACGTTCCAGGCGGCACGTCCGCCGGAGACGTGGTCGAGGGTGGCGAGGCGCTTGGCGAGCTCGTACGGCTCGTTGAAGGTCGAGTTCACCGTTGCGGCCAGGCCGAGGTGGGTGGTGACCGCGGCCAGTGCGCTGAGCACGGTGAGGGATTCCGGGCGGCCGACGACGTCGAGGTCGTGGATCCTGCCTTTCACCTCGCGCAGTCGCAGTCCTTCGGCCAGGAAGAAGAAGTCGAAGGTTCCGCGTTCCGCTGTTTCCGCGAGTTTCCGGAAGGAGGCGAAGTCGATCTGCGAGCCGGACGCCGGGTCCGACCAGACAGTGGTGTTGTTGACCCCCGGGAAATGCGCGGCCAGATGGATCTGCTTGGTCATCGCGCACTCCCCGAAAACGTGTTCCGCGGCCGCCCCAGCCCGAGCCGTCCGCGCAGGCTCCCACCTCGCTCCGCAGCCCCGACCAGCCCGAGCTCCCGCAACCGCGGCAACAGTTCGTCCGCAATCACCGGCACATCCAGCTCGAGCGACCCCGGCCGAAGATGCACCCCGTCAACCCCTGCGGCAACCCACTCCTCAACCGCTGCAACCAACCCGTCAACCCCATCCACATGAGGCCGCACCCCCACCGACACCAACACCACCGGCCCACTCCGCGAAACTCCCGCCACCCGGTCCGCAGTGTCCGACTCCGGCGGCCGAACACCGGGCCGAGAGCCCTGGTCCGGGCTCGCGCTGTCCGGGGTGACGGAGACGGCTCGGCCGGCGGCGTCGGCCGTCACACCGACGCTCCTGGCGCTGCCGACGTTCTGGCCGCCGCCGACACTCCTGCCGCCGCCAGCGCTCTGGCCGCCGCCGACACTCCTTCCGCCGGCGGCCGACTGGCGCTGGTTCGCGCGTAGTGCTTGGATCTGGGCGGCGACGTCCTCCGAGTCCGGCAGCAGGACCAGGTCCGCGTCGCGGGCGGCCTCCAGCGCCGCCGGTGTGTTCACCCGGATAGCCGTGACCGGATGCCCCTGCGGAGGTCGCGGAACGATCGACGGACCCTTCACGGAAAACGTTGGCGAAACGAAGTCGACGTAATGCAGCCTCTCCCGGTCGACGTACCTCCCGGTGGCAGCATCCCGGACGATCGCGTCGTCCTCCCACGAGTCCCACAACCGCCGGCTCACATCGACGACGTACCGCGCCTCCCGCCACGTCTCCGCGACGGGTACCGGCTGCCGCCGCCCGACCACCTCGGCCGCCGCAGCGGACGTGGACACATCCGCGACCCACCCGGCCCGCCCACCCGAAATGTGGTCGAGTGTCGCCACCGACGCCTGCACATGGAACGGCTCCGTATGCGTCACAGTGATCGCCGGCAACAACCCGATCCGCTCCGTCGCCGGCGCCACCCGCGCCGCCAGCCCAAGCGCATCGAGCCGCACACTCACCTGCTCCGGCACGTCCTCCGGCGCCTCCAACGCATCGGCGAAGGTCACCAGGTCGACCCCGGCCGCCTCCGCCCGCTGCGCCGCACGTACCGCCAGTGCACCGGTCAGGATCGCCCGCGGATCGACCTCCGCCCCACGCCACGCAGCCGGATCCGCACCCGCCCCGTCGATCTCCAGCCCGACGATCATGACGCCACCTTCAGCGCCACCGGAATCTCTTTCACGAACGCCAACGGCCCGATCGACTCCGGATCCGCCGCGGTATCGAACTGCGGCTCGAAGCCGGCAGCGACGTACAACGCCGCCGCCTCCGGCTGCCGCGGCCCCGTCGTCAGGTACAACCGCCGATACCCCAGATCTCCCGCCGCCGCCTCCAGCTCGGCAAGCACCCGACGCCCGAGCCCCTGGCGCCGGTGCACCTGCGATGTCCACATCCGCTTCACCTCGGCGGTCTCGTCGTCGTACCGCCGGATCGCCCCGCCGGCCACCGTTTTCCCGCCGTACCTCAGCAGCAGGAACGCCCCGCCACGCTCGGCATGGAAGTCCGACGGAGGTACCTCGGTCAGCTGTGTGTTCTCGTTGGTCCGCCCGTACCGCGTGCTGTACTCGACGACCAGGTCCGCCAGCAGCGGCGCCGCCTCGGCATCGTCCGGCCGTACCCGGACCGCCTCCACCGCGCCGAGCTGCAGCGGCGTACTCTCGACCACCGCCTCGCCCTCGACGGTCGCGAGGAACGCCTCGGTCACCTGGTACAGCGGCACGGACGCCGCCGGATCGAGCAACAGCCCGCCGCCGTCGTAGACCTGGATGTGCGACGACAGTACGAACCACCCCTGCCCGATCGCCCCCGCGCCGAGGCTGGTGAGCACCGGCCGGAGCGCGTAGTCGATGACCAGTACATGCGCCGGCGTACCACCCGTTGCTAACGGCAACACTGTCTTGCCCTTCAACGCGTACTGCGGAAGCAGATCGAGAAACACCTTCAGCAACCCGGAGTACGCCGCCTTGTAGACGGGCGTCGTGACCACGACCGCGTCCGCGGCCTCCAGTACCGCGGCCGCGGCGGCGATCGCCGGATCGTCGGCCTGACCGCGCAGCAACGGCTCGGCCGGGAGGTCACGCAACACGATCGGGGTCACGGTGTGGCCGTGGCTGATCAGGCGCTTGGTGACGTGGTCGAGCACCGCGTCGGTACGCGAGGAAAACGACGGACTGCTGGAGATCGTTGCAATGGTCGCCATGAAGTTCTCCTATTTCTTCGGCAGGCCGGGCGGGTTGATCAGCGACTTCGGGACGGCTTCGCCCTGCAGGCCCCACTTGGCCAGCACCTTCGCGTAGCTGCCGTCGGCGATCGCCGCGTTCAGCGCGTCGGCCAGCGGTTTCACGAGGCCGTCGTCCTTCTTGGTCGCGACCGCGACCAGCCCCTGGACCGGATAGCTGGACGAGACGGTGCCGACGATCTCGGTCTCATGCCGGGTGGCCACGTGGTACGACGCGTTCGGGTTCGGGCCCAGGTACAGGTCGATCCGGCCGGACTGCAGCGCGAGGTAGGTGTCGGCGGACTGCTGGTAGTACTTGATGGTGGCCGCCTTCCGGCCGGCCGCGACGTTCTGCTTGTTCCAGTCGACGAGGATCGCCTCCTGGAGCGTGCCCGAGCCGACGGCGACGGTCTTGCCCGCGATGTCGGCCGGGCCGGTGATCTTCAGCCCGGAGCCCAACTTGGCCTCGAAGGCGTGCAGCCCGAGCCGGTACGACGCGAAGTCGTACTTCTCCTTGCGCAGTTCGGAAACCCCGATGTTCGAGATTCCGACCTGGTACTTCCCGGAGTCCAGCCCGAGGAACAGATTCTCCCAGCTCGTCGTCTTGATGTCGGGCTGCAGCCCGAGCACACTCGCGACCAGGTACGCGATGTCGATCTCGACACCGATCGGTGTCTTGTTGTCGTCCGCGGTGAACCCGAGCGGCGGCTGCCCGCCACCGGCCGACCCGTTGCCGACCACCAGCTTCCCCGACTCGCGCACCGCCGCGGGCAGCTCCGCCGCGATCGGGTCCACCTTCGCGGACGTGATGTGCGACTGCTTCGCCGACGTGTCGAACGCGACCTCGGAGGCCTTCGACGACGTACTGGTCTGCGGGTCGGCGCAGGCACCCAGCAGCAGAGCTCCCGCGGAAACCACTGCGGAAACCAGCATCAAACGTTTTCTCATCAGTCGTCCTCAGCTCGTGAGTGGGAGGCCGGGCGGGTTGATCTCGGACTTCTCGACCGCCTCGCCGGCGACGTTCCAGCGGGCCAGCACCTTGGCGTAGCTGCCGTCCGCGATGACGGCGTTCAGCGCCGCCTGGTACGCCTTCACCAGCCCGTCGTCCTTCTTGGTGGTGGCCGCGATCAGCCCCTGCAACTTCGGCCCGGCGCCGGAGAACTTCCCGATCGTCTCGGTCTCGCCGGACGTCTTGACGTGGTACGCGATCGACGGATTCGGCCCGAAGTACGCGTCGATGCGCCCGGAGCTCAACGCCAGGTACGTGTCGGTGTTCTTCTGGAAGTACTTGATCGTTGCCGCCGGCAACCCGGCCTTGACGTTCGCCTCGTTCCAGTCGACCAGGATCTTCTCCTGGTTCGTTCCGGAACCGACCGCAATCGTTTTCCCCGCGATGTCCTTGCCGCTGGTGACCCGCCAGCTGCTGCCCTTCTTCGCCTCGAACGCGATGTCGTCCTTCCGGTACGTCGCGAAGTCGTACTTCTGCTTGCGCTTCTCGGTCACGGTGATGTTCGAGAACCCGACGTCGTACTTCGCCGAGTCGAGTCCGAGGAACAGGTTCTCCCAGCTCGTCACCTCGATCTCCGGCTTCAGCCCGAGTGCGCCCGCGACCAGGTACGCGATGTCCACCTCGAGCCCGATCGGGGTCTTGTTGTCGTCGGCGTAGAAGCCGAGCGGCACGCTGCCGCTGCCGAACCCGGCGCCGACCACCAACGTGCCGTGGTCGCGGGCCCTGGCCGGCAGCAACGCGGCCGCCGCTTCGTTCTTCGTCGTGGCCACCCGGTCCTGCGCGGCGGACGTGTTCACACCGGTATCGGACGCGGCCGTCGCCTGTGAGCCGCAGCCGGCCAGCGTCAGCAACGCAAGGGAAAGGACAAGAAACCGTTTCATCAGTCAGAGCACCTTCGAGATGAACGCGCGAGTGCGTTCGTGGACAGGGTTGTCGAGTACCTCGCGCGGCGGCCCCGACTCGACGATCCGGCCGCCGTCGATGAAGACCACCGTGTCGGCGATCTCCCGGGCGAAGCCGATCTCGTGGGTGACGACGACCATCGTGGCGCCGTCCCGGGCGAGTTCCTTGATCACGTCGAGGACCTCGCCGACGAGTTCCGGGTCGAGCGCACTGGTGGGCTCGTCGAACAACAGCACCTTCGGTTTCAGCGCCAGCGCCCGCGCGATCGCGACCCGCTGCTGCTGCCCGCCGGACAGTTGCCGCGGGTACACGTCGGCCTTCTCGGCGACCCCGACCCGCTCCAGCAGCTCCCGGGCGTACGGCTCGACCTCGCTGCGCTTGCGCCGCTGTGCCGACACCGGCGCCTCGACGACGTTCTGCAGCACGGTGAGATGCGCGAACAGGTTGAACGTCTGGAACACGAACCCGACCTGCGAGCGCTGCCGGAGGATCTCCCGCTCGCGGAGCTCGTGCAGCTTGTCGCCGCGCCGCCGGTACCCGATCAGCTCACCGTCGATCCGGATCAGGCCGCGGTCCACCTTCTCCAGATGGTTGATCGACCGCAGCAGCGTCGACTTCCCGGAGCCCGACGGCCCGAGGATCACGGTCACGTCGCCGGCCGGCACCTCGAGGTCGATCCCCTTGAGTACTTCGAGATCCCCGAAGCTCTTGTGCACCCCACGAACGTCGATCATCGCGTCGTACCTCGGGCGAACCGGCGCTCCACGTAGTACTGCACGATCGACAGCAGCGTGGTCAGCACGATGTACCAGACCGTCGCGACCATCAGGAGCGGTACGACCCGGCTGTTCCGGCCGTAGATCACCTGCACCTGGTAGAAGAGCTCCGGGATCGCCATCACCGAGACGATCGAGGTGCCCTTGAACAGGCTGATCACCTCGTTCGCGCCGTTCGGCAGGATCGAGCGCATCGCCTGCGGCAGCACGATCCGGAAAAACTGCCGCAGTTTCGGAATACCGAGGGCGGCGGCCGCCTCGGTTTGCCCGGCGTCGACGGAAATGATCCCGCCCCGGATGATTTCCGCGGCGTACGCCGCCTGGTGCAACGCGAGCCCGAGGACGGCAGCGCCGAGCGGACCGAACAGGTCGTTGGTACTGAAGTGCACGAACTCCGGGCCGAACGGGATGCCCAGGCTGAGTTCCTTGTACAGATAGGCGATGTTGAACCAGAACAGCAGCTGCACGATCAGTGGGATCGAGCGGAACGCCCAAATGTAGCCCCAGGCAACCAATTGCAGGAACGGGCTGCTGGACAACCGCATGGAGGCGAGTACGGCGCCGAGCACGAACCCGAGCACGGTTCCGTACACGGTCAGCTGAACGGTCACCCAGAGCGCCGAGAAGACCGTCCGGGTGGCGAAGAACTGGAAGAACGTCGGCCAGTCCCAGCCGGGGTTCGTGGCCAGGCCGTGCACGAACATCGCGAGCAGGACCAGTACGGCCGCGACACCGACCCAGCGCCACGGATGCCGGCGGGCGACCACGGGCAGGTCGGTTTCAAGGGGTACGGCGGTCGCCGGCGGTCCGGTGGTACCGGACGCAGGCGTGACTGAAGTGGTGGACACGATGGCTCCCTGGCGGTGGGCAGGCTTCGCGGGCCCTTCGGCGGCGAAGGGCAGAGCGGGGTGGCGAACGCGGGTCAGCGCAGACAGAGGGCGCTGGAGACCCGGAGCAGGTCGATGTGGAGGCGGTAGTACGGCGGCTTGCGCGTCATGCCCGTCTCCTCTCGTCGCTGGTGTCATTTCAGTATGGGACGAGCTCGAAAGAATAGTAAGTGGGTCGACAAAGCTCTCAATATATGGACGGCTTATACCGGCCGGGAGGGCCCGCTCCGCGCCAAACCAAGGGTGATCCGTGTCACCCGTCCGGCGACTTTCTTGCCCGGCGCGTCCCCGCGTGAGCATCCACCGGGCGCCAGGAGACCCTCACCGAGCGTGTTCGATTTCGTTCATCTTTTCGCAATCAGTGTTTGGGCGGGCCGAGACCTCGTCGTTATGGTCGTTGAGCCGTCGAACCCCCTCATCGACGGATTCCCCTCCCTGGAAGGCTTCTCGTGCCCACTCACCAAGACGCGCCGAACGTAGATCGGCAGGCGTCCGGTCGCCCGACTGCCTCGCGCCGGGTGGCCAAGCACCGGTTCTCCCGTCGCGGTTTCACTCGCCGTAACAACCTGCTCGGTCTGACCGCCGCACTCGCGGCCGCTGCCGGGACGACGACCGTCGCTCTCGCGTCGTCCGCAACCGGCCCGGCCGCAGCGAACGACAACCCCGGCCTGAGCGCCGCGCAGGCCGACGCCCTGACCGCGGCCCGGATCGACCGCCGTGACCTCGGCTCCCGGGACATGTCCCGGATCGACCTGTCGCTGGCCGCGGCGCAGAAGGCCGCCGTGTCGAACGCGAACAAGCAGCGCACCGACAAGCTGGCCGCGGCGGCGACGCTGACGCAGCGCCGGGCGCTCGCACTGGCCGCCGCAAAGGCCGCCGCGGCGAAGAAGGCCGCCGACAGCGCCAAGGCCCTCGCCGCCGCGAAGGCGGATGCGGTCACCAAGGCCGCGGCGATCGCCCAACAGGCCGCGATCGCCAAGCAGGCGGAGGTTGCCAAGCAGGCCGCAATCGCCGCCGCTGCGCCGAAGATCGTGCTGCCGACCACCGGCTATCACCTGACCGCCCGGTTCAACCAGGCCGGCGGCCGCTGGGCGCACAAGCACACCGGTCTCGACTTCGCCGCCCCGATCGGTACGCCGGTCCTTTCCGTGATGGCCGGCCAGGTCATCCAGGCCGACTGGGCAGGCGCGTACGGCCGCCAGGTGAAGGTCCGGCACGCCGACGGCACGGTCACGTCGTACGCCCACATGTCCGAGTTCGACGTCTCGGTCGGCGACTCGGTACAGGCCGGGACGATGGTCGGCCGGATCGGCGTGACCGGCAACACCACCGGCCCGCACGTCCACTTCGAGGTCCTCCCCGGCGGCGGCGCCCCGATCGACCCCGAGCCCTGGCTCCGGGACCACGGCCTCAACCCGTAACCGCTACCGTTCCCCCGACACTTCGAAGAGGGGGAACTCTTGAAGCTCCGAACCATCGCACCGGCCGCCACCCTCGTGGCGGCCGCTCTGCTCACCACCCAACCCGCCCAGGCCGCCCAAGCCGCCCCGCAACAGGCAGCCGCGACCTGCTCACTCGTCGTTCCGTCGCGGCTGTCCATCGGCGCGGCGAACAACAACTTCGTCGCCAAGCTGGGCTCGAACTGCCCGGCGACGATCAACACCGCGGTGTGGAAGAGCACCCCGGCGGCGACCATGTACCCCGAGGGACGACTCCAGTTCCTCTACCACGCCCGCGAGGTCGTCTTCACCGTCTCCGGCGCCGGGGCGCCGATCGGCACCATCACCTGGAAGCCCGCCGGCGGCGCGACCGACTTCAACGGCGTCAAGGTCGCAGACCTCTCCGGCGCCACCTCGGTCTCGAAGTCCGCGTCCGCCGCGGCGCTGACCGGCGGCCGCAAGGGCAGCCGCACGGCGCTGCTCACCACCGTCTCGTACTGGCGTACCAACGACGGGCGCTCTGTCCGCTGGGCCAACAAGCAGGTGCTGATCCAGTACCAGGACATCGGTACGACGACCTGGAAGGGGCTGGCCTACGTGACCACGAACAGCGTCGGCCAGGTGACGTACAACTACTACCCGAACCGCACCCGGCGGTACCGCGTGTACGTGCCGGGGACGAGCAGTATCTGGAACATCTTCTCGCCGGTGATCAGTCGCTAGGTCGTGTCCGGCTAGAGGAACTTCGCCATGTCGAGGGCGTCCACCGGGGCGCCCTCGATGATGAACTCGGCGGTGTGGACGCCTTCGACGACGTAGCCGTGGCGTTCGTACAGGTGCCGGGCCGGGGCGTTCACACCGTGGACGTGCAGGCTGATCTTGCGGGCGCCGCGGCTGCGGGCCTCCTCCGTGGTGGCGGTCATCAGCGCGTTGCCCACCCCCAGCCGGCGGGCGTCGGGTGCGACCGCGATCCCGTTGATCGCCAGTACGCCGGAACCCTCCGGAAACGGGTATTTCTCCTGGATCCGGACGTACCCGACCACCACCCCGTCGTACTCCGCCACCAGATGCGCGTCCGGCCCGCTCCGCGTGAAGAACGAGTCCTGCAGGGTCTCGCCGTACGACGGGAACCCGGACGACGCGTCCCACGCGACCCGCTCGATCGCGAGCAGCACCGCATCGTCCTCCTCGACAGCCTGCCGTACCTTCACCTGGTGGTCGTCCGAACGACGCTCGTCACTCACCACACCATCCTCGCCCCTGAACCAGGCCAACCCCCTCCCGGGTCAACCGACTCCCGGAGGTATCGAAAACGTATCGGAAATGCCAGACGTTCTGGCAACACCGGTTCGGATGAACTGTCGGCATGCTCACCGATCGAAGTAGCCGCCGACGCCGGCTGAGCGTGCTGGCCGGGTTGGCGATCGTTGCCACCGTCATCAGTCTCACGGTCGCTGCTTGTACAACGGTTTCCGCCCAGAACGAAACGCCTTCCGCCGGCGCCCAGACGACCGGATCCGCGCAGACGACCGGATCCGCCCCGACGCACAAGGGCCCGCCCAACGCGGAGGACGGCGTACTGCCCGACCACACGTCGGCGTACGACACCAGCCTGCCCGGGATCGCCAAGCTCGATCCCGCGCTCCGCAAGGCGGTCCAGGCGGCCGAGACCGCGATGCAGGCGGACGGGATCCGGATGCAGGTGACCACCGGGTGGCGCAGCAAGAAGTACCAGGAAGAGCTGCTGGCGAAGGCGATCCGCAAGTACGGCAGCAAGAAGAAGGCCCTCGAGTACGTCGCCGACCCGGACGAGTCGCACCACGTGACCGGCCACGCCGTCGACATCGGCCCCACCGCCGCCGACCACTGGCTGAACCGCAACGGCAACCGGTACGGCCTCTGCCAGACCCTCTCCAACGAGATCTGGCATTTCGAACTCGTCACCAAGCCCGGCGACTCCTGCCCGCCGATGACCGACCCGACGAAGTAGCGGGCTAGCGGGGTTCTTCCGGCGGGTCCCGGAGTTCGGACAGCGGCCGTTGGGACCAGGCGACGTCGTGCCAGGCGTTGTGTTTCCAGCCGATGTTCCGGTAGACGCCGATGGGCTCGAAGCCGAAGGACTTGTGCAGCGCCTCGCTCGCGGGATTGGGCAAGGTCACGCCCGCGATGGCCGTGCGGTAGCCCCGGGCGATCAGGCGATCGAATAGGGCCTCGTAGAGCTTGCGGCCGGCGCCGGTGCGGTGGTGCGTGGGACTCACGTAGACGCTGACCTCACAGGACCAGCGGTACGCCGGCCGCGGCTTCATCGGGCCGCCGTACGCGTAGCCGACGACCTGACCGTCGTCCTCCAGCACCAGCCAGGCGTGGGTGGCGACGGCCTTCGTGATCCGCTCGGCCATGTCGGCGACCGTCGGCGGCTCGAGCTCGAACGTGATCGAGGTGCCGGTGACATAGGGCGCGTAGATTGCCGCGCAGGCTTCGGCATCGGCGGCCGAAGCGTCTCTGACCTGAACCATGACACGATAGTAGCCACATCTGCCGCTATAGTGGCAACGTGATTGACGATCTGTCTCGTTCTCTGGCCGCGACCGTGCAGCAGGCGCGGGTCGCCCACGACCTGTCCGTGAACGCCTTGGCGGAGCAGTCCGGGGTCTCGCGCGCGATGATCGGGAAGATCGAGCGCGGCGAGGCGCAACCCACCGCCGTACTGCTGGGGAAACTTTCCGGCGCGCTCGGGATGACGTTGTCCGAACTGGTCGCTCGCGCCGAGAACACCGACGACCTGCTCCGCCGAGCCGTCGATCAACCTGTCTGGACGGACCCGGCCACCGGGTACCGCCGGCGGGCGGTGTCGCCGGCGACCGACGGCCCGCTGGAACTCGTGGAGGTCGAACTGCCGCCCGGGGCCTCGGTCTCGTACCCGGCCGACGCGTACATCTTCAAGTACCAGCAACTCTGGATCCTGGACGGAAACCTGCGTTTCCACGAGGGATCACAGGTGCACGACCTGCAGACCGGCGATTGCCTGCAGCTCGGCCCACCACTCCCGACGACGTTCCACAATCCAGGTACTTCGGCCTGCCGCTACCTGGTCGCGCTGGTCAAAGGCCGCGGCTGAAACCACTGTTCGAGCGCATCCCGCAGCTCGTCCCGCTCGGCGTCGCCGTCCTGCTCGGCGGCCCACGCGACATACCCGTCCGGCCTGATCAGCAGGGCAAGCGGCCGCTCACTCCGCCCGGCATGTACCTCGACCTGTTTCGGAACACGTGTTCCGGCGAACGCTCCGGACGGCGTCAGGTCGACGAGCAGCGGTCGGCCCGAACGCATCAGCCCGGCCAGCCGTACGTCGTCCACCTGCAGATCGGGGGCCCAACGCCCGACCAGCGGATGTGCACCGGCGGCGTACCGGATGTCCGCGCCGGAGATCAGGTCCGCGATCCGCCGCACGTTGTCCGCATCGGTCAGAAACTCGCCGAACAGTTTCCGCAACGCCGTCACGTCGTTGCCCGGAGCAATCAGTGCGGACTGCGCCTGGGTCTGCATCACCACCCGCTCACCGACCGGCCGGCGCTCGGACTCGTAGGTGTCCAGCAGGCCCGGCGGCGCCCAGCCCTGGACCTCGGCGGCGAGCTTCCACCCGAGGTTCACCGCGTCCTGCAGGCCGAGGTTCAGCCCTGGACCGCCGATCGCGGAGTGCACATGCGCGGCGTCCCCGACCAGCAGCACGCGTCCGGAACGGAAACTCGACGCCAGCCGGCTGTTTCCGCCGACCACCCGCCGGAGCTGGCGGACGCCCTCGCCCGTTGGTACGACCAACGGCAGGTGCACCCCCAGCACCCGGTCCGCGCTCGCCTGCAACTCCTCGAACGTCATCTCACCGTCCGTCGACGTATCCCACTCCATCGTGCTGATCGCCGGCAGCCGTCCCGGGAACGGTGCCCAGACGAACAGCCCGCGTTCCGTGCGCTGGTGCAGGAACGGCGGGACGGCGCCGTACCCGGGAATCTCCAGCATCCCGTCCCCGATCCACTCCGGCGGCACCGCAGCGCTCCCGGTCCGGGACACCGTCGCGTCGTTCGTGACGCCCGGAAAGTCGATTCCGGCCAGTTTCCGCGTCGGGCTGTGCGCGCCCTCTGCACCGACCAGGTACCGGGTCCGTAGCTGGTACTCACCGTCCGCCCCGGACAGCGAGACCGTCACACCGTCCGCGTCCTGGGTGAACCCGAGCAGTTCGTGGCCGCGCCGGATCTCCGCCCCGAGCTCGAGCGCCCGTTCCTGCAAGACCTCTTCGATCCGTGCCTGCGGCGTCTGGAGCAGGTAGACCGGGTTCTCCTCCAGCATCTCCAGGTGCAGCGGCATGGCGCCGAACACGAACCCGGGAGCCGGCTGCGGGGCTCCAGGCGTACTGCTCAACCGCTCGTAGAGTCCGCGGCGGTCGAGCATCCGGACCACCTGGCCGACCAGCCCGTTCGCGCGCTGAGCCGTACTGCGCTCCGGCAGTTTCTCCAGCACGATCGGCTGGACGCCGGCCAGCCCCAGTTCGTTCGCCAGCATCAGACCGTTCGGCCCGGCCCCGGCAATCACCACATCCGTGTCCATGACACCCCTCCATTCGGGCATGACTGACCATCCCGGCGGCTTGCCGGGAGTCAAGTAGTTGGGTCGGTTATTCGGGGACGGGCAGGCCCGCTTCGATCTGATCGAGCGCCGAGGCCAGCAGGTCGGCGATCGACCGGGGCGGATCGGCCCGCATCCACTCCGCCATCACGACGGCCCGGGCCGCGCCGATCACCTCGGCGACGAGCCGCGGGTACAGACCCGAGGTACCGGTGCGGTCGGCGACCGCGGCCGCGAGCTCTTCGCCGGCCCGGGCGTAGGCGCGCACGACGGCGCCCTGCAGCGCGGGCTCGGTCATCATCAACCGGATCCCGGCGAGCCACTTGTCGTCCGGCGGCCGCTGCCCGCCGTGGCCCTCCTCGCCGAGCGCGAAGTGCTTCTCGATCGCCGCGCGGATCGCGACCCACAACGGCTCCTCGGCCGGCCGCGCCCTGAGCTCCTCGGCGATCCGCAGGCTGCGGTCGACCTCGCGGGCGGCGATCGCGTCCGCCTTGCTGTCGAAGTAGTTCCGGAAGGTCCGCAGCGAGACCCCGGCCTCGTCGGCGATGTCCTCGATCCGCACGTTGCCGTACCCGCGCTCGACCGCGAGCCGCACCGCCGCCCAGCTCAGCGCGATCCGTGTCTCCTGCTTCTTCCGCTCCCGCAACCCTTCGGCCATGTCTCGAAGGTAGCAGAACTTGCTTAAAGAGCAAAGATGCCGTTCAGGCAATTTTCTCGAAGGCGGGCAGACGCACCGATCCACCATGGTTGGGTATGCACATGACGGTGTCCCCACTGGTCTGGGTGCTGACGTTGCTGGCGATCGCCGGCCAGTTGCTGTTCGACTACTTCTTCCACGTCCGGTCCGCGCACGTCCCGACGCTGCGCGAGGCGGCCGTCTGGTCCGCGCTGTACGTCGGCATCGCGATCCTGTTCGGGCTCGGGACCCTGGTGCTCGGCGGCGGCGGGATGGGCTCGGAGTACTTCGCCGGGTACATCACCGAGAAAGCGTTGTCGGTCGACAACCTGTTCGTTTTCCTGATCATCATGACCGGGTTCCGGGTGCCCCGGGAGAACCAGCAGAAGGTGCTGCTGGTCGGGATCGTCGTCAGCCTGATCGCCCGGTCCGCGTTCATCTTCGTCGGTTCCGCGTTGCTGCACACGTTTTCCTGGGTGTTCTACCTGTTCGGGATCGCACTGCTGCTGACCGCTGGGAACATGCTCAAGCCGGAGACCGAGGAGTCCCACCAGGCGCAGAACCTCGTCGTCCGGCTGGCCCGCCGGCTGTTCCGGACCACCGACGAGTACGACGGCGACCGGCTGACCACCAGGGTCGGCGGGCGCCGGATGCTGACGCCGATGCTGCTGGTGATGGTCGCGATCGGCGCCACCGACCTGATGTTCGCGCTGGACTCGATCCCGGCGATCTTCGGCCTGACCCAGAACGTGTACGTCGTGTTCACCGCGACCGCGTTCAGCCTGCTGGGACTGCGGCAACTGTTCTTCCTGCTCGACGGACTGCTGGACCGGCTGATCTACCTGTCGTTCGGGCTGGCCGCGATCCTGGTGTTCATCGGGGCGAAGCTGATCCTGCACGCCCTGCACGAGAACAACCTGCCGTTCGTGAACGACGGCGAACACGTCGAGGTCGGCGAGATCAGTACCGGCCTGTCGCTGGCCGTGATCCTGGCGGTGCTGCTGATCACGATCTTGGGGTCGCTGTTCAGCACCCGCGGGCGGACCCAGACCGCGATGGCTCACATCCGCCGGGACGCGACGGCGTACCTCGATCCCGAGTACACCGACGACCCGGCCGAGCGGGAGCGGGTCTTCCAACGGTTGCTGCGGGCCCGCGACCACATCACCGCCCTCGGCCCGAAGGCCAAGCAACAGGTGTGGAACGAGCAGGACCTGATGGACCTGTGCCGCCAGGTCGGCGAGGCGCACGCCACCGCCCACGCCGACCACGTCATCCGCCCCCGCCTGTGAAGAGCTAGCCTTTGACGGCTCCTGAAGCCAGACCGGAAACATAGAACCGCTGCAGGCCGACGTACAGCACCACGCACGGGATCATCGCGATCACCGCCCCGGCCACCAGCGAGCCGAAGTTGATCTCGCCGTACGCACCGGCCTGCACGTTCACCAGCGCGACCGGCAGCGTGTAGAGCTTGTCCTTGGTCAGGAACGTCAGCGCTCCGAGGAACTCCGTCCACGCCGCGAGGAACGCGTACAGCGCGACGGTCGCGGCGCCCGGCGTGATCAGCGGGCGGAGCACCGAGCCGAGCATCCGCAGCGTGCCGCAGCCGTCGACGTGTGCGGAGTCCTCGAGTTCCGCCGGTACCGAGGAAAACGAGTTCCGCATCACGAAAACGCCGAACGGCAGGTTCACCGTGGTGTAGAACAGCACCAGCCCGAGCAGGCTGTCGGTCAGCCGCAGGACGTTCATCTCCAGGTACAGCGGCGTCAGGATCGCCTGGAACGGGATCATCATCGACACCACCACGAGCGCGAACAGCACCGGCCCGCCGCGGAACCGGAACCGCGCGAACCCGTAACCGGCGAAGGTGGCCAGCAGCATCGTCAGTACGGCGGTGCTCAAGGCAACGATCAGACTGTTTCCGACCGCCCGGATCAGGTTTCCCGGCCCCTCGATCAAGGTACGGAAGTTGTCCCAGGTGAGCTGGAAGAACGTCGAACCATTGGGCGCGGCAACGATCACGTCGTTCGGCTGCACCGACCGGAAGAGGGCCCAGAGCAACGGTACGGCGAAGACCAGGAACGCACCGCCGCCGCCGATCACGTAAAACGTGTTCTTGAGTCGCATCGTCAGTCCTTCTCCCGGAGCAGGCGGAACTGGGCCGCGGTGACCAGGCCGACCACGATCACCAGCACGATCGACAGCGCGGTCGCGGCGCCGAGCTGCAGCTGGACGAACGCCCGGTTGTAGATGTACTGCACGACCGTCGTCGTGTCCGTGCCCGGACCGCCGCGGGTGAGGACGTAGAACTGCGAGAACGCGAGCAGCGAGCCGATCACCGAGATGATCACGGCCATCGCGATCGTCCGGCGCAGGATCGGGATCGTGATCTCGCGTTCCTGTTTCCACCAGCCGGCCCCGTCCAGCTCGGCGGACTCGTAGTACTCCCGCGGGATCGCCTGCATGCCGGCCATCAGCAGCATCATGGTCAGCCCGCTGACCGCCCACACGACCAGGACGCAGATCAGCCCGGTGGCGAGCGGCCCGTCCACCAGCCAGGCCGTCGTACCGTCGGTGATCCCGAGGTCCTTGAGGACGACGTTGATGATGCCGCTCTCCGGCTGTGCCTCCAGGACCGTGACGAAGCTGAGCGTGGACAGGCCGACCACGAACGGCAGGAAGAAGACGGTCCGCAGCAGCGTGGATCCGCGGCGTTTCCGGCGTACCAGGACCGCGAGCGCGTAGCCGAGCACCAGGATCGGCCC
This sequence comes from Kribbella aluminosa, assembly GCF_017876295.1. Classification (NCBI taxonomy): domain Bacteria; kingdom Bacillati; phylum Actinomycetota; class Actinomycetes; order Propionibacteriales; family Kribbellaceae; genus Kribbella; species Kribbella aluminosa. The sequence continues at coordinate 663,122 of NZ_JAGINT010000001.1, read as the reverse complement.
GGTCACGATGACCGTGTAGAGCAGCGTGTAGAGGACGGACTTGGCGAACGCAGCGTCCGAGACGATCGCGGTGTAGTTCTTCAGCCCGCTGAACTTCACCGTCCCGATCAGCGGCCAGTTGGTCAGCGAGATCACCAGCGCGAAGCCCAACGGCACCAGGACGAACACCGCGACGAACAGTACCGCGGGTGTGACCAGCAGCAGTCCGGTCCGGGACGGATGGGTGAGCGAGCCGCGGCCGATCCGGCGCGGCGCCGATCCCGCGCCGTTCGCGAGACGGCTGCTCCGTATGTCGACCCCGGTACTCACGCCTGCCCGTGACTGAGAATCCGGTCGTAGTTCTGCTGTGCTTCCTTCATGGCGGCCTCCAGCTCGCCGTCGAACACGGCGCGACGGAACATCTGCAACCACGGCCCGTCCGGCTGGTTGTAGAGGAGGTTGTAGGAAAGCGTTGTCGGCGCGTACCCCTGCTCGATGTGCTCCAGCGGCAGCGTCGCCAGCGGGTACTTCGTCGTGAACTCCGGCGTCCGCGCATCCGAGCGGACCGGCGTGTACCCACCGGCCGGCAGATCGATCTGCTGCGGCAGGTCCAGCGCGAACCGGACGAACTCCCAGGCGCCCGAGGCGTTCCGGGCACCGCGCGGGATGCACATGTTGTCGCCGCCGTCGAAGAACGCCGAACCGCCGTCCGGCCCGGACAGCAGCCGCGGCGTCACCTTCTTGTGGAACGCCGGATCGGACCCGGAAACGACCACGCTGTAGTTGGTCGGGAAGATTCCGACCTTTCCGGCCCGGAAGTCGCTGCCCCAGCGGGACGCGTCGTCGGAGAAGTTCGCCCGCGGCACCAGGCCGTCGACCCACAGCTGCCGGTGCAGCTCGAGCATCTGCCGGACCACGTCGTTCCCGGCGATGTGCCCGGACTGGCTGCCGATCGTGCCCTGGATCAGATCGGTCTTCGCGGCCCAGACCATCGGCTGGACGACGAACCCGAGGGCGCCCGGGCTGTTCGCCGGGAAACTCCAGGCGTAGGTGTCGTCACCGAGATTCCGCAGTTTCCGGGCCGCGTCGAGCAGGTTTCCGAACGACGTGACCGCCTGGTCCGGGTCCACGTCCGCCCGCTCGCACAGCTCGGTGTTGAACCAGAACATCGAGTTGTCCGCGAGGTACGGCACGCCGTACACCCGCTCGTCCTTGGTCGCCAGCCGCAGGTGGCCCGGGCTGAGCCGGTCCCGGAAATCGAGTGCGGAAAGTGGTTCCGTGAGGTCTGTGAACGCATCGCGGTAGATGAACAGCATCGAGTTGATGTCGTCGATGTCGACCAGGTCCGGCACACTCCGGCCGCGGATCGCGGTCGCCAGCTTGGTCACGTACTGCGCGTCCAGCACCGGCGTCAGCTCGACGGTGAGCCGGTGCTGGGACGCGTTGAACTTCTTCACCAGGTCGGTCAGACCGCTCTGCGTCGCTGCCCGGCACCACACCTGCACGGTGCCGGTCGAGTCCTGCCCGAACCCCGCCGCCTGGACGTCGGGTCCGGGCAGCACCGAGCTGCAGCTGGACGCGAAGCCGGCCGTGGTCGCTGCGGCCCCGAGGCCGAGGAACTTCCGCCGGGTGAGCACGGCTACACCCGCGGCAGCCAGACGCGCATGGCACCGATCTCCCGGTTCGCCCACGCGTAGTACGGAACCGCTGTCACGTCGACCTCCTCACCAACCGAGTCCGCAACATCCGGCACGAACGACCAACCGGCCCGATGTCCTGTCCCGGCACGTCCGTGGGCTCTCAGCACGGTCACGCCGTCCAGCAGCTCCGACTCCTCCGCGACTGGCGCCTCAGGCAACAGATGCAGGTCGTCGACGTTCGCCGCGTTGTCCTCCTGCTCGACCGCGTACACGAGCGGACCGCGTTCCAGCGCGACACACCCGCGGACGGCGTCGATCCGCGGATCCGCGCCGACCACGCGTGGCGCGAGCGGCAGCACCAGCTCGATCTCCGCCCCCTCGGCCCGGGCATAACCACCCGCGTCGACCGGCTGTCCGTTGACAGTCGCACCGTCCGCCCACGCGGGAATGCGGAGTTCGACCGTGGCAGGCGTTGCACTCGTGATGCGGACGGTGCCGTCCCACGGATAGTTCGTCTGGACCTGCAGCTCGACGTCACCGGACTTGATCACGCCGGCGGCGTACTGGTGGATCTGGATCGCGTCGTCGGTGCGGGTCGCCAGGTACCCGTCCAGGCTCGACAGCGTACGCATGATGTTCGGCGGGCAGCACGCACAGTCGAACCAGCCGCGTCGCCCGTGCGCCGGACTGCGCCCGTTGTCCGGGTACGCCGCCCCGCGCAACTGCAGCGGATTCACGTAGAAGTATTCCGTTCCGGAAAGCGATACCCCGGCAAGGAAACCGTTGTAGAGCATCCGCTCGATCGCGTCGCCGTACACCGCCTCCCCAGTGGCGAGCAGCATCCGCCACGCCCACTGGATACCCCCGATCGCGGCACACGTTTCCGCGTACGCACGGTCCGTCGGCAGCTCGTACTCGTCGCCGAACGCCTCGCCGTCCCAGCGCGCGCCCAGCCCGCCGGTCACGTACGTCTTGGTCGACCACATGTGCTCGAACTGCACTTTCAGCGCGTCGAGCAGCTCGGTGTCGCCGGTCTCGAGCGCGACGTCGGCGGCGCCCGCGGCCAGGTAGACCGCACGGACCGAGTGCCCCTCGACCGTGGTCGCCTCGCGGACCGGGACCCGGTCGGAGAAGTACGCCGACGAGTGCCCGTGCCGCTCGATGATCCCGTGGCCGCGGGCGTCCACGAACCACTTCGCGAGCTCCAGGTACGTCGCCGTACCGGTCTCCCGGTACAGCTCGACGAGCGCCATCTCGATCACCGGGTGGCCGTCCACGTCGACGGTCTTGTCGTCTCCGAAGGTCGCGTACAGGTGGTCGGCGAGCTTGGTCGCCACGTCGAGCAGCGCGCGGTCGCCGGTGCAGCGGACCTGCGCGACGGCGGCCTGGATGAGGTGGCCGGCGCAGTAGTGCTCATGGCTCCAGACGAGCTGCTGGTAGCGGCCTTCGTCGCCGTACCGGAGCTGGACGACCGAGTCGAGGTACCCGTCCTCCCGCTGCGCGGCGGCGACCACCGTGGTCAGGTCGCGGATCCGCTTGAGCAGCTCGTCGTCGGGGTTGCGCCCGTACTCCCAGGCGGCGGCCTCGAGCCACTTGTAGACGTCGGAATCGGCGAACACCGGGCCGATCGCCTCGCCCTCGCCGATGCCGGCGGCGAGCCGGAGGTTGTGCAGGTTGCCGGCCTTCTCCAGCTGGTCCTGGCCGCTGGGGATCGCGTCGGCGCCGTTCCGCGCCTGCCGCGGCGCCCAGAAGCCGCCGGTGATGCTGACCTGACCGAGTCCGAGGGGATGCCTGCGGCCCTTGCTGGTGGCGGCCGGGCTGCGAGAGGTCATAGCGAGCTTCTCCTGAGTTTCGGAAAATTCGGAACACGTTTTCCTGATCGAAGGTAGGGACCTTCGGCCGCGAGGTCAACCCTTGCCTGTGGATAACTTCCGGGCGGTCCGCGATCGTTGGGGTACTGTGCCGGAAACTCAGGAAAGGAGTTGCGGAATGGCGTCAAGGGGCATCCGCCCGGCCGGAATCAAGGACGTGGCCAGACTGGCCGGCGTCTCGGCGAGTACTGTCTCGAAGGCGCTCAACGGCAACGGCCAGTTGCGCGAGACGACCCGCGAGCGGATTCGCGACGCCGCCGAGCAGCTCGGCTTTACTCCCGACAGCCGCGGCCGCGCGCTCGCCTCCGGGCGCAGCTTCACGGTCGGACTGATCACCACCGACAGCTCGGGGCGGTTCAGCATACCGATCATGCTCGGCGCCGAGGATGCGCTCACCGCCGGCGAGATGGGGCTGGTGCTCTGCGACACCCGCGACGACCCGCTCCGCGAGCAACACTACCTGAAGTCGCTGGTGTCCCGGCGAGTGGACGGCATCATCGTGACCGGCCGCCGGGTCGAGCCGCGGGCGCCGATCGACGTACCGATCCCGGTGGTCTACGCGTTCAGCCCGTCCACCGATCCGTCGGACACGTCGGTGGTCGTCGACGACCACGCGGGCGCCGCGTCCACGGTGCGGCATCTGCACACGGTCGGCCGGAAGCGGATCGCCCATGTCACCGGGCCGGAGTCCCATCTCAGCGCCCGGATCCGCGCCGCGGCCACCCAGGAGGCCGCGAGTACGACGTTCGCCGGTCAACCGCTGTTCGGCGAGTGGAGCGAACGCTGGGGCCGGCTGGCGGTCGACGTACTGCTCCGCGAGCACCCGGAGGTGGACGCGATCACCTGCGGCAGCGACCAGATCGCCCGCGGCGTCTGCGACCGCCTCCGCGAGCTGGGCCGCTCGGTCCCCGGCGACATCGCGGTCACCGGCTACGACAACTGGTCTGTGATGGCACTGGCCAGCCGCCCGCCCCTCACCACCGTCGACATGGAACTCGAGGAACTCGGCCGCCGCACCGCCAACCTCCTCCTCGACGCCATCGCCGGCTCCCCCCACCCCGGCCCCCTCCGACTCCCCACCCGCCTGATCCCCCGCGAGTCAACCCTCGGCACCTGACACCCCGGTCCCCGAAACCCCCGGTCCCTGAAACCCCCGGCACCTGACACCCCGGTCCCCGCACCCCCGGCGCCCCGGTCCCCGCACCCCGGCACCTGACACCCCGGTCCCCGGCACCCTCGGCACCCGGCACCCGGCACCCGGCACCCGGCACCCTCGGCACCTGACACCCTCGGCACCTGACACCCTCGGAAGCTGACGCGTCCAGTGCCGCAAACGCCCGGAACCTGAGACACTCGGCGCCTGAAACGCCCGGCAGCTGGAACACTCCTCGCCTGTGACGCTCGGCCCGGTTGACAGCCGAGCGCGGTCCGGTGCCCCGGATGGTCATCCGTTCGTCCGCCGCTGGTTGCCGACCGGGGCCTAGATTGATCCAGGTGCTGCGCAAGCTCGTGATCGGCGTGGCGGTGATTGCCACGCTGGTGGCAGGGGTGGGCACCGCACGGCTGGTTCTTCCGTGGACCGATCCCACCCGTGGCGTGCCGAAACAGCTGGCGTTCCTGCGTGCGGAGATCGAAAACGGGGCGGACAGGAACGCTCAGAAACAGTTTCCGGAAGGGTATTTCTTCCTGAACGTCCTGTACGGGCTGAGCTGGGTGCAGGTCGGCGTCAGCGATCCGTCACAAGCCGCCGACGCGACGGTGCAGGTGCGCTGGGCGCTCGGCCGCCTCGATTCGCCCGACGGGACCGCGCCGTTCGACCAGTCGCTGCAGCCGCGGTACGGCATCTTCTATGCCGGCTGGACGAACTGGCTGCGCGGCGGGCTGATCGCGCTCGGGCAGTCCGACGCGGCCGAACGCTCCCGGTTCACCAGTGACTCGGTCGCGATCGCCACCGCTTTCCGAACCGCGGAAACGCCGTTTCTGCCGACCTATCCGGGGCAGGGCCCTGGCCGATCGACTCGGTCGTCGCGATCGCATCGCTCCGGCTGTACGACGCCGTGGTCGCGCCGCGCTTCGGGCAGGTCGCGCGGAACTGGGTGACGACCGTGAAGACCGAGCTGGACCCGGCGACCGGGCTGCTGCCGCATCAAGTGCTGCCGCAGGTAACCGGGGCGCGCGGCTCGTCGCAGGCGATGATCCAGCGGTTTCTGGTCGACATCGACCCGACGTTCGCGCGGTCGCAGTACCAGCTGTTCAGGGACAAGTTCGTGACCGGGCTGGGGATTCGCGAATGCCCGAAGGGCACTGCCGGGAGGGGAGACGTGGACTCCGGGCCGCTGGTGCTCGGAATGAGTCTTTCCGCAACCGTTGTCGGGATGGGCGCGGCGCGCGCACATCACGATTCGCTGGCGAACCGGCTGTCGCGGACGGGTGAGCTGGTCGGGATGCCGTTCAGCGGGCTGAGGACGAAGCGGTACCTGTTCGGCGCGGTCCCGATCGGGGACGCGTTCCTGGCCTGGTCGACGTCCGCGCGGCCGTTGGTCGCCACCGACCAGCCGGCGGGCGAGGGCTCGTCCGGCTGGTGGCGGCTTCCGTGGTTGGCGCTGCTCTGGCTACCCGTGTTGCTGTTATGGGGCGCGCTCCGCCTCAGGCATCGCGGCCGAAGACGGAAGTGAGCGCACTGAGCTTCCGCGGCAGGTCGTACTCCGCTCCGCCCTCGTGCCCGTTGTAGGTGAACACCTCGAGCTCCGCGGGCCCGCCGTACCGGTGGTACGCCGCGAACACCGTCGACGGCGGGCACACGTTGTCCATCAGCGCGACCGAGAACCAGGCGGGACAGGTCGCCCGGGCGGCGAAGTTCACCGCGTCGAAGTACGACAACGTTCCGATCGCGGTTTCGGTCTCGAACCGGTGACCCTTGAGCCAGCGCGCGATCTCGGCGTACGGGCCGTTGTCGGTGATCTGCGACGCCCGCCGGAAATGGCACAGGAACGGTACGTCGGCGACCGCCGCGGACAGGTCGGCGCGCAGACCGGCGACGGCGAGCGCGAGCCCGCCGCCCTGGCTGCCGCCGAGTACTGCGACCCGATCGCCGTCGACGTCCGGGCTGCTGCGTACCGCGTCGACGGCCCGGACCGCGTCGGTGATCAGCCGCCGGTAGTAGTGCTTGGCCGGGTCCTCGATGCCGCGGGTCAGGAACCCGGGTGCCGACGATCCGTGTCCGTCCGGCGCGATGTCCGCAGTTTCCGAAATCGTTTTACCGCCGCCGCCCTGGCCGCGGTTGTCCATCACCAGGTGCGCGTACCCGGCCGCGCTCCAGGTCAGCCACTCGTACGGGATCCCCCGGCCGCCGTTGTAGCCGATGTACTGCACGACCGCGGGCAGCGGACCGGTGCGCTGGCGTGGCAGCAGCAGCCAGGCCTTCACCGGTTGACCGCCCCAGCCGCTGAACGTCACGTCCCGCACCTCGACGGTCGCCAGCCGGGCGTCGTACGGCGTGAACCGGGCATCGATCGGGTGACCGGCCGCGTCGTCGAGCGTCTGCTTCCAGAACGCGTCGAAGTCCGCGGGTTCCTCCGGGTCCGGGCGGTACTCCCGCAACCGGTCCAGCGGCATGTCGACCAGCATTCGTTGTCCTTTCCTTGCGGTCCATTGCGGTCCATTGCGGTCATTTGCAGGTCTGCGCGGATCAGTGGAACGTGACGGCCGCGGTGTTTCCGTGGCGGTCGGTGGTGTCGACGACGATCCGCCAGCCGCGGCCGCGCCGGGTGGCGGTCACACCGTTGTCGGTGACGGGCTGGTTCAGGCCCGGCTTGTCGAGGTCGACGGTGACCGAGGTCCGGGTCTGCGTCGGGTCCGAGATCGCGACGGTGTTGCCGGCGACCACGACCGCGGCAGGTCCGTCGGCGGTGAGCTCGGCGGCGGTCCCGGCAGTCCAGAAGTTCGCGGCCAGGGCGTCGCGCAGCCGGATCGCGTGCGCGGTGCCGTCCGCCCGGAGGCGTTGTACCGGAAACTTTCCGGCAATCGTTTTCGTCTGCGCGAGCGTCGCGGTCGGCAGCTGCACGTAGTAATAGCCCTGCCCGGCCGGCGCCGTACCGTGGGCGAACCAGACCGTCTGGTACGGCCGGGTGACGACGTCGTCGGTGCCGTACTTGAGGTTGATCTCACGCCAGGTGGCGGTCCGGTTCTCGCGGAGCGTCTGCACAGGTGAGCGGTCCGGAAACACGTAGCCGCCGGTGCCTTCGAGGTGACACCAGCCCGGCGCCGCGGTGAAGGTCTCGTTCCCGGTGCGCAGCTTGCGGTTCTCGACGATCGTCTCGACCTCGCCGTCACCGGTGATGCCGGAGCCGACGCAGACCATCATGTCGTCGACCAGGAACCAGCTCTTCAACGCCCGCAAGTTCGTTCCGTACCCGCGAAGGTCCATGCCGTAAGCACCTGTTGTCTTGCCGGGAACCGATACACCGCCGACCCAGTCGGCCTCACTGGTACTGCGGAAACCGTACGAGTCGGCCAGCCTGCGGGTGTCGACCGTTGTCCCCGGCAACCGATACGGGTCGACCGTCGGCCAGTAGTCGCCGGAGTAGTGGCCGAGGTCGTCGTCGTACATCAGCACCATGCCGTCGGACAGGTGCCAGCCGTGCAGGTTCTCGTTCTGGATCGACTCGTAGTTGTAGATCCGCGACGAGTAGGCGCTGATTCCGATCGTGAACGCCGGGCGGTGGTGCGCGACCTTGTCCATCCGGGGGTACTGCTTGTGCAGGACCAGCGGGCCGCGGGCGGATGTGGTCGACGCGAGGATGCCCCGGGCCGCGACCAGCGACGCCGGGTCGGTGACTTTCAGAAAGTTTCGGAAAACGTCTTCGGTCATCCACTGCTTGACCAGTGCGGTGAGCTGCGCTGCCCGTTCGGCCGACGCAGCCGGGATCAGCCGCAGTGTGCCTTCGATGATGGTCTGGGTCGCCGCGTGGTTCTGCTTGCTCGGACGGGCGATCTCCCGGCCGCAGACCGAACCCATCATGTCGCCGCGCACCATCAACGGATCGAACGCGTCGTTGACCCAGCCGTAGATGTTCTCCAGCTCCGGATCGGTGACGGCCCATTCCGTACCGCCGAGCAGATCCAGCAGCGAGGAAAGTGCGCCGAGCAGTTCCTTTCCGTAGCCGCCGTTGTACGGGTGCTTGTAGTGCTGCAGGAACGAGCCGTCGCTGTAGAAGCCTTCGCCGGTACCGTCGACCCGGCCGGGTGCGTCGTTGAAGGCGAGCACGCTGTTCGCGCCGTCGCCCTCGACGTCGCTGATCGCGTCCCGGACACGGGTGAGCGCTGCGGTGTCGCCGTCGAGGACCGCCCGGATCGCTACCACCGTGGCGATCCAGACGCGGTTCGCGCCGGTCGCGATCTGCCGGTCGGCGCGCCACAGGTTCGGGTCCGGCGTGTAGTGGTCGATCGCTTGCGTGTACGTCGTACGGACGTCGGCCGGGAGTACGTCGTACAACAGGATCAACGTGTCCGCGAACGCGGAGGCGCCGCCGATCTCCCAGTCGTAGTCGTTGTCGTACCGCGGGAGGGACGGGCTGTAGCGGTTGGTGTGCATCCACTCCAGGGCGCCACGGATGTCGTCGGCGACGGACTCGTTTCTCTGGTACGCGGAGCCGTTGGTGGCCCAGGCGACCGCGAGCTGCTTGATGCGACGGAAATTCGAGGCGACGTGGTTGGAAAGCGTTGTACTCGCGAGGTCGGGCCAGAGAGCGGTGCGGTTCGCGGAACGATCGAGCGTGGCGAGCGCGGACTGCGCGAGCCGGTCGACCCGGGCGATCGCGACGGCGAGGTCCGGGTCGGCCGGGTCTACGGTTGGGCCGCCGGTAAGCAGCGTCTGCCACCGCAGCCGAAGCTCGTCGGTGCCGGTGCTCGCCCAACTGGACGCCGGCAGGGCGAGAAGCACAGCACCACCAAGCGCACCACCGAGCACGGTGCGCCGACGAAGAGTCAGATCTGACATAAGAGTCCTCTCAGAAGAACTGAACCGCCCTGTCGCCCCAGCGGTTCAGGACCGGGCCGGGGACTGTCGGCGTGGGTCGCTGTGGCGGGAGCTTCGGCGATCGAGTGCGATTGCGCTTGCGCCGCTGGGAACGTCACAGGGCGCGGGCGATGGCGTTTGCGCCGGTGGCGTTGGGGTGTAGGCCGTCACCGCCGTTGTAGGTGGGGCAGAGTCGCGCCGGGTCGGCCGGGTCTCGGAGGGCGGCGTCGACGTCGAGCAGGTGGTCGAAGAGACGGCCTTCGCGGAGTACTGCGTTGACGGTGGTACGGACCTGGTCGAGCTCCGCCGTGTAGCGGATCCACCCTTTGAACGGGCCGATCGTCGCGCCCACGACCTCCAGCTCGTGGTCGTGTGCACGGCGTACCAGCTGCTCGTAGCCCTGCAGGATCCGCCGAGGATCGGTCTGGCTGGGTGGCTGCTGGATGTCGTTGATACCGAGGAAAACGACCAGTGTCCGCAGGTTCGGCAGGCTAAGCACGTCCCGGTCGAACCGCGACTGACCACTCGGACCGAAACGTGCGTCGTCTAGCAGAACACGGTTTCCGCTGATTCCGAGGTTGGCGATCGCGGGGCGACGGCGGAAGCGGGCAGCGTACTGATCGGGCCACCGGAGGTTCGCGTTGTCGGGCGTACCGACACCTTCGGTGATCGAGTCCCCGAGGATCGCAACCGTCGACCGTCCGCTCGCATCCACGTCGACGCCGTTGAGCAGGAACACCGAGTTGGTCGGACGGTCACCGATGAACCCGGTCGCATGCACGTTCCGGTGGAAGCTCAGCGGACCGGTCGGACCGGGCAGATGCGTATACACAACGAGATCCCCACCATCCAGTACGACGAGACTTACCGGATCACTCACCACAGTCGCCCCGGCCGCGAGCACCACCTCCCGCCCGCCACCGAACAGAACCGGATGTTCGGCAGCCGTCGGACCCGCAGCAACTGTCACCGGCCCGACCACGATCGGCGATGCCCCGAACGGATTGGCGAACCGCAATCGCAACCCGCTAGTACGCGGTGCTGTTCCGGCGCTCAGGTGGAGGGCGTTCCTGAGCGTGGTGTTGGTGAAACCCGTACTGGCGTCCAGGTCGGTGGGCGTTGGGGCGGTCTGGGCGGTTGCCCAGCTCGTGACCCAGTGAGGACGCGTCGGCCCGTTGAGATGCCCGGCGAGGTCGGCGGGGGTTGCGGCTGGCACCGTCGCCTGTCCGGTCGTGGCGGCTGCGCTGGTGGTCGCCGGTGGAGTGTCGAGCGATGTGCGACCGAGGAGAGCGCCCAGGGTTGTGGCGGCTGTTCCGGCGAGGATGGTGCGACGGGACGGTGTCGTCATCAGCAGGCTGCCGTCGGGTTGTATTCCGCGCCGTACGTTCCGACCGAGTTTCCGGAGGTGTTTCCGGACATGGTGTTGCCGCAGACCTGGCCCTGCGGCGTACGCATGAACTTGATGCCGCCGGCGGCGCTGTTCGTGATGGTGTTTCCGTAGATATTGTTGGCGGTTCCATCGGTTTCCGTGTCGCCGCCGAGGCGGATACCTGCCCCAATGTTGTCGTGGATCGTGTTGTAGCGGAACGTGTTCCCGATTCCGCGCGCGTCGAGGCCGCCGGAGCTCGGGTCCTTCTTCTGGCTGCAGTCGTTGTTCTCGACAACGTTTTCCGTCGAGTTTTCCTTGATGTCCACGCACTCGTTGCCGTACGTCGCGATCGTGTTGTCGTGGATGCGGTTGTTCCGGCTGCGGTCCGGCTGGGCATCCGGTGCGCCGTTCTGTCCCTGCTGTTCCGGCGCGGTCCCGAGGTAGATCCCCTCACCGTTCTTGCCGCCGTCGTTGAACTTGAAGTCCCAGACCCCGCACGGACCGATCGTGTTGTCGTGGACGTCGGCGTTGGTGACCAGGTACCGCAGCCGCAGACACTCGCTGCCGGCGTTCTTCAGCCGCATGTTCCGGATCGTCAGGGTACCGACGCCGTCGCCGGGCGAGGTGCTCATCACGTACACGAGCTTGTCCCGGTAGCCGTCGATGCTCGACGACGAACCGTGCAACCCGTCGATCGTGAACCCGTCCAGCGTCACACCGTCGTGCTGGACCTGGACGATCCGGGAGTTCCCGGCGCCCTTGACGACCGCGGTCGACGGGCCGGTGATCGTGACGCCGGAGCGGACTGTCACCACGTCCTGCAGGTAGGTGCCGGAGGCAAGGTGTACGGTCGCGCCGCGCGGGGCGGTGTCGAGCGCTTTCTGGATGGTGGCCAACGGGTTGCCCGCCGACGTACCGGCGTTGGTGTCGCTGCCGGACGGGGCGACGAAGTAGTCGGTCGCGGCGTGCGCCGGTACTGCGGGCAGCGCCAGCGCGAGGCCGAGGAACAGGATCGGGACGGCTCTGGACATGGTGGTCCTCCTGACAGGGCGGTTGGAAGTGCCTATGCGCGGCCGGCGACGAGCAGGCCGACCAGAACCGGAACGGTGGTACCGAGGAGCAGCGGACCTGCTGGGATCACTAGTGAGAAAACGGGTGCCGCGATGGCCGCGCCGAGGAGTGCGGTGCCGCGCGGGACGGAGGTGAAGGCGAGGCGGAACGCCGTACGGCGCCATTCCGCGGCGGAATCGGACGGTTTCCGCGCAGCTGCCACGGCGAGCGCGAGGTGGTAGGTGACCGCGGCGGCCAGCAGGCCGAGGTGGATCATGAACAGCGCGACGACCAGTGCGCCGGAGCGTCCGGAGAGAAACGCCAGGTTGCTCATGGCAACCGCCGCGGCGACAGACGTCAGAATCGAGTGCGGAAGTAGCCGACGCCAGTACTTACGCCAGCCGACGAACACCCCGCTGAAGCACCGTGCGTCACCGTCGACCCGCCACCGCTCCAGCGCAAACCCAACCCCTGCCAGCGCCGGCAGCCAGGTGACAATGCCCAAACACAGAACCACAAACGCAGCCCCCGCAGCCGCCGGATTAGCAACCCACCCAAGCCACTCCAACCCCCGCCGCCCCAACCCCGCCCCACCAACCACCCCGAAGCAGCTCGCCCCGGACCCACCGGCCTCCGCGGACGCCCTCGCCACGGACCCGACGCTCACCGCAGAATCTCCAGTCGCCGCAGACCCGACGCACGCCGCGGACCCGACCGTCGCAGCAGAACGTCCGACCACCACGGACCCGGCACCCGCCGCCGACCCGACCGTCGCCGCAGAGCCTCCGATCACCAAGGAACCGACACCCGCCGCGGACCCGAGGGTCACCGCGGACCGGCCTACTTCTGCGGGACCGGTGGTTGCCGTGGGACTGGCCGGTGGCTGGGGGCCGGTCGCGAGCACAGGGCTGCCTGCTGGCTGAGGGGCGGTCGCGAGCACAGGGTTGCCTGCTGGCTGAGGGGCGGTCGCGAGCGCAGGGCTGCCTGCTGGCTGGGGGTGGGAAGCGGTCGCGAGCGCAGGGCTGCCTGCTGCTGCGGAGCGGGCGGTCATCGGGTGTGCTCCGCCGGGACGGTGATTCGACGGTCAGGGGTTTGGATGATGGCGCGGATCGCCAGGCCATCACAATCGCCCGGCGACGGGTGGTCGCCCGCTTGGGACACCTGGTCTGCGTCGATTGTGATGGCCTGGCGGTCCGCCAGCCCCTCGTCTGCCGCCCGCAGGGCGGACGCCGTGCTCGCCGCAGCGGGAGCGGTGAGTGGATGGGCGTTTAGGCGACCTTGGGTGTCGGGGAGTAGGACGGTTTCGTCGGTGAACGTGACGGCGTGGCCTTGGGTTATGGGGATTAGGCGGGCGGTGGGTCGGGTTGGGTGGAGGGCGGAGGTTGGTTCGATGGTGGTGAGGAGGGTGACGGTTGTGGTCTGGCGGGCGGTGGCGCGGAGGGTGTGCATGGTGCGGGTCAGGCGGAGGCTGGGGGTGCTTGAGGTCGGGTTGGCTTCTACCTCGGTGATGGTGGGTTCTACGTCGAGCGGCGTGTGCAACCGAACCCACGCCTGGGCCGACCCGGAGCGGAGCGCGATCTCTTCGCCGTACTCGATCGGCCAGTCGGCGTGGAGTAGTAGCGTCCAGTCCCGCGGGGTGTCCGCGGCGCAGTGGTCCAGGAGGACGATCCGGCCGGCCGGGGTGAAGACGAGGGTCCGGTCGAGGCGCGTGATCCCCAGCTCCGGTGGGTACATCGCGGCGATCCGCGCGGTCGCGTGGGCCATGCCGTCGGCCGCGAGTACGTCGACCAGGTCAGCCTGACGCTCGTACGGGATCCCTTTGTAGACGTGGTACCTGTCCTCGTCCGCAAACCCGTGCCCGTCCACCAGGATCAGGTTGTGGTCCCCCGCCCGCTTGCGGTTGCTGTACCCCTCGTCCACCGCCAGGAACGCACCCCGCGACGTCAGGACGAACGACCCGGCATCCGGATGATGATGCCCGGCGCTCAACGTGTCCCAGCCGCGCTCACGGTCCAACTTGTGCGAAGTCTCCCACGCCTGGTGCCCGCCGCCCGGCGACGCCTTGAACGACACCATTGTGGCCTCGTCGTCCCATCCGGTGCGGGCAGTGACGAGCCCGAGGTCCGGGAAGTACGCCGACAGCGGCGCGCTCTCGGCGGGATCCACCGGCGGCAGCGAGTCGTCGTACCAGAGCAGCTCCAGGTACGCCTCGGGCATCACGCCCGGCTTCACGCCGCTCGCGTACGCCTCCCGCCAGAAGAAACGTTCGGAAACGGTTTCCGCAAGCCATTGCGCCTCGCCGATCCGGTACGCCGCCGCGAGCTTCCGGTACAGCGCGACGCTGTGCCCGCTCCGCCGGTCGTGGCAGTCGCCGTGGTCGATGTTCTCCTCGAACCCGGGCGCGCACTGCTGCAGCCGGTAGGAAAACGTGTTCGCCAGGAACGGACAACGGTTCCACCAGTCGAGCCCTTCCTGGTCCTGGAGCAGATCCAGGTACGTCGCCAGCCACGGCACGCCGTACCGCCAGTAGACGACGCCCTCCATGTCGGACCCGTCCGACGGCAGCAACTCGATCACGGTCGCGAAGTTCGACCGGGCGCGGTCGGTCCACTCGGAACGACCGAGTGCGTATCCTGCCGCGGCGAGCCCCGTGTAGCAGATCCAGTTGTGGTTCTGCCAGTACGACGAACTCCACCACGAGCCCTCGGACTCGACGGCGAACTCGTACAGCCGGGTGCCCTGCAACTCGAGCTTGGCGCGCAGCTCGGTGGCGAGCTCGAAGTCGTCGCCGAGCCAGGTCGACGCCAGCGACAGCCCGTGCAGCAGCCAGCCCGCGTCGAGATCGTGATCCGGCAGGTGCGCCTTGCCCCAGTGCGGGAAACCGATGGCGGCCGAGATCCAGCGGGCGGCTTCGGCTCGATATCCCTCGTTTCCGGTGAGACGGAAAGCGAGTGCGAGGTTTGCGGCGGCCGGGCCGAAGTACGTGATGCTCGCGGACGGGTGCTCGGTCGGCGGGGTCTGGGTGCGGTACCAGTCGCACTGCTCGCGGAGCCGGCGCCACTGGGCGGCGTACCGTCCGTCCAGGCCGGCCCGTAGCTCGTCGATACGTGCGTCATACATCGGTGATCACCTCGGCGAGGTCGTCGTCGATCGGGGCGGTCGAGTACACGGAGCAGAAGGTCGCGGAGGTGCCGGTGACCGTCCAGTCGATCCACGTCCGGGTCCGTTGCGGGTCGTCGGCCGGGCCCGGGCCGGGCCGCGTGACCGGGATGCCGTCGCCGCGGTGGTAGCCGTAGAGCTTCTCGTCCCCGGTCCAGGTACTGCGGGTCGCGCGCGGGCCGACCTCGACCGTCAGGTCGACGTCGGGGCGGAACTGGAGGACGATCTCGCGCTCGCGGTCGGCAGTCACCCGGACGATGTCGAGCAGGTAGTTGTCGGCGGCAACCAGATCACGCGTGGCGCGGACGCCGTCGTACCAGCCGGAAACCGTTGCGGAAATGGAGTTTCCGTTGCGGGTCAGGGTGCCGGTCGCCTCGGCGGGTTCGAGGCCGTCGATGCGGATGGTGGGGTGCGAGACGACGGACTTGTAGTGCGCGCGCCATGGGGCGTGGCCGTACGGGACCTGGCCGGGGTCGGGTTGCCAGGGAGTGGTGGAGCCGTACAGGTACAGCGCGAGTTTGTCGTGGTGGCCGTGGGATCCGCCGTGTGGGCCGTGGTCGAGGATCGCGTGGATGCCGGCGGTGCGGATCACGGCGTAGGTGGAGTCGGGCCCGCGAGCCGGGAGTGCGCCGGCGCGGGGCGGCCCGCTGAACCAGCCGTCGAATCGGTCCTCCAGGCCGTCGTAGTCCGCGCCGACCTCCGCGCGGGCGTGCGCTGCGACGGCGCTGAGGTCGACAGCCGACGTGAACTGGCCGGCGAGGGCGGCGATCTCCAGCCATTCGAGAGCGAGCGGGACGCGCCGGTAAGGGCCGTCGTGGAGAGCGGGGAGGAGTCCGCCGGGGGTAGCGATGTCGGCGAGTGCCGCGATCATGGTCTCCAGGCTGGCCGGGACGGCTGAAGGGTCGTAGCCGCGGAGGCTCAGGAGGTACGCGCGGAGGACGAAGCCGTGGTAGTACGTGCTGCCTTCCCACTCCCAGCCGTCGTCGCCGGTCGACGCGTCCAGGTGCGCGAACTGGCCGTGCTCACCGGTCAGCCATTCGTCGGCGCCGTCCCATTCCGTTTCGCGTACGGCGGCTGCCGCCTGGCTCGCGGTGGCGCCGAGAGCGTTGAACCAGGCGGTGTAGTTCGAGGAGAACTTGTCCTGGGCAACCATCGCGTCCCGGGCCCGCCGCGCCCCGGCAACCATGTCGTCGAGCATCGGCAGTGTCTCGTCGAGCTCGACGACGGAGCGGTCGGCGAGCGTACGGATGGCGTGCGCGATCGGGACGCCCCACACCGCATCCGTCAGTGCCTGGTGGAACAGGCGGCCGCGTTGCATCCAGTCCTGCGCCTGGTCGTGCTCGCCTTCCTTGGTGAGGTCCAGGTAGAGCCGCGCGTACGACGCGAGCAGCTCGGCGCCGCCCCCGTCGTACGAGAGAAGCCGGATCCGCCGCGCCCAGAAATGATGTGCGAGCACCATCCACGCCCCGCGCACCGCGGGCGTATCGACCCGGCAACCGTAGGAACACGGAACACCGCCGGCCGGAAAGCGCCCGGTTTCGAAGCCGACATGCGACAGCTCGACACCGTGCGCCGGGCACACGTACTCGTGCCACCAGCCGCCGCGTTCGGTCGGGGGATTCATCGGGGCCATGTGCCACCGTCGATGTCGATGGTGATCCCGGTCAGGTACCCGGAGGCCGGCAGTGCCAGGAACCGCACCGCGTTCGCCACGTCCTCGACCTGCCCGGCGCGGCCGATCGGCGTACCGGCGACCATGTTCGCCTGCGCCTCCGTGGTGGAAAACGTTTGATGAAACGCGGTTTCCGCGATGTACCCGGGCGCGACCGAGTTCACCGTGATGCCGCGCGGCCCGAGTTCCTTCGCGAGGCCCTTGGTGAACCCGCGGATCCCGGCCTTCGCGGCCGCGTAGACCACCGACCCGGGACCGCCGCCGTTGTGCGCGGCGAGCGAGGCAATCGTGATGATCCGCGGGTTCGCCGACTGTGCCAGCTGCGGGATCGCGGCCCGCGTGGTCCGGAACGTCGCGCCGAGGTTGACGTCCACCACCTGCTGGTAGTGCTCGTCGGTCATCTCCTCGACCTTGACCCGGCCGATCAGGTGGCCGGCGTTGCAGACCAGTACGTCGAGCCCGCCGAGGAATCCGGCCGTCTCGTCGAGCAGCCGGTCGACGTCCGCCGTCGAAGTCACGTCGGCGCCGACCGAAATCGCTTTCCGGCCGAGTTTCTCGATGTCGGAAACCGTCTGCGCGGCGGCGTCCGCGGACTTCCCGTAGTGCACCACGACGTCCGCCCCGGCCGCGGCCAGGCCGAGCGCGATACCGCGGCCGATACCGTGCCCGGCCCCGGTGACCAGCGCACGTGTCCCCTGCAGTTCCATCAGTCGTTCTCCTAAGGTGTGTGTCATTTGATGCCCGCGTTCGCGAACCCTTGGACGAAGTAGCGCTGCCCGATCAGGAACAGCACCACCATCGGTACGGTGGCCAGCGTTGTCCCGGCCATCAGGAACGCCCACTGGGTGTCGTTCTCGGTACGGAACACGGACAGCCCGACCTGGATCACCCGCAGGCTGTCGCTCTTGGTCACCAGCAGCGGCCAGAGGAAGTTGTTCCACGACCCCTCGAAGGTGAGCAGCGCGACCGTGATGAACGCCGGCTTCACCAGCGGGGTCATGATCCGGGCGTAGATCCCGAACTCGCCGAGGCCGTCCAGCCGGGCGGCCTCCTCCAGCTCCACCGGCAGGTCCAGGTAGAACTGCCGGAACAGGAACACCGAGAACGGACTGACCGCGCCCGGGATGATCAGCGCCCACCAGGTGTCCAGCCACCCGGTGCCGCCCTGCCCGAGGATGTCGTTCCCTCCGAACAACGGCATGAACCGCACGATCAGGAACTCCGGCAGGATCTTCGTGTACGTCGGGATCATCAGCGCCCCGACGAACCCGAGGAAGATCAGCGAACTGCCCCGGAACCGCAACCGGGCCAGCGCGTACCCGGCCATCGACGCGATCACCACGTTCAGCAGCGTATGGCTCGCCGCGATCACGAAGCTGTTCCGCGCGTACGTCGCGAACGGCGCCGCCCGCAACGCGTCCACATAGTTGCCGAAGGCCCAGTGCGTCGGCAGCAACCGGGGCGGTACGGCGGCGATGTCGCCCGGCGTCTTCACCGAGGTCAGCAGCATCCAGACGAACGGCACGATCATCACCAGCGAGATCGCGATCAGCGCCAGGTACAGGGCGGCCCGGCCGGCGCGTGCCCGCCGCGCCACGGCTGAGGCAGTGTCAACGGGTGGCACGGTCACCTCCGGTGATCCGCCGGTTCAGCAGGGTCAGGAACAGCAGCAGCGCGAACAGCACCAGGCTCTGCGCACACGCGTACCCCATCCGGAACTCCCGGAACGCGGACTTGTAGATCTCGTACGTCATCATCGTCGTGCTGTTCGCCGGACCGCCGTCGGTCAGGATGTACACCTGGTCGAAGGACTGGAACGCCCCGATCACCGAGGTCACGAACACGAAGAACGTTGCCGGCCGCAACAACGGCACGGTGAGGCTGAAGAACTGCCGGACCTTGGACGCGCCGTCCACCGACGCCGCCTCGTAGAGGTCGACCGGCAGGCTCTGCAACGCGGCCAGGTAGATCAGCATCTTCAGCCCGATGCCCTGCCAGACGCCGACCACGATCACCGCCGGCATCGCCCAGCTCGTCGACGACAGCCAGGCCGGCCCGTCCAGACCGAGGAACGACAGTACGGCGTTCGCGAGGCCGCTGCGCGGGTCGTAGATCCACAGCCAGACCAGGGCCACCGCGATCGTCGCCGTGACCTGCGGGATGAAGATCGCGGTCCGGAAGATCGCCCGCCCGGCCAGCCGGGTGTTCAGCATCAGCGCGATCAGCAGCGCGATCCCCATCGCCACCGGGACCGTGAAGAACGTGTAGATGCTGGTGTTCAGCACGGCCCGGCGGAAAACGTTGTCGGAAACCAGGTCACGGAAGTTCTGCAGCCCGGTGAACCGCGGCGGCGTGAGCACGTCGTACGACGTGAAGCTCAGCACCACCGCGGCGACCAGCGGGATGCCGATCCAGATCAGCGCGTGCAGCAGCGCGGGCGCGACCATCAGCAGGCCGGCCCGCCGCCGGGTGCGGGCCAGACCCTGACGACGCGAGGCAGCCGTGGCCGGGGAGGGCGGACCCGGCACCCGGCTGCGGGACCGGGACCTGCCCTCGGCGGTCGGCACGATGGTTCCGCTCACAGCCGGGAGATCGCTTCCTTGCTCAGGTTCGCGAGGTCGTCGATCGCTTCCTTCGCGGACTTCTGGCCGACCACCGCGGTCTCCAGCGTGGTCTTGACCTTCTCCCGGATCTCCATCCAGGCGGCGGTTCCGCCCTCGGACCGGGCCTTGCTCATGTTGTCCAGGGCAAGCTTGACGAAACCGTTTTCCTTCACGTACTCCGAGGTCCGCAGGTTCTGGACGCCCGGCACCGAGCCGCGCTGCTGGGCGGTCGGCAGAATGGATTCCGGTGTACCCATGAACTCCACCAGCGCCTGCGCCGCGGCCGGGTGCTTGGTCGAGGCGGAGCGGGACACCATCGTGCCGCCCTGCAACATCGCCGGGACCTTGTTGGCCAGGATGAACGCGCCGACCTTGTCGTCCTTGAGCAGCTCCGGGGTCTGCTGCTGGAGCTGCACCCAGAGCGAGTTGTTCGCCATCATCATCGCGGCCCGCCCCTGCTGCAGGGTGCTCGGCTGACCGGCGGACGACTTGAACGAGTAATCGGCGGACTTGTCCTTGATCACGTCCAGGAGCAGCTGCAGCGCCTCGACGCCGCGGTCGTCGTCGAACTTGACCTGCTGCCCGCTCTCGTCGAACAGGTTGCCGTCGTTGGCGAACAGGAACGTCTCCCAGCACTGCCGGAGATCGATCGAGAACGGGTCGAACCCGACCCGGGTCAGCTTGCCGGAGCTGTCCGCCCGGGCGAGTTCCTTCGACATCGCCCGCAGCTCGGCCCAGTCCTTCGGCGGCGCCTTGATGCCGGCCTCGGCGAACATGTCCTTGCGGTACGTCACGATCCGGGTGTCCAGGACCATCGGCAGCGCGTACAGCTTGCCGTCGAACCGGGACGGTTCGAGGACCCGGTCCTCGTACTCGTACCGCTTGGCCAGGTCGTCCGGCAGCGGCGCGAGCACCTTCTTGTGGGCGAACGGCGGGATCCAGCCGACGCCGAGCATCACCACGTCCGGCATCAGTCCGCCGGCCAGGCTGGTGGTGAGCTTCTCGTTCAGGGCGCTGTAGTTCGTGTAGTCGACCTTGACGGTGACCTTCGGGTTCTTCTGCTGGAACGCCGGCAGCAGCTTGCCCTCCAGCAGCTGCTTGCCGGAACTGCCCTCGAACAGCGGGGTGAGCAGCGTGATCTCACCTTCGACGGGTCCGTCGGCGGCAGCCTGGCTGTTGCCGCCGGACGACGCGGAGCACCCGGTGGCGGCGGCGACCGCGCCGAGCCCCAGGGCTGTCAGGACTGATCTGCGGGTGTACTCCATGGCGCGCCTTTCGTGGTGCTGCGGAAGGGGACTGGTGCAACGATCTACCAGCCGGAGCGGCGCAGTTATGCGAGGCTGGTGCAACGATGCACCGCATGCTAGAAACGGATTTCGCCCGCCGTCAAGAGGTCGCCTCTCATCAACTCGAACTGGACTTTCGGCAAATCTTGATGCATCGTTGCACTGCGAGCCGGCTGAACCACGGGGTGACAGAATGCGCGGGTGGGCGGTGAATTGAGAACTGGTGAGGTGACGATCCAGCAGGTCGCGACCGAGGCGGGCGTCTCGCCGAGCACGGTGTCGAACCTGCTCAACGGGCGCAACCACCGGATGCTGCCGGAGACCCGGCAGCGGATCGAGCGCGCGATCGACAAGCTCGGCTACCGCCCGAATCGGGCGGCCCGGCAGCTGCGGACCGGCCGGACCACCACGATCGGGCTGGTGGTGCCGTCGGTCGGCAACCCGTTCTGGGGTGCGCTCGCCCGGCACCTGGAGTCCGCGGCGCTGGCCGAGGGGTACCACGTACTGCTCTGCAACTCCGAGCGCGATCCCCGCCGCGAGCGCGACTACATCGACGAACTGTGGGCCGACGGCGTGCACGGCGTCGTGCTGTGCTCGTCACTGCCGTCGCTCGAGCACGTCATGCCGCTGGTGGAACGCGGGCTGCAACTGGTGGCGTTCGACCGTACGTCGCAAGCGGGTGATCCGGCGTCGCTGGTGAGCATCAGCGTCGACAACGCGATCGGCAGTCAGCTCGCCACCCAGCACCTGACCGGGCTCGGGCACCGCCGGCTGGCGTTCGTGTCCGGCGCGCTGGCGAGCGTGAACCGCAAGGAGCGGTACCGCGGGTTCACGGCCGCGCTCGAACAGGTCGGGATCGATCCGGCGACGGCCGTCCGCGCACCGGTCAAGGGCGACGCCGACGACTTCGGCGACGTCGAGGCGTCCGAGCTGGGGCGCGCCGCCGCCGCCGAACTGCTCGCGCTGGAGGAGCCGCCGACCGGGATCGTCGCGATCAACGACATGTGCGCGCTCGGTGTCTGCCGCGGTCTGCGCGACGGTGGGCTCGAGGTCGGCAAGGACGTGTCGGTGGTCGGGTTCGACGACATCGTGCTGGCGGACCTGTACGCGCCGACGCTGACCACGGTCCGGCAGCCGATGAAGGAGATGGCTGCGGCCGCGTTCACGCAGCTCCGGTCCCGGCTGGACGACTCCGGGCCGACGCAGGGACAGTCGCTGCTGTTCCGGCCGGAGCTGATCGTGCGCGAGTCCACGGCGCCGCCCGCGTAGGGTAAGCCTGTGCAGCGGATCTCGACGCGGAACGCCCGGTTCCAGGTTTGGCAGGCGTCACTGACCAACCGGGCCAAGCGGCAGCGGGCCGGCGAGTTCCTGGTCCAGGGCGTCCGGCCGATTTCGGTTGCCGTGGACAACGGTTGGCCGGTGCGCACGGTGATCCACGACGCGTCCCGGCCGTTGTCCCGCTGGGCCTCGGAGCTGCTGCAGCGGCTGCCACACGTCGAGCGGGTCTCGATGGCCCCCGAACTGCTGGCCGAGCTGGGCGAGAAGGACGACCCGGAGCTGATCGCCGTACTGGAGCTGCCGGCCGACGAGCTGGCGCGGATCCCGGTCGGGCCGGACTTCCTCGGGGTGGTGTTCGACCGGCCGACCGGACCGGGGAACATCGGGTCGATCATCCGGTCCGCCGACGCGTTCGGCGCCGACGGGGTGATCGTGACCGGGCATGCGGCCGATGTGTACGACCCGAAGGCGGTGCGCGCGACGACGGGTTCACTCTTCGCGGTCCCCGCCGTCCGCGCGCCCTCCCATCGCGAGGTCCTGGAGTGGGTACGCCGGTCGCCGGTCGTGGTGGTCGGCACCGACGAGCACGGCACGACCGACGTCTACGACTTCGACTTCACCCAGCCCGTACTGCTGCTGATCGGCAACGAGACGGCCGGCCTCAGTACGGCGTGGCGGGAGGCGGCCGACCACCTGGTCCGGATCCCGATCACCGGCTCCGCCAGCTCGCTCAACGCCGCCAACGCCGCAACCGCGGTGCTGTACGAGATCTCCCGGCAGCGCTCACGCCGTGCACAGTAGTTCGCCGTGCAGGATCGAGATCCAACTGTCGGGACCGGCCGTCCAGGTCTGCCAGGCCTCTGAGATCGCGGTCAGCGTCTCCTCCGGTACGCCGGCCGCGCGCGCCTGGTCCGCGAGCGCGGACTTCAGGATCCGGTCGGCCCACATCCCGCCCCAGAACGCACGGTCCTCCGGGTTGGTGAACGCCCAGGTCGAGGTGGTTGCCTCCACCTGTTCGAACCCGGCGGCGTGTGCCCACGCAAGCAGACGGCGGCCCGCGTCCGGCTCGCCCTTGTTGGCGCGAGCCATCCGCTGGTAGAGGCCCATCCACTCGTCGAGCTCCGGCAGCGCCGGGTACCAGACGAAGCCGTGGTAGTCGGAGTCGCGGACCGCGACGATCCCGCCCGGTTTGCACACCCGGCGCATCTCGCGCAGCGCCTGCACCGGATCGGCCACGTGCTGCAGCACCTGGTGCGCGTGGACGACGTCGTACGTGTCGTCGGGCAGATCGAGCGCGTGGACGTCGCCGACCACGAACTCCACGTCGACCTCGACGTTCTCGAACGCTTTCCGGGTGATGTCCAGCGCGTCGGCACTCGCCTCGAGCGCGGTGGTCCGGCCAGGCTCGACCAGACGGGCCAGGTCGGCGGTGATGGTGCCCGGGGCCGGCGCCGACGTCGAGCAGCGACATCCCGGGGCGCAGGTGCGCCAGCAGGTATCCGGCGGAGTTCTCCGCGGTCCGCCAGCGGTGCGAGCGCAGTACCGACTCGTGATGGCCGTGTGTGTACACGTTGTTCATCCCAGGCTCCTTTGCCTTCGCCAACAGTGTTCACGCTAGCGCAGAGTCTTGCTAAATGAGACATATTGTCTCGCTATATGGTCACACTGAGATGACCGAATATGGCCGGACGCACCGCCGGCGGCAGGCGAACCTTGAGGAAAACCACCAAGGAGGACTGTGATGCTGGCGAAGGTGTTTCCGATCAGGCTGAAGGACGGCAACCAGGCGGCGGCCGAGGCGATCGTGCAGGAGTTCGGGCCGCGCGGCCCGGGTGCGGAGGAGGGGACGCTGTCGTTCCGGGTGTACCGGGATCCGGCGACGCCCGACTACCTGTTGTTCGTCGAGCACTTCGCGGATCAGGCGGCGTACGACGCGCACACCGGGTCGGCGGCGTACCAGGAGTTGATCGCGGGGCGGTTCGCGGACCTGATCGTGGAGTTCGTGGAGATCGACCACGAACTGATCATCAGCCTGTGAGCGCGTCGGCTCGGCGGTTGCGGGAGTTGCACGCGCAGCCGCCGCTCGTGCTGCCGAACGCGTGGGACGCGGGCTCGGCGCGGGCGATCGCGGCGGCGGGTGCGCAGGCGATCGCGACGACGAGTGCTGGGGTTGCCTGGGCGCATGGCGTCGACGATGCGGGCGGGCTGGACCTGGCGACCGCGGTCGCGACCGTACGGGCAGTGTGTGCCGCGGTCGAGGTGCCGGTCACGGCGGATGTCGAGGCCGGGTACGGCGATGTCGCGCGGACGGTGCGGGAGGTCGTCGAGGCGGGTGCCGTCGGGGTGAACCTGGAGGACAGTACGGCGCGGGTGCTGGACGATCCGCTGGTTCACGCCGAGCGGATCCGGGCGGCGCGGGCGGTAGGCGGCGGCGACTTGGTGATCAACGCGCGGACGGACACGTACCTGTACGGCGACCGGACCGGGACGATCGAGCGGGCGAAGATCTACGCCGATGCCGGTGCGGATGTGCTGTTCGTACCCGGGGTGGTCGACCTACCGACGATCGCCGAACTGGTGAAGGAGTCACCACTCCCGCTGAACGTAATGGTCGGCCCGGGCGCACCCTCCGTCCGCGAACTCGCGGAGGCCGGCGTGGTACGAATCAGCGTCGGACCGGCGATCACCGGCGCGGCGTACGCGCTGGCAACGGCTGCGGCAACGGAACTACTCACTCACGGCACCTACGTAACACTCACCAGCCACTGACGCACAGCGGCCGGTGAGTGATCCCCGAGGCGTAGGGCGATCTCCTGTGCGGCGGGCGGGCTCGTCACGGTCTCGAGGGACCGGACGAGCCCGGCCGCCGGCTCGAGCATTATGTTGCCGTCAGCAACTTCTGTCGCGAGGGTGCCGATCAGATGGGCGGAGGTCAGCGCCTCGGGGGCGGGGAAGGCATGGGTCAGGCCGTGGGTGAGGCCCGGGACCGGGGTGCCGTGGACCTCGACGAGCTTGTGCAGGGCGTCGGTCGCGTCCGCCGGTGGCAGCCGGTCCCGGAGGACCGCCTGGACGGCGACCTCGAACGGGGCCCACGCACCTGGCACCCGAAGGCCGGGTCGTGCCGCCACCTCTGGGCCGAAGACCGGAGCCGACTGCCCGCGGGCGATCATCGGATCGTGGTCCACCCCCACCAGTCGCGCGGCCCGGTCGGCGACGTGGATGACGCCCTCCCAGAACGGGAGATGCGCGCGCAGCAGCAGGTGGTCGTCGCCACCCGGCCCGATCTCCAGCATCCCGGGCTCGCCGTCGAGCGAGATCACCCGCCGGTACACCCCGTCCTCGACCGACTCGACCCCGGGGATCGCCCGGTCGGCGAGGAACGTGCACATCGTGTCCCAGTCATACGGCGGCGTGAACGGCAACCGCAGTACCAGACCCCCGTCCGCCGCCAGCCGATCGCCGCGGCGCCGACGGTCGCGGAGCTCCCGTGGGGAGGCCCGGAAGATCTCCCGCATCGCCCGGTTGAACTGCCGCAGGCTCCCGAACCCCGACGCGAACGCGACTTCCGCGATCCCGAGCTCCGTGTCGTCCAGCAGCCGGCGCGCGAAATGCGCCCGCCGGGACCGCGCGAACTGGTCCGGCGTCGCGCCGAGATGCTCGTGGAACAGCCGCCGCAACTGCCGCACCGACAGCCCGAGCCGCGCGCCCAGCGCCGCCTCACCATCGTCGTCCAGCAGCCCGGCGATGATCAGCTGCACGGCCCGGCAGACCAGCTCGGGCGCCGCGTCCGGCACCGTCCCGACGATCCGGTACGGACGGCAGCGCAAACACGCGCGGTACCCGGCCGCCTCGGCCGCGGCGGGCAGCTCGAAGGTGCGGACGTTCTCCGCGAGCGGCTTCGCGCCGCAGCCCGGGCGGCAGTAGATCCCGGTCGTCCGGACCGCCGAATAGGTCGTCACCGGAACCACGCTAGCCACCCGCACCGACAGTTCCTGACACGCGCTTTACACCGGGTACCCGCGGTCGCGACTAAGGTACAGCGAGTGCAGTCGAAACCTATGCTGGTCGTGGTGAGTGGTCCGCCCGGGACGGGGAAAACGACGCTGGCGCACCGGATCGCGACCGCGATCGGCTGCCCGGCGATCTGCCGGGACGAGATCAAGGAGGGGATGGCGCACGCGACCCCCGGGTTCGTGGCGGGCCCCGGCGATCCGCTGACGATGCGGACCCTGTCGACGTTCTTCGACGTGATCGGCCTGCTGGTCGGCCGCGGTACGACGCTGGTCGCGGAGGCGGCCTTCCAGGACCGGCTGTGGAACCCGGGCCTGAGCCCGATGCTCGGCCGCGCCGACATCCGGATCGTGCACTGCACGACGAGCGCCGAGGTCGCCCTCGAACGGATCACCGCGCGAACCGCGTCGGATCCGCGGCGGGCCGCCCACGAGGACGCGAAGATCGGCCCGGACGCGCGAGTCCGTACCCACAACGCCTTCCAGTCCGTGGATCTGCCGGTTCCGGCAGTCACCGTCGACACCACGACCGAGCCGGCGTTGGAGGGGCTCCTCGCCTTCCTGTCGCGCGAGTGATGTACATCTCGACAGGAGATGTCCCCCCAGACGGTGAGTCGGGACGAGACTTCAGGCGGAGAGGCCGTCGCGGTTGCCGGATACCTCCTGTCGAGATTGCACACGAGAGGGGCAGCGGATGCTGGAGCATTTCGTTGGATTGACGACGGCGCATCTGGCCGATGCGTGTGTGCGGGCGGGCGTGCCGGTTCGCACGGTGCCGGTGACTGCGGTCGTCGGTGAGCGGGTCGCGGGGCGGGTCCTGCCGGCGCAGCATGTGGGCAGCGTGGACGTGTTCCTGGAGGCGTTCGAGTCCGCGGCCGAGGGCGACGTACTCGTGGTGGACAACGGCGGGCGCCGGGACGAGGCGTGTGTCGGCGACCTGGTGGCGTTGGAGGCTGCGGCGGCCGGGGTCGCGGGGATCGTGATCTGGGGGCTGCACCGCGACACCGTCGACATCAGCGCGATCGGGCTGCCGGTGTTCAGCCTCGGCGCGCTGCCGACCGGTCCGTTGCGGCTCGACCCGCAGCCGGCCGACGCGTTGTCCACGGCAACGATCGGCGAATGGACGGTGACCCGCGACGACGTCGTACTCGCCGATCAGGACGGGGCGATCTTCGTACCCGCGGATCGCGTGGCCGAGCTGCAGTCGCTGGCGGAGTCGATCCGGGACACCGAGCACCGGCAGGCGGCCGAGATCCGCGCCGGGCGGTCGCTGCGGACACAGGTCGGTTTCGCGGACTACCTGGACAAGCGGGCGGCCGATCCCTCGCTGACGTTCCGCCAGCATCTGCGGGCCGTCCGCGGCGCAATCGAGGAGTGAGTACCTGGCGGCCGGGGCCGGATCCCGCGACGCTTCCGTCGGTCCCGGTCGCCGGGTACCGGCTGAGGGGCGGGCCGTGATCCTGGTCCGGCTGCGGGATCGCCAGCGACGTACGGCCGCTGCGGGCCACGGACCTACGGTTCACCTACCGGAACGGGTTCCGGCGACACACGCAGTACCTGAGCGCGACCTACGAGGTCATTGCCGGCTGAGCTCTGCGCGGATGGCGGGGACGACCTCCTTCGACCAGCGTGCGAGTTGGAGGTCGTGGGGGTCGGCGCCGCGGGGGAAGAGGGTGAAGCCGGTGGCGTTGTGGTTGAGGATGGCGTCGGTGAGTTCTTCGGTCCACTGGGACACGGAGCCGCCGATCCAGCGGCCCTCGGCGTCGCGGGTCTGGCGGAGGGGGGTCGCGGTGATCGTGCCGGGGAAGTTGTAGATGGTGCCGATGTCGGACGGCTTACGACCGGCGGCCAGGGCTGCCTCGTCGATGATCGGGCGGGACCAGCGGTAGCGGTCGCTGAGCCAGTCGGCGGCGTGGCCGGGGATCCAGCCGTCGGCCTGCCGGCCGGTGGCGGCGAGCGACTTCGGACCGTTCGAACCGGTCCAGATCGGCGGTGCCGGTACGGCGGCCGGGCGGAGCGCGCCGATCGGGTAGTGCTTGGTCGGCGTCGGCGTACCGCCGTCGGACAGCCCGTGAACGAGCTGCATCGCCTCCTCGAACGCCTGGACGGCTTCGGCCGGGCGGAGTTCGGGAACGCCCATCATGGTGATCCGGTCCCATGCACCGCCGGCGCCCAGTCCGAGGATGAAGCGTCCGCCGGACAGCGCGGCCAGCGAGGTCGCCGTACGGGCGAGCACCGGCGCGGGGCGGAGCGGCAGGTTGGTCACGTTGACGAACGCCGAGAGCTGCTCGGTACGCCCGAGCAGGAACGCAATCGCGGCGTACCCGTCGAGCATGTCCGGGACGTACGGGTGGTCGGCCAGGCTGACGTGATCGAGACCATCGGCGTCCGCCTGCTGCGCGAGCCGCACGATCGCGGCCACGTCCCGCACCGAGTCCGGCGATCCGTATCCGAACCGCACGTTCATATCGACTCCTCAGATAGTTTGCTGTTCGAACTAGTTGTAGCACGGATACTTAGAACAGCAAACTATTAGTTCAGCGGACTATCATGTGAGACATGGTGACGACGACGGCTGCCCAGGACACCGATTTCGCGAGTGCGCTCGTGCAGACGATGCACCTGCTGCAGGACCTGCACGCCGAGACCAGCCGGCCGCTCGGCCTCACGTCGCAGCAGGCGCGCTTGCTCTGTGTGCTGATCGCCGGACCGCAGGGCATGACGGATCTCAGCCGCATCCTGAGCATCGAACGCTCGAGCCTGACCAGCATGGTCGACCGCCTGGAACGCCGCAGCCTGGTCGCCCGCACCCCGATCCCCGGCGACCGCCGCGCCTTCCGTATCGAGCTCAGTCCCGCCGGTCTGAAGCTGGCCCACGAGGTCCACGATGCGGTGGTCGACCGCATCAACACGCTCACCGCCGACCTCCCCGCGGCGACCCGCACCACCGTGACCACAGCCCTGCAGTCCATCCTCGGATGACCTACCGGTACGTCGAACGTGCCGGCGCCCGGATCGCCTACCGGGTCAGCGGTTCCGGGCCGGCGCTCGTACTGCTCAAGAACAAGCGCCGGCCGCCGGACTACGCGATCAGCGACTTCCTGGCGGAGCGGTTTCGGGTCTTTCAGCTCCACCCGGTCGGCTTCGGCGCGAGCGACCGGCCGGATGCGTACGACTTCGGCAGTATCAACGACCAGGTGCTCGCCGTACTCGACCACGAAGGCGTCGAGCGGTTCGGAGTCTGGGGTTCTCACAGACTGTCGCCTAGGTGGAGTTCGAGGGGCTGAACCACACCAGCTGTAGTCCGGCCGCAGCACCTGCGTCCGGGGGCGGCGGATCCGCGGCCGGCCGGCACACATCGCCCAAGGGGTGTATCCGTCTGGGGAAATGTTAAGGGCCACCCCTCGCGGGGTGGCCCTTAACAGTGTGAATGTCCGGCAGCGTCCTACTCTCCCACGACCTCCCGGTCGCAGTACCATCGGCGCTGAAGGGCTTAACTTCCAGGTTCGGAATGGAGACTGGGTGTTTCCCCGACGCTATGGCCACCGAAACTCTATAAGAACACTATCAACCAACACAGAACCACAAAAAGGGCTGCTGGGGTGACCGTATCCTGGGAACTATACAGTGAACGCGAACATCGTTACAGAGCGCAACTCAAGGCTTGAAGTTTAGATAAGTGACAAGCCCTCGGCCTATTAGTACCAGTCAGCTCCACACCTTACGGCGCTTCCACCTCTGGCCTATCAACCCAGTGGTCTACTGGGGGCCTTACCCGGTTAACCCGGTGGGAGACCTCATCTTGAAGCGTGCTTCCCGCTTAGATGCTTTCAGCGGTTATCACTCCCGAACGTAGCCAACCAGCCGTGCTCCTGGCGGAACAACTGGCACACCAGAGGTTCGTCCACCCCGGTCCTCTCGTACTAGGGGCAGCCCTTCTCAAGTCTCCTGCGCGCGCAGCGGATAGGGACCGAACTGTCTCACGACGTTCTAAACCCAGCTCGCGTGCCGCTTTAATGGGCGAACAGCCCAACCCTTGGGACCTACTCCAGCCCCAGGATGCGACGAGCCGACATCGAGGTGCCAAACCATCCCGTCGATATGGACTCTTGGGGAAGATCAGCCTGTTATCCCCGGGGTACCTTTTATCCGTTGAGCGACGGTGCTCCCACATGCCACCGCCGGATCACTAGTTCCGACTTTCGTCCCTGCTCGACATGTCTGTCTCACAGTCAAGCTCCCTTGTGCACTTACACTCAACACCTGATTGCCAACCAGGCTGAGGGAACCTTTGAGCGCCTCCGTTACCTTTTAGGAGGCGACCGCCCCAGTCAAACTACCCACCAGGCACTGTCCCTGATCCGGATAACGGACCAAAGTTAGACAGCCAGAACAATCAGAGTGGTATTTCAACGATGACTCCACCCGAACTGGCGTCCGAGCTTCACAGTCTCCCACCTATCCTACACAAATTGTACCGACCACCAATACCAAGTTGTAGTAAAGGTCCCGGGGTCTTTCCGTCCTGCTGCGCGTAACGAGCATCTTTACTCGTAATGCAATTTCGCCGAGTCCACGGTTGAGACAGCGCCCAAGTCGTTACGCCATTCGTGCAGGTCGGAACTTACCCGACAAGGAATTTCGCTACCTTAGGATGGTTATAGTTACCACCGCCGTTTACTGGCGCTTAAGTTCAAAGCTTCGCCGGCCAAAACCAGCTAACCTGTCCCCTTAACGTTCCAGCACCGGGCAGGCGTCAGTCCGTATACATCGAATTACTTCTTCGCACGGACCTGTGTTTTTAGTAAACAGTCGCTTGGGCCTGGTCTCTGCGACCATCACCGCTTCCCTCAGCAAGTAAGGTAACGGATCCGGTCCCCCTTCTCCCGAAGTTACGGGGGCATTTTGCCGAGTTCCTTAACCATGGTTCACTCGATCGCCTTGGTATTCTCTACCTGATCACCTGTGTCGGTTTGGGGTACGGGCGGCTCTAACACTCACTGCGAAGTTTTTCTCGGCAGCATGGGATCATCCACTTCCCCTAAACGGGTCCGCCTCGGC